>NZ_QJPL01000007.1:0-225204 GCF_003204205.1 Sanguibacteroides justesenii
GTGGACGGCGAGCGTCGTGTTTGCTTTTAGGAGCGACCGGACGACGGATTGTCCGAGCATGGCGAGTCCCGGAAGAGGTATCCCCTTTGTAATTGTAGATTGACGATTGTAAATTGTAGATTCAAAGATTAAAGAGATTAGGTGATTTCGGATTCTTGACGATCGAGGACTGAAGAAGCGGGGATAAAAACGAAGGGGCATACATAGTGGACGGCGAGCGTCGTGTTTGCTTTTAGGAGCGACCGGACGACGGATTGTCCGAGCACGGCGAGTCCCGGAAGAGTTATCCCCTTTGCGATTGCAGATGGACGATTTAAATTATAAAAATCGGAATTGAATCGTAAATCAATTTGTAGTCTGCGATCTAAAATTTGCAAATTACAATCACAGATTAGGTAATATTTTTCTACCTTTGCGAATTCTTAAAGATCATGAAGTTTACGAGGTTATAGAACTTTGAATACGAGTGGCTTTATGGACGTTAGGAGCGTTTAACTTTACAAACTCAAATTTAGATATGAGCAAATTCAAGAGAAATTTAGTTACCACTGCGTTACCTTACGCGAATGGTCCGGTGCATATCGGACATTTGGCAGGGGTATACGTGCCGGCAGATATTTATGTGAGGTATTTGAGAAAAAAAGGAGAGGAGGTCGCTTTTATCGGAGGTTCGGACGAACACGGGGTGCCTATCACGATTAAAGCCCAGAAAGAAGGAGTGACGCCGCAGGATATTGTAGATCGTTATCATAAGATAATAAAGGAATCGTTTGCCGAATTGGGGATATCTTTCGATATCTATTCAAGGACGAGTTCCAAAACCCATCACGAACTTTCGTCTGCTTTTTTTAAAAAATTGTATGATGAGGGTAAATTTATCGAGAAGACCTCCATGCAATTCTACGATGAGAAGGCAGGGCAATTTTTGGCCGATCGTTATATTATCGGAACCTGTCCGCATTGTGGAAACGAGCGGGCATACGGAGATCAATGCGAGGCGTGCGGTACGAGTTTGAATGCCACTGACCTGATTGATCCGGTTTCGGCGATTACCGGAAACAAACCGGAACTGAAAGAGACCAAACATTGGTATTTGCCTTTGAATGAGTATGAGGATTGGTTGAAGAAATGGATATTGGAAGAACACAAGGAGTGGAAGCCGAACGTGTACGGACAGTGTAAATCATGGTTGGATAACGGCTTGCAGCCGCGTGCCGTCACTCGGGATTTGGACTGGGGTGTACCTGTCCCGATCGAGGGAGCCGAAGGCAAGGTCCTTTACGTGTGGTTTGATGCTCCGATCGGGTATATTTCGGCCACGAAAGATTTGACGCCGGAATGGGAAAAATATTGGAAAGACCCGGAGACCCGGATGATTCATTTTATAGGAAAAGATAACATCGTGTTTCATTGTATAATCTTTCCGGCCATGTTAAAGGCCGAAGGGTCTTATATCGTTCCGGATAACGTTCCGGCAAACGAATTTTTGAATTTGGAAGGCGATAAGATTTCGACTTCTCGGAATTGGGCGGTATGGTTACACGAGTATTTACGTGATTTCGAGGGGAAACAGGATGTATTGCGTTACGTTTTAACGGCCAATGCCCCGGAAACGAAAGATAACGATTTTACTTGGAAGGATTTCCAGACCCGGAACAATAGCGAATTGGTAGCGATATACGGTAACTTTATCAATCGTACCTTGGTATTGACACAAAAGTATTTCGATAACCGGGTACCGGAACGGGAAGAACTGACGGATTACGATCGGGAAGTATTGGACGAGATTCCTCGGATTGTCGAACAGGTGGAAAAGAACCTGGATACTTTTCATTTCCGGGAAGCTTTGAAAGAGGCTATGAATCTGGCTCGTTTGGGGAACAAATACTTGGCGGATACAGAACCTTGGAAGGTGATTAAAACGGACGAGGGGAGAGTGAAGACTATTTTGAATATATGTCTTCAGGTTTCAGCCGATCTTTCCACCTTGATGGAGCCTTTTATGCCGTTCTCTTCGGAGAAATTGCGAGGTTTCTTGAATATAGAACCGATAGCCTGGGAGGCTATGGGCGACCAGGTTATTCCGGCAGGACATCGTTTGGGTGAAGCAGGGTTGTTATTCGAGAAAATTGAAGATGCCCAGATACAAGCTCAAATCGATAAACTGTTGGCGACGAAAAAAGCGAATGAACTGGCTGCAGTAAAAGCAGCTCCGGCAAAAGCCAATATCAGTTTTGAAGATTTTTCAAAGATGGATATTCGCGTGGGGAAAATCACAGCCGCCGAGAAAGTGGCTAAAACTAAAAAATTGATGAAGTTAACCGTGGATACCGGGATAGATCAACGTACGGTTGTGTCCGGTATTGCGGAATATTATACCCCGGAAGAAGTCGTCGGACGTCAGGTCAGTATATTGGTGAACTTAGAGCCGAAACCTTTGAAAGGGATAGAATCTCAAGGAATGATTTTAATGGCGGAGAATGCAGACGGAACTCTTTCTTTTGTAGCTCCGGAAAAAGAGTTAAAACCCGGGTCTGAAATTCGCTGACAACTGCAATAAAATAGCATATTTTAAAAATATTTTTAAGAGGTGTTGTTCCTGTAATATAGCCGGGACGACACCTTTTTCATAGGAAAAATTAACATCTAATAAAAAGAACTCTCTCTCTTTTTATAAAATGTTAAACTCGTCTAAAAAATAGATATATTGAATCGAAATACTACCTTTGTAGCTCTCTTAATAAAAAATAAAAAGAAGTGTGAAATGTAATTTTTATCCTACAAGAAATTAATAATTGATTAACATTAAGGGTGCTATTTTGCTTACGAATTAAAAAAGTTAGATTATGAGAAAAGTGTTATTAAAATGCCTGATGTTGTTTATTCCGATGCTTTGTATGTCGTTGGCTACGTTGGCGGACGGCGTTATCAAAGGGAAAATTATTGATGCTAAGACGAACGAGGCATTGATTGGAGCAACTGCAACGATAGATGGGACTTCCATCGGGGCTGCTGCCGATATTGATGGGAAATTCGTGATTAAGACAAAAAAGGAAGGGAAAATGGTCATTTTATTCAGATACGTGGGGTATGAGGAGTTGAAGAAAGAGATAGATTTGAAAGACAAAGAGTTGGATATGGGAACTATAAAACTTACTCCTGTGACGGTAGGTTTGGATGAGGTGAAGGTAACAGCTTCTATTGTGACGAAAGATCGTGAGACCCCGGTGGCTATTTCGAATATCACTCCCTTAATGATTGAAGAAAAATTGGGAAGTCAGGAGTTTCCCGAAATTATGAAATCTACCCCTTCTATCTACGCGACGAAACAAGGCGGTGGATACGGAGATTCTCGTATTAATATGCGGGGTTTTGATTCCAATAACATAGGTATTTTGATTAACGGTATTCCTATCAATGATATGGAGAACGGAAGGGTGTACTGGTCGAATTGGGCCAGTCTTTCTGATGTGACTCAATTTATTCAGGTACAGCGCGGCTTGGGGGCTTCTAAATTGGCTGTTAATTCCGTGGGAGGAACCATGAATATGATTACGAAGAGTACGGATGCTATTAAAGGCGGTGGTTTATATTACGGAATAGGAAATGACGGTTACTCGAAAGCCGCTGTAAATGTTTCGACCGGATTGATGGAGAACGGATGGGCTGTAAGTTTAGCCGGATCCAGAACAGCAAGTACTCATGGGTATGTAGATGCGACTAATTACGAGGCATGGGCTTATTTTGTGAATGTGTCCAAGCGAATCAATGATAATCATCGTCTTTCTTTTACTGCTTTCGGTGCTCCGCAATGGCACAATCAACGCGGACAAATGCATACGATTCAGGAATATCGCGATAACCAAAACGGGACGAGATGGAATTCCAGTTACGGTATCTTGAACGGTGAAATATTCAACGGTCCTTATGCCTATAACGAGTATCATAAGCCTCAGATGTCCTTGAATCATTACTGGACGATTGACGAGCGTTCTTCTTTATCTACGGTGGTTTATTTGTCTTTCTCTAACGGAGGCGGAAGACGTAGCTATGGTGTTAATAAGAATTAGTTACAGTACAACTATACGGACGGAAAGCCTTACGAAGAGACGAAACTTACCCCGGACGGTTTGTTGGATTACGATGCCGTGATGAGAGAAAATCAGGCTTCCACGACCGGTTCCTTGTTAGTTTTGGCAAATGCGATAAACTCTCATGATTGGTACGGTGCGCTGAGTACCTATACCAATCAGTTAACCGATAATATCAAATTAACGGGAGGTTTGGACGTTCGCTACTATAAGGGGTATCACTTTATAAAAATTACGGATTTGATGGGGGGTGCTTATTATAACAATAAGTCTGATTTATTGGCTTACCAGGATCCTAACGTGGCTTTGAAAAAAGGAGATAAGATCGCTTTTGATAATACCGGAGAGGTCCTTTGGGGCGGTATTTTCGCGCAGGGAGAGTACGTGAAAGATAATTTTTCGGGATTCCTCTCTTTTTCGTTGACGGACGAGGCCTATCGCCGTATAGATAACGGTGCCTATAAAAAAGGTGACCCGATGCGTAAAACAAGTTGGCAAAACTTTTTGCCTTGGGGACTGAAAGCCGGAGCTAATTATAAATTCGGTGCTTTTCACAATGTTTATTTGAATGGCGGTTACTTTAAGCGGGCTCCTTATTTTAATGTGGTTTTCAAGAATAACACGAACGTAATTACACCGAACGTGAAATACGAGACCGTATACACTATTGAGGGAGGATACGGTTTAGAAATGCCCACTTTGACAGCCAAGATAAATTATTACTATACCCGCTGGAATGATCGCGGTTTGACCAAGAGTGTCGGTAACGGAAACGTGGCTAATATACGCGGCCTGAACGCCTGTCACCATGGTGTCGAATTTGAAGCCGAATACAAACCCGTTTATAATTTTAACCTAAAGGGAATGTTTTCGTGGGGTAACTGGGTTTTAACCGATAACCCGACGATGGTGGTTTTGGATGCAAGCAACGAAGTTATTAGCGAGAATGAGAAATTATACGTGAAAGACGTGCATGTGGGCAATTCGGCTCAGATGACTGCTGCTTTAGGAGCAAGTTACGAACCGTTCCCTCGTTTTAAGATCGGAGCCGATATGAATTTCTTCGGTAAAAACTATTCCGATTACACGATTGAAAACCGTGTTGCGGCGAGGGAAGAGGGAATCGATTCGTGGAGAATGCCGAATTACGTCACGGTAGATGCCAATTTACGTTACGGCTTGGATTATAAGGGCGTGCGTTTTACCCTGTACACGAATATCAATAACGTATTTAATGCAAAATACATTGCCGATGCTAAGGACGGAGCTTATCATAATGCCGCTTCTTCTTTGGTATATTACGGATTCGGTAGAACTTGGACACTGGGATTGAGATTGAATTTCTAATGATTAAAATTGAAAGATATGCGTAAAATATATAGTTTGATAACATTGGCATTGTTGGGGTTGGCATCCTGTAATCCCATGTCGGATGTGTATGATGATTTGGATGCCAATAAAGAGCCTGTTCATGCCGATATTGTTTACACGCTTGCGGATGCGGACTATGCCACGATCGCCTCTTTAGCTTATAAACGTTGCGAAAACGCTGCAGACTCTGCAAAGGTGAAAACTATCGCGGATAATAAGAATTTTTCTTCTTCTGTTCCGGCTAAAAATTATATTCCTGATTTTTTAACATCGAAATATCCGGCATTGAATAAAAATTCAACAGCTATGGTTACCTATAATTTTTATACGGCGGCAACCAGAATAAATAAAAAGACGTTGGGGGTAGCCGATTATAAAAAAGTAGGAGGAAACGTGGCTCAGTATCTTTGTTTTACGGGGGGAATGCCCGCGAACCGGGATAATATGACAAAGGCTATCGATGCCGATGGAGAAGACGGAGAATTGCTGATCGTGACTTATAACGAGACCTCCGATGCGGTTGACGGAAAAACGGCCAATGTGGTGAACTTCGAAATGAATAAGTATGATTATAAGAGTATTCTGGATTGGGTGAAGAGCAACAAAGAAGAGTTCGTGGATGGAAACAAAGAGTTTTATTTCGGTGTGGATGCAGATCGTCCGAATTTTAATCTGAGCAAAAAAGATTGGGAGAAGTACCAGGAAAAGCACGGTGTGACCATAACGGATGCATTTATCCTTCAACAGGTTAGATCCGGTATAAAGATTTTGTTGGCTAAATTGGGGAATAAGGCTGTAAAGGATGTGATTTACAATGTCAGATATGCCACTTATGGAAACAATAGCGCTCCGAAAAGTGTCGCTTATAAATGTACTTTAGCCGGAAAGACTCCCGAGTTTGAGATCGTAGGGAGTGTGGATCCCGTGTTGACCAAGGAAGTGGTTGCCGTATTCTCGTATAGCGAGAGGTATGGAAACTGGAGTCCCTACACGAAAAAAGATGTTTATATCGTGACGGCCGACGATTTCAGCCAGATGGGTAAGACCGATTGTTTCAATAGCGATGCGGACAATTATTTGCCTCAATTGTTGACGTTAAAATTCCCGTACGCCCAGGACAAGGATGTGGTGACGTTTATTTATAAAAATGACGGAGGAAGCAGTTACTCCATCTATACGGACGAGTATACTTTTACCGCAGGAGCCTGGATGAAATACAATCCGGTTTCTCAGAAAGCAGAACAATTCATGCATAATGGAGAGAAGTGGTTTGCTAATCCTCACATTACATTCGAAATGGGGAAATCGGATTATCAGTATATGTTGGATTGGGTTGATAAAAACAAACATGCTTATTTGGACGAGAAATATCCGGATACCGGAGAGTTCTATTTCGGTTCTACGACCTATAACGTGAATATCAATATGGGCGTGTCTTTATTGGTAAAATATGACGAGTTGGCTGGTGTTAACGAGTTAGCGGGCAAATCCGATGAAGAAGTATTGGAAATCCAGAAGCAGCGTTTGATTACGGAAGGTTTCCCGGCCGTCTTAGAAGGAAAATATCCCGAAGCAGAGCCGGTAGTCGACGGAACGCCGATCGAATACACGATTCGTTTCAAGAGCTATTCTCCGCGCGCTAATTGGGAGGTGAAGTACAAAGGAATAGCGAAGGGTAAATTCGAATACATCGAAGACAGTTATAAAGAACTCCAGTAGATAAAAGTTTTTGGATAGGAAAATCCGGTTCATTCATGAACCGGATTTTTTTATTTGTGAATAATTAAAGATTCAGTGATCAAATGCCTGTCTTGCCCTCTTTCATTACTTGATTATAAATTAGAAAAATGCTGAGATTTAGTGATTCCATGATTAGGTGATTCGATTTTAATCCTACAATCGTCATTTTTTCTATTGTCAATTTTAAATTGTAGATTTTAAATTGGACGTAATTTTTTAATCTGTAATCTGCAAGCGTCAATCACATAATCCTCCAATTTCTAAATCTTAGAATCCTTTAATCACCTGATCATATCGTACCTCTCCCCGTGGATTATTGGTCTAAAATGGTCTATTTGTAAACGGGATGAAAAATATTTCTCATTGCGTCCAAAAATGAATTAAATATGATTTATATTTGAGTTTTAATTGTATGTTCCCATAAAATACAACAAAAATGACAGGAAAGCAAACTCATTTGCATGAAATCTCTATGGATGAGGAAAGATTCAAAAATCTTTTTTATAGCTATTTTGCCTCTATGTGTGTGTTTGCCGAACGTTATTTGGAGGATCGGGAGGCAGCCAAAGACGTGGTACACGATGTGTTTTGCCGGATATGGGAGAAGCCGGAAGAGTTGATGGCTGTGGATAGCGTGAAAAATTACCTTTATATGGTGGTGAAGAATCGTTGTCTAAACGTGTTGCGCAGACAATGTATTCATCATTTGTATTCGGAACGAAGCCTGTTAGAGGTAAAGGGGAGTGATCTTTTTTTTGAAAAGGAGGTAGCCAGAGAGGAGTTGTACCGTTTATTGGAAAAGGCTATTTATACGCTTCCGGATCGAAGTCAAAAAATACTTTTATTGAAACTTCAGGGATTAAAGAATCAGGAGATAGCGGAAAGATTGAATGTTTCTGTAAATACGGTTAACACGTTGAAAGCGAATGCTTATAAGGTTATACGTGTATTGCTGAAGGATAAATATTTCCTTTGTTATTTTCTTTTTTTGCAAAAAAAAAGAATTTTGATTCACTACTTTTCGGAATGAATGTGTCTATTAAGCGTGTCAGTACGGTTAATAGAATTCAATGAGTCAAAATTTGCACGATAAGATAAAACTGATCTTTTATCGGCTGTTGGGTATGGAAGAGGGGAAGGAGAGGAAAGAGTTAGACGAATGGTTAGAGAACTTTCCCTCCGGGCAACAGTTGTTGAGAGAGATGTCCGATGGAGAAGCGTTTGAGAAACGCAAGTTATTTATAGACGGTCTTCAGGTGGAACAGGAGTGGCAACGCGTGATCTCCTCCCGCCGAAAGCATTTCTTAAAAAATATTTATTGGCGTGTTGCCGTGATCTCACTTCCTTTTATGATAGGAGGGAGCGTGTTATATTGGGCCGGTAAAAAAGACCCACACCCCTATATAGCTAAAAGTCAGGTGATAGATGTTCGTCCGGCTACTCGGGGTGCCGTTCTGGAATTGAGCGACGGTACCTTGTGTGAATTGCGGGAAACACCTCAGCGCATCAACGAACGGAACGGTAAGGAGATCGTGAAAGATTCGGTCTTAAACTACCAGGTACAAACACGTCCTGTCAAACAACAGCTAATCTATAATCGGCTTCGCGTGGGCAGGGGGCATGAGTATATGTTGATTTTGAGTGACGGTACAAAGGTATGGCTAAACTCCGACTCCGAATTACGTTATCCGGTTTCCTTCGGGAAAGATATGCGCCGGGTCAGTTTATCCGGTGAGGCCTATTTTGAGGTGGCTCCGGATAGTACATCTCCTTTTATCGTGCAGGTCGATGAAAGATTTGAGGTGAAGGTGTTGGGAACCCGTTTCAATATAAAAGCTTATCTGACGGATATCCGGTACGAAACCACCTTGGTGGAGGGGAAGGTGCTGGTGAAGCAACCGGAAGGAATGGGGGTCGTCCTGAACCCTTCGGAACAGATCGTGATCGGGCGTGACGGAGAACATGAGTTGCGGGAGGTGGATACCGACTATTATTTGGCTTGGCATGAAGGATGGTTTTATTTTAACGACGAACCGTTGGAACAGGTATTAGAGATGTTCGGGCGTTGGTATGATGTTTCTTTTGAATGTTCGGAAGATGTTTTGAAAAAGCTCCGGGTTACCGGAAAAGTAAAGCGGTTTGAAAATCTGCGTGAGATTTTGGATATGGTAGCGAAAATAGCAGGAGTCGATTTTCAGCTTGAGGACAAAGTGGTAAAGGTAAATAAGAAATAACCGGGAGTGATTGGCCCCGCTCCCGATTATCATAAACAATAATAAATTATTATTCATTCAAAGACAAAGTTATGAAAAAAAACGAAGAAGTGCACCCTTCTCCCGGGGGATGGCGTGTGAAAAAATGGTTATTATTTATGCAAAATCTATTGGTTATTTTACTGATGACGACCTTCTCTCTTTATGCCAATCAGACGTCTTTGGCACAAAAGGTTTCCATTCAGGTCAGCAATGCGAATTTGAAAGTCGTTATCGGCATGATTGAAAAGCAGACCCGGTTGGGGTTTATGTACAACGAAATGGAAGTCGTTTCGGTTAAAAATCTGACATTGAGCGTGAAAGAGATGGAGGTCTCCGAAGTGTTGGATATCCTGTTAAAAGGGAGTCCTTTGGTGTATTCCATAGACAAAAAGACGATTTTGATTACTAAAAAGACGGCAGTGGCTACCGATACCGTTAAAGCTCCCGTGAAATGGACGATTAAAGGAAAAGTAACGGATTCGAAAAAAATTCCGCTTCCCGGAGCTTCGGTGTACGTGAAGGGTACCACCTTGGGGGTCTCCACGAATGATAAAGGAGAATATGCCATCACGTTGACGGAACAGAAGAATCTCTATCTTTTCTATTCGTTTATCGGGATGAAGACGAAGGAAGTGTTGATTAAGGGGTCTAAAACGATTGATATTTTATTAGAGGATGAAGCCTCCGATTTGGATGAGGTACGGGTGGTCGCTTACGGAAAGTCGACCAAACGGCAAATTACGGGAGCCGTTTCCTCCATCAAAGGCGAAGATATTTTAAGTGTGCCGAGTTCCAATATAGCGTCCTTGTTGCAGGGGCGCGTGGCGGGAATGGATATTGCCAATATCAGCGGTTCCCCGGGAAGTGCCGGAACAGCTACGATCGTGCGCGGTTTTAATTCGCTGAATTCGGAGCAACGGAATTTGAGTTCTCCGCTTTGGGTGATAGATGGGGTTCCGGTTTCGAACATGACTTCGGCCGTAACGGGAACGAGTGTGTTGGCGGAGATCGACCCGGAGATGATCGAGTCTATCGAGGTGTTGAAAGATGCGGCGGCCGCTTCTTTGTACGGTTCCCGTGCGGCGAACGGGGTAATTTTAGTTACCACGAAAAAGGGAAAAGAGGGGCAGAGAATAATTAAAGCCGGGATTTCTTATACTTATTCTTATCTCCCGAAATTTCCGACCGTTTTTGCGGGAGTGGAAGCCCGGCGTTACAAATTGCAAGCGTTGGAAAACGAATGTTCTGCTTACCTGAATTCGGACCTGCAACAACCGGTATATCCCGTGAGTTATGAGGATGCCTACCGGATGGCTCAACTTTATAGCGGAGGAAAGCCTTCTTTCGGGTATTGGTGGGGTGACGGAACAGAGGGAGGAGCCAATGGTCCGATCCGGGAGTTGCAGGATAGTCTGAATCCGTTTCATAATAATTCGACCAATTGGTTTAAACGTTTTTTTAACGTGGGAAAGATTTTGAATGCCAACGTGCAGGCCTTGTATGGAGCTAAAAATTACAACGTAAGCACCGGAGTGGCTATTTACGATGAAAAAGGAATCGTGAGGAATACCGGTTTTCAACGTTTTACTTTTATGACCAACGTGGGTTTTACGCCGACGGAGTATTTTTCGATAGCGGCGAACTTTGCCGTGTCGTATGCCAAAAGGAAGAGGAATAGCGACGAGATGTCTGGGGTAAAAGGTTCCGGGGCGAATTTACCGCAAATATCCTCGAAACCGTTCAATACTTCGACTTTTTTACCTGACGGCGGAGTCGTAGAGCAAAAATTATTGGAATCCATTGACGGGATAAAAGAGAAAAACGATGATATCCGCCTACGTACCAGTCTCTCTTTAGGAATAAACTTTACTTCTTGGCTTCGTTTCGTGTCGACCAATTCGGTAGAGTATGCCCTGAGTAAAAGCAATCGATTCTCTCCCTCGTATTTGAGTACGAACAAATGGAGCAAAAGTGAAGGGAATTTTGTTGAGAACCGTATGATTCTGACAGAAAACATGCTCACGTTTAGCAGGGAATTTAAAGAGATGCACAAGGTAGATATACTGGTCGGTGCATCGGTACAATACGACCAGATGAATTCCATGGGGGGATTGGGACAAAATGGTCCGAGCGATTACGTGCATTACGTGACGGGAGGCTGGCCCTCTACCTATACCGTGCCTTGGGGAACGATGGCCATGAAAGGGTACGGTTCGAATTTTACGGAATCGGCGTTGATCAGTTATCTGGGACGGGTGAATTACAGCTATATGCAAAAATATTTGCTTGAGGCTACCATACGTCGGGACGGCAGTTCCAAATTCGGAAAAGCAAAACCTTGGGGAACCTTTCCTTCAGTGAGTTGCGGTTGGGTCTTTTCGGATGAAGGATTTATGGACTTTTTCGAGGCATTGAATTTTGGAAAGTTACGTCTGAGTTGGGGGCAGACGGGAACTCAGTTTTCGGAACCTTATTTGGCTTACGGTTTGTTTACAAAAGGCGATCCCTTCTTGGGAAATCCCTCTGTTTTACCCAGTAGCTTAGCCGGTATTGCCAATCCGAATTTATCCTGGGAGACGACCACTCAATACAATGTCGGGTTGGATCTGGATCTGTGGAATTACCGTTTGGGTATTAATATCGACTATTATTCCAGATTGACTGAAGGAGTATTGATGCCGATCCGATTGGCCGGGGATTATTCAATGATAACGAATCGTTTTGAAAATGCCGGTTCGATTTATAATGGGGGCGTGGAAGTCGCCGTAAAATACGATATTATCAGGAGAGACGATTTCAGATGGAAGCTGACCGTGAATTTTGCCCGGAACTGGAATCGTTTCGAGAGCAGTTATAACGGGCGGGATTTGGATAACTACATTCTTGGAAAGCCTTTGAACGGGATTAAATTATTAAAATCTTTAGGCATCATCCAAAACGAGGAGCAATTGGTTTATAAATACATCCAGAACGGGAATAAAGTATTTCTCTCTCCTCAGAATAATGTGCCCCAATTCTATACATTAGGCGATATGCGTTATTTGGATGCCAATGGAGGCGGAGAGATATCCGCTAAAGACGGGGTTTATATCGGTTCGCCTCTGCCGAAGGCCGTCGGAGGTATCATGAGCGAGATCAAATGGAAGAATTTTGACTTTAATTTGTTGTTTAATTACTCTTTAGGCCGGACAATCGTCAATGCAAGCAAGGGGATAGCTTTAACCGTAGACGGTCAAAGTTTAGGGGGACCTATTCTGACAGATATCCGGAAGTATACGTTTTGGACGAAACCGGGAGATGATGTGGATTTTCCCCGATTGGCATACGAGGAGGGGAAGAATAATTTCGGAACGGCAAGCGATCTTTTCGTGGAGAAGGTAAATTTCTTGCGATTGAAAAATTTTATCGTGGGGTATACGTTGCCGGAAGGGATTACGAAAAAGATCGGTTTATCGAAGGTGCGTTGTTACGTGAGTGGAGAGAATATTTTCACATGGACCAATTATACCGGTTTGGATCCCGAGTCGGTAGATATTATGACCGGTTATGATAACAGCAGGTCTTATCCTTTGAACCGGAAGCTTACATTGGGGTTGAGTGTTAATTTTTAATCGAAGAGAGTTATGAAACAGATAATAAAAATTGTTTTTTTACTAATCTCCCTTTTCGGAACTGTATCGTGCGTGGATATGCTGAATCCCGAACCGGAAAATTCCGTGACCTTTTATAATTTTTTCAAAACAGAGGAAGACGTTGCCTCTGCCGTATACGGTATTCATGCATTGTATCGAGGTATGTTTGATGGTTACCCTGTTTTTGAAGGATCGGGTGAGCTTGCAGATCATGTAAAGTCTTCCGATGATGATCTTCGGGGATTTCGAAACTTGGATGGCACATTAATCACGAATGATAGATATTTCCTTTCTTGGAAGGGGTGGTATAATATTATCACGCAGGCATTGATCGTGATCGAAAATATCGACCGGGCTAATTTACCGAAAGAGAGACATGATAACTATTTGGGACAGGCTTTGTTTTTTAAGGCGATGGCCTATTTTAAAATAGTTCAGGCTTGGGGAGATTGTCCTTACGTGAGTGTTTCGTACGAATTGAAAGAACGGGGTCGGGAATCGTGGAAAACCGTTTTGGATAAAGAGATTTTGGAAGCGGAACGGGCGGCTCTTTTGTTAAAACCCTGGAGAGAGTTGATTGATAACAAAAGTTCTGCTATAACAAGCAGGCAAATTCCCGGGAGGGAAGCTGTTTACGCTCTTTTGACCCATATGTACGCTTGGAAGGGATCGTTATGTGATGATATGGATGCCGTGCAGAAGGGGATCGATGCGGCCACTTACGTGATCAAAAAGGGAGGGTTCTCTTTGGCTAAAACGCCGGAAGAGGTTTGTACCAAAGTGATGATGGGAAAACATCCCGAATGTATTTTTGAGGTGGAATTATTATGGTCCGAGGTTTGGTTACAAGGTTATTATCATATGGAGAGTCTTTATGAAGGGTATCCGATAGTTCCTTACACGCCGGTAGGGGATATCATTAATAATACTTTGCATATCAATGCTTCGAGAGTATTGGAGATGTACCCGACTCGGGTAATCGACGGAGAAACCATTACCGATTTGAGAAGAGAGGCTTATTTTTATAAACCTGCGGAGATGATCGATAGTGTGGATTCCAAAGGATGGGCGTTTCTGCAGAAACGCCGGGAAGTGGTTTTAGATAAAACGAGTTCACCCACTAAACCGGAGACTTGGTTTCGGAACTTCGACGGAAATGTCATTGTTTATCGTTTGGCGGATATCGTTTTATTACGGGCGGAATTGTATGCTAAGAAAGGAGATACCCAGCCGGCAATTGATGATTTGAACGAAATCAGAGGACGCGCTCTTGCCAAGGAGTATTCTGCTGACGAGGGAGACTTGTATTATGCTATATTTAAGGAACGGGAAAAGGAACTTATTGCGGAGCGGCATCGGCGATATGATATCGTTCGAACCGGTTTTTACGGGGAATTATCGGATGCATGGCAAAAACTGACTCCGCAGGACGTGGAGGACGGTGCCGTTTATCTGCCAGTTCATGTCGCAGCTTTTTATGATAATTCTTATATGCGTCAGAATCGTTTTTGGGCAAAACAATGGTAATGGTGTTAATGAATAAATAATCGGATATGGATAAGATAGTATTATATTTAATCGTGGGGATCGTCCTGACAGGATGCACGAAAGAGAACTTTATCGATACGGGACTTGCTGTCGGTTATCAAGATTGTTCCATGTTGGAATATATGAAAAATAACCCGGGAAACTGGGATTCCACGGTTGTGATGATCGAACATGCCGGATTGGAAAAACTATTTGACGGGAAGGATCCCGATTATCCGAAGTTTACCTTCTTCGGGCCTAAAAAATTGTCGTTATTACGTTATCTGTTGGATAATGATATTGAACGTATTAAAGATATGGATCCGGAAGAGTGTAGGGAGATGATTTTAGAATACGTGTGTGTGGATCTGATATTAAGGAAAGATGTTCCGAAAGGAACCGCCTCTCTTCCTTGGCCGCCGATTCCCGGAGAGGGAGGAATGGATATCTCCATGTTGGGCGGGAACGCCTGCCGGTTGTTTGCTCGTACTCAGGATTATGAAGGACTTCCGGAAGCCGGGGCGACTTATATTTATTTGGAATCCAGGCGAAAGACTACGAATATCGCTACTTCGGATCTCCGGTTTACCAATGGGATCATTCATGCGTTGGCTACAAAGCATACGTTTGGATCTTTGTAGATTAAGTGATTGTGTTATTATATTGATCATCCAATCTCAAAATCATGAAATCACTGAATATGATCGGTTTAATCATGATATAATGAAGGAATTGAATTAAAAATAGAAAAGAGATGAAACAATTGATATTTGTATTTATTATCGTATGTGCTATTGCTTCTTGCGAGAAGAAGAAAGTAGGTTTCCTGATTGTGGATCAGGCCGGTTATGATCCGGACGAGATGACTGTTTTATGGGCTTCGGGGTTGGATCCGGTAGAAGATTCTACCCGGATCCGGTTAAAATTTCCCTGGGTCTCTCCGGAGGTACAGGGTGTATTGGGAACGGTGCCTTATCAATACCTGATCGATAAAATTTATACATCTGACGGGGATGAGACCTCTTTTCGAAAATATACCCGTATGCGGATCGGAGACGGAAGTTTTGAAATTCCCTTCGATCACCAGATAAAAAGAGGGAAGTATGTAATAGGCGTGACGATTAAAAACGAAGGTTACACTATCAACAAGGACTCCCTGTTTACCATTATTGTAAAATAGATAAAAAGGATGGCGGGTATATGAGAAAGATGATTTTACTGTTTTTATTGGGGCTTGTTCAGGGAAACCTTTTTGCCCAGTACGCTCCGGAAGATACGGTACCGTTGAATCCGGCGGTACGTTACGGGAGGTTGAGCAATGGACTGACCTATTACGTCTGTCGTAATACAGCTCCGCGGCAAAGGGCTGATTTTTACATTGTACAAAATGTGGGCTCCCTGATGGAGAATGACGACCAAAACGGTTTGGCTCATTTTTTGGAACATATGGCTTTTAACGGAACGGAGCATTTTCCCGGAGATGCCATCACCGAGGTATTGAAGAGAAATGGGGTGGATGTGAGTTCGCACCTGAATGCGGCTACAGGATATAACGAAACGGTATATCGTTTAAGTAATATACCGACGCAAACGGAGAGTCTATTGGATACTTGCTTGTTGATCCTGCATGACTGGTCTCGCTATATCTCTTTGGACCAACGGGCGATTGATAAGGAACGGAAAGTGGTTCTGGAAGAAGCTCGTACCACATCGGGTATGGCAAAACGTTTGTCAGAGAAGACGATGCCGGTCTTGTTGAAAGGCTCTAAATACGCGAAGCGGAATACAATCGGGGATCCGGATGTGATTAAAAATTTTAAACGCCAAGCCTTGGCCGATTATTATCATGAATGGTATCGTACGGATCTTCAGGCTATTATTGTGGTCGGGGATTTTGATGCAGAATGGATGGAGAAAAAGGTTATCGATCTGTTCTCCAAGATTCCGGTGATAGAAAATCCGACTCCCCGGCCTTTTTACCAAGTTCCATTGTCCGGTAAAGAGTCCTATGTGTTGGCCGTAGATAAGGATGTGCCTTACTCTTTCGTGTCATTGAATATTCTTTCCGAGGCTGTTAAACCGGAATGGAAAAATCATCATTATATGAGGGAAACTTTAGTCGAGGCTTTGTATGGTTTGATGTTTCAGACGCGCATCGGTAAGTTGACCCAACAGAAAAATTCACCCTGTTTGGCGGCGGATAGTAAGATGGCTCCTTTGGTAAGAGGTTATCGGGCGTATGTTATTTCGACGACGGCTAATTTGAATCAGGAGGGAAGAGCATTGGAGAAGGTATATGCGGAAAACGAACGATTGAAGCGTTATGGATTTACAACAGGGGAGTTGGAGAAGGCCAAGCAATTGTTACTGATGAGCTTTAAGACGATGTATGAGAATCTGGATAAAATCGAGAACTCGCAGTTGGTTGCCGAGTTTCAGGCTCATTTCTTGGAAAATGAACCGGCTCCCGGATTCGATTACTATTATCGGTTTGCCGAATCCGTTATTCCGACGATTACCGTGGAAGAGGTTTCAAACAAGGCGAAAAAATGGATTACGCGTGAAAATATGGTCGTATCGATTGCCGGTCCGAAAAATGCCATACACCTGACTAAAGGAGATGCTTTGAATGTATTGAAAAAAGTGGAGAAAATGGAGATGGAACCTTATGCAGAAGAGAGACCTACCGGGGATAAGGAGCTGATAACGGGAAATCTAAAAGGGGGTAAAATCGTAAAAACTACCGATTTGCCCGCTTGGGGAGCCGAAGAGTGGGTTTTGAATAATGGAGCTCGTATTCTGTTTCGGAAAGCCGACGGTGACAAAAATCAGGTGGTGATGACGGCTTACAGCAAAGGAGGGACTTCTTTGTTCGGACCCGATTTGCTTCCTGCCGCCATGATGTTGGGTAAGTTGATGCCGGCTTACGGAATCGGTGCGATGAGTCGGAAGGAGTTAATGAATTACCTGATAGGAAAAAACGTGAGCATCGCGATCAATTTGAATAATGTGGCTGAAAACATATCGGGCTCGTCCACTCCTCAATCTTTGGAGACTTTGATGCAGTTGTTTTATCTGACTTTTGAGCAACCTCGTTTTGATAAGGTAGCTCATGAATTGATGATGCAGCAGGCGAAAGCCTCTTTGCAAACTTCGCCGATGAGTGACTCTTTGCAGATGATATTAAACGATTATAATCCCCGGGTCATATTGTATAATCAGGAGTTTTTGGATAAGGTTACCTTGGCTAATATCGAAAAGGTGTATCGGGACCGAATACAGGATGCCAGTGATTTTACCTTTTTCATCGTGGGCGATGTAGATGCGGGGAAAGTCCGGCCTTTGGTTGAGAAATACATCGGATCGATTCGTTCTGTTTACCGACGCGAACATTGGAAAGATAACGGAGTGAGGTGTCCTCAAGGAGTTACCCGGAAAGTGATCGAACGACGGGGAGAAGTTGATAAGTCTGCTGTCGTGGAGGTTTATTCCAAAGAGATGGCTTATACCGTCCGGGATAATTATTATTTCGGTATTTTTCAGCATATCTTGAGATTACGGTGTACTCGAAGTATTCGTGAGGGAGCCGGGGGAACCTATAACGTGAGCGTGGAAGGTTCTTCTCAGAGGGAACCGTATCCGGTTTATAATCTGAGTATCAGTTTTGATTGTGATCCGGATCGAGCGGAAGAGTTGAAAAGGATTCTTTTCCACGAGATCGATCGGATGATCAAAGAGGGGCCGACTCAAGCCGAAATCGTACAGATCGCCATGATTATACGTAACCAACACGAACAGTCTAAACTGCATAATTCATATTGGTTGAATGTTTTAACCATGATGTCTTTGTATGGGATAGACGTGACCGATCCGAAGAATTTTAGTGAAATCGTTGATTACTTGACCCCTGAACATATCCGGAATTTTGCAGAACGTTTTTTTACCGATGCGAATAGGATGGATATTGTTTTTGAAACAAAAAAGAGATAGAGGTTGAAAGATCGGTTTTAGTTGTAAAAAGGGTTGCTTTTTAATCGAAGCAACCCTTTTGTTTATTTGTTGTATAATAATTTATAATCCTGCGCTTTGCCTTTCTTATACCATTTCTCCGGAATAACCTTCCATTCGTTTCTGGGTTGAGGATCCAATACTTTTTGGCGTTTGATGTACTCCGCGATGTAATAGCGGATGTCTTTCTCTCGGACGTCGATGATGCGTTTCGTTAATTCGGCCTTGGGAATTCCTGCTCCGCGGGTGAGATGTCCTCCTCCTCCGTTACCCTGGTAAGAGTTTACAGCTACCTTGTACATATGTTCCGGATAGAAAGGAGTACCGTCGGTCATGGAGAGGATGGTGACCCGGTGACCCGGTTCTTTACTTACGTCCACGGTATATTTTATACCTGCCGCGGCAGAGAAATTGAAAAAGTCGTTTTGTAAGAACGGATATCCTTTTTTATTCGTTAGAATCTCTCCTTCCGCGTCTTTTTTAAAGTTTAGCAGATGATCTTTTGGGGATTGCATGGTATTGAACTGCATAGCCGCGGCGTATTCCAAGTATTTGCGTATTTCTTCGCCGGAAAGCCGCATCGTATAGAGAGAGTTCTCGTAAGCGTAAAGATTAAACATGTCTTTCATGGTAATTATTCCGGCTTTGATGTAGGCATCCTGCGAAAGGATGGAGGCAAAAGAGATTTCCGCTCCGCTTTCTGCTAATTGGGCTTCGTTGATGAAATCGATGAACGCCGAGGGGCCGAACATGGCGTCCCGTCCCGAAAGCGGACTTTTGAACGTACCTAATTCCGTGTCGATGTATGATTTGGCCTTATCTATTGCCGGAGTAAAAGTTGAAATGTAATCCTTATCCGTAGTTACCTTATCCAGATCGATCAGTTCGCTTCGGTAAGATTTTCGATACCGGTCGCCTTCCCGTTTCAAGGAAACGACAATTTTACCGAGATAAGTACCGTGGGATTTTGGATCCATTAATAAAACCTTATGGCCGAAATCGTTCGTCAGCTCTTCTTGCTTCTCCGTATGATCATGGCCGAAAATAACGATATCGAATCCGTCTACCTGTTGTGCAACTAATTTACTGGCGTTTTCGTTTTTAAGCGTTTTTTCGTTGGCTCCTCCATAGGTGTAGTCGTACCCGGAATGGAAAAGTCCTATGACCATATCCGGTTTTTCCTGTTTTCGGAGGATGTCGATCCATTTTTTCGAAGATTCGATCATGTCTTCGAATTCGATTCCTTGCCAAAGATGCTCCGGTAACCATTGAGGAATATTAGGGGTCGTCATTCCCAAGATAGCAATTTTAATTCCTTGTCGCTCCACTATTACATAGGGTGTAAAATAGGGCTTACCTGTTTGGCTGTCGATTAGATTTGCAGATAGCCAAGGAAATCGAAATTCTTTCTTTATGCGGTCATAAACCGGGTGACCGGCTTCGATATCATGGTTTCCCACGGCGGCGGCATCGTATTTCAAGTAGTTCATGACTTGAGCCTGGATGTGTGGGGTAATGGTGTCAATAAAATTATAGTAGTAGATCGAGGGTTGGCCTTGAAGAAAATCGCCGCCGTCTAACAGGAGTACACTTAATGAGTCTTTGGCCCGGGCTTCTTTGAGGAGGGTCGAAGCGTTGGCGAGACTATGAGAAGTTTCTTTTCCTTTTTTTAAATCGTAATTGAAAATACTGCCGTGGACGTCACTGGTACAGTAGATGGTAAGTCGGGCTTCTTCCGGTTTGGATGAACAAGCTTGTAAAAGGTTTAGCAGAAGTAATATTCCGGAAAACCATGAAATGATTTTTCTCATAGATATGGATTTATTCGTGTGTTTCAATAATATAAGATATAAGGGTCGTATCCGGGGCAAAACTATGGATTTTTTTGTTAAAAAGAATCTTTTCTATCGCTAAAAAGAGTAAATTCGCCCTGATTACTGCTAATGAAGCAGGTGCGTTTTATAATATAATGAACATCAATAATAACAGATATGGGTAAGATTGGAAAAATAACGGTACTGACGATGGGATTGTTTATGTTGACGGCAGGGAATCTTTTCGCTCAGGCCGGAGGAGGAATACATAGTGCGGTGAATATTGAAAGTCATATTTCGTTTATGTCTATTTTGAGGGGAGTTATAGGTATGGTGAGTATACTCGGGATCGCCTGGTTGTTCAGTAGCGATCGTAAAGGGGTTTCCTGGAGAGTTGTGGCGATTGGTTTGGCAATACAGTTGATTTTGGCCATAGGTATTTTATATCTCCCTCCGGTTCAGGCCGTATTTGATTTCGTGGGAAAAATATTCGTTACCATATTGGATTTTACGCGTGCCGGAAGTGAGTTTTTGTTAGGAGGATTGATGGATACGACCAAGAGCGGGTATATTTTTGCTTTTCAGGTGCTGCCGACGATCATTTTCTTTTCAGCTTTGACTTCGTTGTTGTTTTATCTCGGGATCATACAGAAAGTAGTATACGGAATGGCTTGGGCAATGACTAAATTGATGAACTTGACCGGACCGGAGTCTTTGTCTGTTACGGGAAATATTTTTTTAGGACAAACGGAAGCTCCTTTAATGGTTAAGGCTTATTTGGATGATATGTCTCCTTCAGAAATATTTTTGGTGATGACGGGTGGGATGGCAACGATTGCCGGCGGCGTGCTTGCTGCTTATATCAGTTTTTTGGGTGGGGAGGATCCGGTACAGCGATTGTTGTTCGCCAAGCATTTGTTGGCGGCTTCCGTGATGGCTGCGCCGGGAGCTGTCGTTGTCGCTAAGATATTGATTCCTCAGACGCAGAAAATTCAAAATACGATCGAGGTACCTAAGAATAAAGTAGGCAAGAATGTTTTGGATGCGATCTCCAATGGTGCTTCCGAAGGAGTGAAATTAGCCGTGAATGTTGCCGGTATGTTGCTTGTGTTTGTTGCTTTCATCGCCTTTGCCAATTATTTGTTTGCCAAATTTGGACATATCGTGGGATTGAACGATTGGATTGCCGAGCTGACGGATGGGAAGCAACATGAATTGTCCTTGCAATTGATCTTGGGGTATTTGTTTGCACCATTGATGTGGTTGATCGGTATATGTCCCGCGGATATCGTACACGCGGGTAGTTTGTTGGGACAAAAAGTGATTATGACCGAATTCATTGCTTATGTGGATCTGGCGAGTTTGAAGACGGCAGGGGCTTTTGCCGAGATGAAGTCCGTAATCATGTGTACTTACTTTTTGTGCGGGTTTGCCAATTTTGCCTCTATCGGGATTCAAATCGGAGGAATCGGAGGATTAACTCCCAAAAATAAGCCGCTTTTGGCTAAATTCGGTTTAAGGGCTCTATTGGCGGGAACCCTGGCTTCTTTGATGTCGGCCACGATTATCGGTATGATTATAGGATAGGAGGATTCTGTGATTGAGAGATTCTGTGATTGAGAGATTGGGTGATTGAGAGATTGGGTGATTGAGAGATTAGGTGATTGAGAGATTAGGTGATTGGGGATTAGAAAGATTGACCATTGCAGGATTAAAATCGAATCATTTAATCACCGAATCACTGAATCACTGAATTTTATAGGGTTCGATCGTTGATCAAAAATCTATTTGCCATTATAAGTTTTTATGTATTTTCCGGGCGGCCAGGAAGCTGGGGATGGTACAGAGCATGATCCAGATAAAGAAATGCTGATACCCTACCTCTTTTTGAATCCACCCGGAGATCATGCCGGGAAGCATCATGCCTAAGGCCATAAAACCCGTACAAATGGCATAATGGGCCGTTTGTTCCTTTCCTTTACTGAATAGTATCATAAAAAAGGTCAAAGCCGTAAACCCGAAACCGTAACCGAGTTGTTCGATAGCGATACAGGAAGATATAAGGTATACGTTATCGGGGCGGGCATAAGCTAAATAGAGATAAACTAAATTGGGTAGATTCATGGCTGCCGTCATCCACATGATCCAATGTTTGAGGCCGTCGCGTGCTATCACGACTCCTCCGGATATTCCTCCAGCTATAAGGGCTATCAGGCCGACTACGCCGTATAGGGTGCCTACTTGCAATGTACTCATCCCTAATCCGCCTGTTTCCGGTTTGTCTAATAAGAAAGGAGAGGCGATTTTCACTAATTGGGATTCGGCTAAACGAAACAGGAGCATGAACAGCAGGGCCGTGACGATACCCGGTTTCCGGAAAAAGGATAGAAATGTGTCGAAAAAGGCTTTCAGATAATCATCGTTTTTAACCGCAGTATCCTCTTGGGGTTTGGGCAACACGAATTGATGATAAAGAAAGAGGATAAGAAATATGCCGGTAAGTAGATAAAAAGTAATCGACCAAGCCTTCGATACGGCGATCTCCTCCGGAAGTTGAATCGAATAGGTTTTTTCGAGCCATCCGGCGAACATGACGATAAGGCCTTGCCCGGTGAGCATGGCCAGGCGGTAGAACGTGTTGCGTATACCTACGAAAAAAGCCTGTTGTCGGGTATTTAGTCCTAACATGTAGAACCCGTCGGCGGCAATGTCGTGTGTGGCGGAGCTGAATGCCAATAACCACATAAAAGCAAGGGAGTAGCGAAAGGCGTTAGGTCCGGGAAGGGTCAGGGCAATGCAGGCTAAGCTGCCGCCGATCGTTAATTGCATGGAAACGACCCACCATCGTTTGGTTTTCATGATATCGACCAGCGGACTCCACAGGGGTTTAATCACCCAGGGAAGATAAAACCAACTGGTATAAAGAGCTATGTCCGTATTGTCTATTCCGAGACGTTTATACATGATAACGGCTAAGGTCATGACAATTACGTAGGGAAGGCCCTGGGCAAAATAGAGCGTGGGTATCCACGACCAGGAAGACTTCCGTGTAGGGTGGGTTTGTTTATTCATGGTCTATTTTTTCGAGGTCGGTTCCCGGAAAGTAGTGTGCTAAAATTTCCCGGTAGTTGTATCCCTTTTCGCTCATGACGGCAGCACCGATTTGGCAAAGTCCGACACCGTGCCCCCAGCCGGCTCCTTTGAAGGTAAATCCGATCGTATTGTTCCGGGAATCTTTCCGGGAATCGACAACAAAGGCCGAACTATAGAGATGGCTGGCGGAAAATGCTTTACGGATAACCAATTCTTTCCCAATGATCATACTTTTCAATGTTCCCACGATCTTGACCTTCACGAGTCTGCCGGAAACGCCTCTTTCGATAGGCTGTATCTCCACGATTCTTCCGAAGTCGATCCCGAGCTTTGATTTTACCAATTCTGAAAGTTCGGTCGTTTCGTAATAGACTTCCCATCGGAAGAAGTTCCGGGTCTCTTGATCGTAATCGTTTAAAACGTTGGACAGTATGGCTTTGTCTCTCGTGTTGCAAAAAACGTCGGGAGAAGACAATATCCATTTTCTCGCTTCTTCTTCCTGACGTAAATCGGGTGTCGAAGTTTGTACGGGAGTGTCTATGACCTTAGTCAGGTACGCGTGATTAACGGGCTCCCAGGTGTTTTCAAAAAGTTCGGATACTCCGCCGCAACATTTGGAAAATCGGGTGTCGCAAACTTCTCCCTCGTAAGTCAGAATTTCTCCTTGCGTGGCCTCTACGGCCTGAGAAACAATAGGTGTGTAAGCTTTGCTGATTCCTTGATAACGCTGACAATGATCATCGGCGCATACATCGAAATGCAGGTGGTCTTCCCGATCGTACCAGCGGATGTATTCCGTTTCCGTCTGTACGCGGGAAGGATTTGCCGTCCTTCGGAAAGATTTGGCTTTTTGGGCCAACAACCAGCTCCGGGAGATAACGGCATGTGCTTTTAGCAATTCGAGTGAGGACGTGGCGCTCATTTCCGATGAGATGACGCTGACCAAATAATCTTCCAAAGGTAAGATGTTGATTGCCGTAAGATGTTTTTTTTCGTCGATGATTTTAAGAGAGCCCTTAAATTTTTGATTTTCCTTACGTTCCCAGTGGAAGTGAATGCCGATAATTACATCCGGCAATTCGAAGTGGGAAGAGGTATAATCTGCGGGAATGAGGGTGAAACCGGAAAGAATGACTTCCTCTTTTTTTTCTTGTCGGAATATGATTTTTTCTTGTCGTTTGCATACGGTGTATTCTCCCCGGTATGTTTTTCCGGAGTTTTTTTCTATGAATTCTCCGTGTAAATGGAAACGGATTGAGGGGGAAAAGAGTATTCCGATTTCAATATGTGGTCTCATAGTTTATAAGTTAGGGTGTTCGATATACCGGATTAAATTGTTCCATTGGTTATCGTCCAAGGTTAATTGTCCGAAAAGATCCGACAGCAAAGGAGCGTCGAACCGTTCGAAATCTTCTTTCCGGGGGGAGATCACCACTCCGGCGAAATCGACACATCCGGGACTAAAAAGAATATGTTCTTTCCCTTCCGCGAAAAATTGCCGCGGGCGATGTTTTTGCCGGGGAAACAGGACGACGTACCACTCTCCGTTTTCGTACCAGACAAACAGGTTAAGCATCGGTTCGGGATCGTTCGGGGTTACCTTGCCTATTTCTGTCAGGAGATATTGGAAGGCTGTCTGCATTATTTTCTCATCTGCCGTCCGTAGAATCAGATTCTTTCGGATGTAACGCGTGATACTTTCGATTTTGAAAGTGACAGGCGAAGCGATGGAACTTATCTTCTCCTGACAGGTTAGGAAAGCCGGGAGTATGGTCTCTTTGGAACAATTAATCACGTCGTTTTCCAAGGGCATCGAATGTCTAGGGACCAGTTGGAAATGCAAATGATCCGGTGCGGAAGCTCCGCTTCGGGGGCCGTTATAGAAAACCGTGTAATCCGGAAAATCTTTGGCCATGGAGAGCATATCTCTGAAATAATTCTCCAGTACTTGCGGGATATGTCTTTTGGCCGGTACGGTAAAGTGCGGGGTGAAAATGGGAAAGGGGTTGATCCGTATGTCGAAATTTTCGTTGTAGCTCACGCTGTCCTGCGAGGCAGGCAGATGTTCTTTACACAAAAAACAAGGTCTGGATTGAAGCGATAGCCTATCGATGCGTGCTGTCGCCGATACGATCCGGTCGGGATTGCATTGTATTTTTATTGAAAAATCGTCGAACTCTATCGTGCGGTAAAGTACTTCGTTCAACCGATTGTAATTGTTATTTGCCATTTCCCAGTGGGAGAGCTGGTGCTTAAAAAAAGATTCCAAGTCAATCATTTTCCTTTCTTTTTAGATTATATCTGATTCGACCCCATAACTCGATGGTTCTTATTTTGTCTTTGTAGGTATTGTGCTCGTTTACCTTCGTTATCGTTAAATCCGCGTCCGAATTGCCTTCCCAACGGCGGCATAGGTATACAGGAGTATATATTCGTCCGATACGGTACCGGCGGCAGATAGCAAGGGCTACGGCGTAGTCTTCGCCGTAGCTGACATTCGGAATTTTAATTTTCCTCAGGATAGGGGTATAGAAGGCTCTCGGTGCACCTAATCCGTTTATTCTTAATGCATTGTTGTGTCCGTTTTCCATGCTCCACTCTTTATGGTCGATTATTCCGGGCGGAATCTCCTTTAAATTAAAATCTACCATCCGATAACTTCCCACGAGCATGGCACATTGATGCTTGTAAAAAGTATCGATCAGGAGTTGCAGGACCTGATCGTCGATATATAGATCGTCGCTATCCAGTTGAACGGCAAATTTCCCGCAACAGTTTTGCATGATGGCGTGGGTCCAGCATCCGCCTATTCCTGTTTGTGGTTGATCGGGAATCAAATGAACGATTCGTTTGTCTCCGCGGGATAGATCGCGGATAATTTCTGTCGTTGAATCGGTAGAATGGTTATCAATGACGATTACATTGAAATCGAATGTCGTTTTTTGGTTTAGGGCGGAACGAATAGCGTCCGCTATCGTTTTTTCCCTGTTTCGGACAGGAATGATAACGGATGCTTCGGTCGTGAATTTTTGTTCATTCAAATCGACCGTCTCGAATTCGGGAGGTAACCAGGCATTTATCGCTTTTAGATGTGTCGTACAAGCCTGTTCCATTTCGATTTGAACTTCCCGGTTTTGGGGATTCACGTAGTCGAATTGTTTTTCTCCGGATAACCTGAGATCCTCTTCCGTATCCGTGTATAAAAATTCAGGAATCCTGATAATCATTCCCTCCCGCGATAGACGTAGCCGTAGATCATATAAGGCTGCGTACCGGTACGTTGTGCGAATCTTTTCGACCGCTTGTTTGAATTTTACGGTGTTAAATAAGATTAACGAACCGAAATCAAAATCGTTCCGTAGACTGCCGATTTGATACTCTATGGTAGGATGAGGTAAAGATACTCCTTTTTTTAGGGAATAATGATCGGAATAGACCATTGTCGCTCCTGTCGTTTCCGCTACTTGTACCATACGTTCCAAGGCGTAGGGAGCAAGCTTTACAGGGGCATTCTTGAGATAAAACAGGCAAAATGGAGTTCTTATTTGTTTAGCCAATTCTTTGAGGGTATTCGTTTGATGAATAGGTTCCCGTAATGGAATTATATTTTCAGTTTCTAATTGGGACTGAAATTCTAATTTGTTTTGTAAGAATATATTATCACTCTTGTCTACCAGAAAGCAAGTAAGTATACGATTCATGAAAAAATGATTTTAGATGTTGCTCAAAGATATATTCTTTTTAGCATGAATTTATTTCTTTTTATTAGTTTTTCTCCGGAATTATTTATCTTTGCTGGAATGTTATCACTATTCGGCATGTGGCGATTAATAGGATTGAGGTTAAAAATTTTACTAATAATAGGGTTATCTGTCTTGCCCATGATGGTTATGGGCGAGAAGGATTCTTCTCATCCGATATTGATTATCAGTTCCTACAATCCGGAGACACAGCAAACCTCGAACAATATTTCCGAATTTTTGGATGAATACACGACTAAAGGCGGAAAGTTTCAGGTAAGCATAGAAAACATGAACTGTAAAAGTTTTTCGGAAGTGCTTGCCTGGAAGTCGCGCATGAAAGAAATTCTTTTGAAATATACGGGAATAAATCGTCCCTCTTTGATCGTGATTTTAGGACAGGAGGCTTGGTCCTCTTATCTCTCTTTAGATAGCGAGCTTACAAAAGATATCCCATTGGTATGTGGTATGGTCAGCCGGAATGCTATTTTCTTGCCGGATTCCAATGTCGTCGATTTAAGTACGTGGAAACCGGAGAGTATAGATGTGCTTGCAGATGTGGACACAAGTGTACAAATGAGCGGTTTTGTATACGATTATGATATTGTCGGGAATATAAGGTTAATACGGGATTTTTTTCCGGAGACAAAACATATCGCTTTTATTTCGGATAATAGTTACGGGGGAGTTTCCTTGCAGGCGTACGTGAGGGAGGAAATGCAAAAGTTTCCCGAATTGGATCTGATTCTATTGGATGGCCGCGAGAATACGGTTTATCTCATGAATGAGAAAATTGAGAATCTGCCTGAAAATACGGTGATTCTTTTAGGAACGTGGCGTGTGGACATGAATGACGGCTATTTTATGAGGAATGCGACCTATTCCATGATGATGGCTAATCCCAAGATTCCGGCTTTTTCCGTTACTTCTATCGCTATTGGCCATTGGGCCGTGGGGGGGTGCGTGCCCGAGTACCGGACGGTCGGAAAAGATTTGGCTCAACAGGCTTTGGCATGGGAACGTCAAAAACGGGATACGACACTGAAGATGCAGTTTATTCCGAATCAGTATGTTTTCGATTACAGGAAGTTGCAGGAATATGATTTCTTGAATAAATCTCAGGTTGACCATGCTCGATTATTTAATAAGAAAATATCTTTCTTTGAAGAATACAGGTATCAGATAGTCGGCTTCGCTGTTACCTTCATTATTTTATTGCTTGGTTTTTTAATTTCTCTCTATTTTTATATTCGGACCAAACGATTGAAGGATGCGTTAGAGGATGCCCAGAAGGATAATATCCTTATATTGAATAATGTCAACGCGGGAATTAAGTTTATCAATCCTGATTTTACCGTGAAGTGGCACAACGGAGTAGATTTTGAGACTCCGGAGTGTAATATTCAGTCTTCCACGGGAAAAGTTTGTTACGAAGTATTGAGAGGGTTGGATGAGCCTTGTACTTATTGTCCGGTTGTGACCGCTATGAAGGAGAGAAGGGCTACCGAGGTGATTGCCAAATATCCCTCCAATACGTATGTCTATATGTATGCTAATCCGGTTTTTGATGCGGAACAAAACTTGTTAGGCGTGGTTGTCCGACTCGAAGACGTGACCAAACAAAAGCAGGTGGAGATGGAGTTGCGTTTGGCCAAGGAAAAAGCCGAAGAATCGGATCGTTTGAAATCGGCTTTTTTGGCCAATATGAGTCATGAGATCCGTACTCCGTTAAACGCTATTGTCGGTTTCTCCGAAGTGTTGACGGCTGACGAATACGATGCGGAAGTCCGTAAAGAGTATGTTTCTATCATACAAAAGAATTCGGATTTATTGTTGCGCCTGATCAATGATATTTTGGATATTTCCCGTTTGGAGACAGGACGATTGAAATTTAGTTACGAGTATTGTGAGGTGATCGGCTTGTGTCGTAGTGTAATGGCGACTACGGGGCATGCTAAGCCTCCTCGAGTGGAGTATGTCTTTAAATCTCCCGTGGAGAGTTTCGAATTGATGACGGATGTCCAGCGTTTGCAACAAATATTGATCAATCTCATGTCGAATGCCAATAAGTTTACCAAAGAGGGGAGCATTACGTTGGAAATCAGAATCGAAACGGCGGAAGGCAGAATTTATTTTTCCGTATCGGATACGGGTTGCGGAATTCCGGAGGATAAACAAAAGAAGGTGTTCGAACGTTTTGAGAAATTGAATGAATATGCTCAAGGAACAGGCTTGGGATTGGCTATATCCAAGATAACGATTACCATGATGGGAGGAGATATCTGGGTCGATAAAGATTACAGGGAGGGAGCCCGTTTCGTATTCTGGCATCCGTTACACATTCAGCCGGTTAATGAAAGCGAATAAAGGGCTCCTGGAAAATTCAGTTATTCAATTTTAAATCATGTCATTGTAATGGAATAATTCTGCGATTTAGTGATTCGCTTTTAATCCTGAATTCGTCAATCACCTAATCTCTCAATCACCTAATCTCTCAATCACCTAATCCTTTAACCCCTCAATCTCTCAATCCCTAAATCCTTTAATTCCCTGTCATTATATCACAAAAGTCCGGATTTTATGTCCGGACTTTTAGACGGTATCATTCGGAATAAAATCGTATTTGTTGTTGGATGGCTCTTGTACACGCTGGACAGAAAGCTTCACCCTTGAGAGAGTTCATCAGGCAATCGGGCCAAGGTCTGTAAACGCCTTTGGAAACGTAACCGCCTCCCTCGTAGACCCCTAATCGGGTCGGATTTTCAGGGTCGACGGGTGTGGGGATGGGGGTATTTTTATCCATTAAGTTTTTCCATTTTTTCCCGAAATCGGTCAGCGTCGTCAAATTCGGTTCCCAAGGTTCTATTTTGGGAGGATAAAGATCGTTGTATTCGGCACCGCCCACGTATTCGTCTCCTAATCCGGCAAAAAGATGCCCGAATTCGTGTACGTATACTTTGGCCGAGTGTAAATTACCGGATATGCTCACGCCGTAATGGTTATAGATGGCTCCTCCTCCGTATTTTTGCGTGTTCACGATGATGTAAATGTAGTCGTACGGAACGTTTGCGGCTAAATCTTTTACACTTTTAAAATCGTAGGTCATGATATAACGTTCCGAATCGAAGGTGTAGAAAGAGGAGTTCAGAATCGTATTTTTCCATATGTACTCACCCGGAATATCAACTCCGGATTCCTTCGAGGGAGCCAGAACGGCGCGTACGTTGAATTTATTTTTATTCTCTTTGTAAGGCGAAAAGCTGAAAAGCCCTTCTACGAATTGGTGACAATCGGCTTTGAATTGCTCCATTTCGTCTGCCGAATAACCTTCCGGGAGCAAAACGATATCCACCCGTTTGGCAGAGTTACCCGTGTACATTACGTCATAAGTGGGATATTCCAAGCGACGGTCTTTGCTAATGAAATAACTGTTCACGTCTACCGTGTATTCGAATTTTTTCACGAAAACGCCTTTTTTATTCCGGGCTGTAATCTCAATACGTACATTCTCTTTCGGAAAGGGCATGGTTACGGCTTCCGGGCAACTACGGCGAGTTGTCAGGGCTTCGTCTGTCATTCTCCATTCTCCGAAAAGACTGCAATACCCCCTGGAGTAGATTAATTTATTGGTTTTAAGGTCATAGACGTTCAGGTAATAATTACCGTATAAGGTAGTATCGATTAAATTGGTTTTGGAACCGCCCCAATAGGGCTCTTCCCGTAATCCCTCGAAGAAGATTTCATCCTGTTTGTTGTCTCCGCAATGGGAGTAATCCAGCCGGAGGGTTTTGTTATAGAAATAGGTGTCGAATTGTGCAAAACTATTTCCTGCCGAAAACAGGAGGATAGATAGAAATAATAGTCGCATTCTGTTTTTCATAAATTAAAAATTATTGTTTTACTCTTTGTAATATACTCGTTTCACCCGAGAAGATACTCCCGTCAAAATCTCGTACGGTATGGTACCGAGTTTGTCGGCTATTTCCGTTACGGGAATATGTTTCCCGAATATTTCCACTTCCTCGCCCACGAGAGCGTCCGTATCGGTAATATCTATCATGCATGTATCCATGCAGATATTTCCGATGATCGGAGCTTTTTTCCCTTTCACGTATACTTCGCCGACCCGATTGCTCAGATGACGATTCAGTCCGTCTGCATATCCCACCGGGATAACGGCAATTCGCGAAGGACGGTCGGTATAGCTTTTACGTCCGTAGCCGATCGATTGACCCGTTGGAACTTCCCGAATGGAAGAGATATGCGTTTTAAATGTACTGACAGGCCTGAGGAGGGCATGATCGGAGCTGATTCCGTGTAAGCCTATTCCCAATCTGACCATGTCGAAATGATATTGCGGGAAACGCTCGATGCCGGCAGAATTTAAAATATGTCGCCAGATTTTATAATTGAAATGCGCCTGGATTGTGGTTGTCATATTTTCGAAGAGATGAATTTGGTTTAAGGTAAACTCATCGTGTATGCTTTCGTCGCTTCCGGCTAAATGGGAGAATAGAGAACGGATATATACGGTCCGGGGGCGGTTGAAAAAACGGAGTAATTCCGGCAGATCTTTTTCGTCAAATCCGGAACGGTTCATTCCCGTGTTGAGTTTTACGTGTACCGGAAAATGTTTTATTCCGTGTTTACCCAGGGCTTTTTCAAAATCTTCCAAAATATCGAGAGCGTAAATCTCCGGTTCTAATCCGAACGTGATCATATTGTCGAATGCTTCCCGTTCCGGATTCATTACGGCAATAGGGAGAGTGATACCCGCGGCCCGTAATTCTATTCCTTCATCCGCGAAAGCAACCATAAGGTAATCTACCCGGTGATATTGAAGGAGTGAAGCGATCTCTTTGGACCCGCTGCCGTATGAGAACGCTTTTACCATAACCGCTAATTTGGCAGACGTGAGAGAGCGGAAATAGTTCAGGTTATGGACCATCGCATCCAAGTCGACTTCCAGGATGGTGCCGTGCGACTGTTTTTGCAGGAAACCGGCAATGAATTCGAATTGGAAGCGCCGGGCTCCTTTGATCAATATGACTTGATTTTTAAAATTATTCCGGTTCTCCTGTTTTAAAAATTGCTCGGTATTTTCATAAAATCGGGAGTTGTCGACGGTAAAGTAGTGCTGATACTCTCTTAATTCTTTCCCGATGCCGATGAAACAGGATATTTTTGCTTGCTGTAACAGCATGGCAATACTCTTGTACAGCGTCTGTTTGTCTTCGCTTATATCCATAAAGTCGGATAGGATGACCACCCTCTCTTTGTGGGGATCCTGTATGGATAGACTATTCAGAGCCAATTGAAAGGAGGCGGGATCGGAATTGTAGTAATCGTTGATCAGGATGCAGTTGTTGATACCCTCCTTTATCTCCATACGCATGGCTATAGAGGAGAGATGTTTTACGAGCCGGGTGATGGAGCTTGGTTGTATGCCTTTGAGTAATAGTACGCAAACGGCATTCATCGTATTTTCGAAAGAAGCGGCGTCCGGAAACGGTATCGTGAGTAAGAACGAGATGTTCCCGTGTGTGATTCTTACTTGACGACTCTTTGCGTCGATATCCAATGTTTCGGTTTTTACGATTGCTTCCGGGCTATCCCCCCAAAGAAAGAGCCGTACTCGGTCCGGGAGTTGTTTTTTTATGAATTTCAGTACTTCTCCGGCTTGCCCGACGAGAGTTTTGCAGGAGGTAAATAACTTGGCTTTTTCGGTTAGTTTTTCCTCTGTCGAGGTGAAATTTTCATCATGGGCCTCCCCGATATGAGTAAATAGGCCTATATCCGGGCGGATCATCTGTTCCAAGCGTTGCATCTCTCCTTTTTGAGAAATTCCTGCTTCGATCACAGCGATCTCGGTCTCCTCTTCTATACCTAACAAAGAGAGCGGTACGCCCACTTGTGAATTATAGCTTCGAGGGCTGCGATAAACCCGGTAATTTTCCATTAAAAGTTGAGAAAGCCATTCTTTTACAATGGTTTTGCCATTACTACCCGTAATTCCGATTATTTCGGCTTTCGATTGTTGACGGTAGTGGGCGGCTAATTGTTGCAATGCGGATAACACATCGTCTACCCGTATAAAATTGGCTTCGGTCAATCGGTCGAATTCGGACCTGTACTCATGGATAACGAAAGCCCGTACCCCGTTTTCATACAAAGAAAGAATATAATCATGCGCATCGTGATTTTGTCCTTTTAGAGCGAAAAAAAGGGTTTGGTCGGCATAAATGACAGAACGACTGTCGATACCGTATTCACTTATTGTTACGGGACATCCTTTTTTCAGGTCTCCGCGGATGACACGGGCGATTTCTTCGATTGAGTACATCATACGGCTATAATTAATATCTTTAATTCGCAAAAGTATAAATTAATCGGATATCTTTCCGTCGGGAACGTTATAAATAATTATATGCCGTTATCCTTTTCGCTTGTCATAGGAGGGGGGCAAACAGACGGGCAAGAGACTCTTTTATCTTGTCTTTCTTGGGTCTGAATTTCCATTGTTGTATGCTGATCTCGCCGCTACCTTTCAAGTCGTTTATAAAATCCGTAGCCAGCTTGCGGCTAACGTTCCGGTCGTAGATGATCATGTTCAATTCGAAATTCTGCTCAAAGCTGCGAATATCCATGTTGGCGGTTCCTACACTCGAAACGAGTCCGTCTATGATAATTAATTTGCTGTGATTGAATCCTTTGCGATACCTGAATACCCGTACGCCTGCCTCTAATAACTCTTCGACGTATGAACGGGTACACCAATAGGTAAGCAGGGAGTCTGATTTATAAGGAATCATGATACGTACGTCCACACCGCTCATCGCTGCTGTTTTTAATGAATTGATGGTCGTTTCTCCCGGCATGAAGTAAGGCGTAGAGATAAACACGTATTTCTTCGCCATATTTATCAACGTGAAATAGGCTTGTTGAATAGACGTCCAGTCACTATCGGGGCCGGAGGAGACCGCTTGCATGATGACACTTCCTTCTGCTCCTTTGTTAGGAAGATAGGCCTCTTTGTTGAGTAGAAGTTCTTGCCGGACAAAATACCAGTCAATAAGAAATACGACCTGGAGTGAAGTCACGGCTTCACCTCGGACCTTCAGGTGCGTGTCGCGCCATATTCCGATGCCGGGCAGACCGTGTAAATACCGGTCGGCAAAATTAAGCCCTCCTAAAAAGCCGACCTCCCCGTCCACGACAACAATCTTTCTATGGTTTCGATAGTTTACCTTATTCGTAAACAGGGGAAACCTTACAGGGAGGAAAGGGTAGATCTGAATGCCGGCGGCCTGCATTTCACGGATGTAACTTTTAGGCAGTTTCCAGGAACCGACGTCATCGTATATGACTCTCACTTCCACTCCTTCCGTCGCTTTTTTGATCAAAATGTTTTTTAGCCGTTCGCCTAATTCTCCTTTTTCAATGATATAGTACTCCAAATGGATGTATTTTTTGGCTTTGGAAATAGCCAAGAAGATGGCTTTAAAGGTTTCTTCCCCGTTATTTAATATATCTACCGTATTATTACGAGAAAGCAAAGCCTTGCTGTTGTTCAGCAAAAGTGTCATGAGCCGTTTTACGGTTTCCATGTCTTCCCTTTTCAACAGTTCGGTCTTTTTTATACGTTGTTTTTGATCTTCACTCATGTATTGGAGCCACTTGAAGTCTCCCAGCCCTTTCATGGAGAACATTTTAATCCTACGGTAATTCATACCGAAATAGATGTAGAACAGCAGTCCGATACCCGGAATCAGACTGAGGACGAGCATCCATGCCAAAGTCCTGACGGGACTCCTGTTTTCCATAATGATGGTATACATTACGCCAATAACGGTAATGACATATAAAGTAATGATAATATAAAATACGATCGTCGTCCACGCCATGCTGCTACTCCTTGTCTTTTCTATTTTTTTGTTTTACGAATCACTTTCTCTTTCTGTATATTTTATGATTTTCAAATTTTCTCCCGTTCAATTTTGTTATCTTTGTCTTATGAATACGATCTTCGATTTACAACAGTACGCATTGCATGTATTAAAAGATACTTATGACGAAAGGGAAATCCGTTCTCTTTGTTCTCTTATTTTTCAATATGCTTTGCATTATACAAATATAGAAATCCATCTGAGAAAACACGAACAATTAGATAAAAGCTTTATCAATAAATTTTTACAAATACTGGAAGAGCTGAAAACGGACCGACCGATTCAATATATTTTGGGTGAAACAGAGTTTATGGGGTTGTGTTTTAAATTAAATGAAAATACGTTAATTCCCCGTCCGGAAACAGAGGAAGTGGTTATGCGGGTGGTCAATTCCGGGATTTGTATGCCAGCCCGGCTTTTGGATATCGGGACGGGAAGCGGGTGTATTGCGATCGCTTTGGCGAAGCAGATGGAGGGATTGGAAGCGGAAGGTGTCGATATCTCTTTGGAGGCTGTCCGGCAGGCAAAAGAGAATGCTCGGATAAACGGGGTAACAGTGGATTTTTATGTACGGGATATTTTGCGTTGGAGAGAAGAGAAATGGCCTGTTTATGATGTGATCGTGAGCAATCCGCCCTATGTCCGTTTTTCGGAACGGCAATTTATGCATAATCGCGTATTGAATTATGAGCCGGAACGGGCTCTTTTTGTATCGGATGAAGATCCTTTGGTGTTTTACCGTACGATTGCCGATTTTGCTATGTCTCATTTGAAATCGGGAGGGGCTCTCTTTTTCGAGATAAATGAAGCATTGGGAAATGAAATGGTAAATTTATTGTCGGGAATGGCATACGAGGGGATAAAGATAGAACAGGATATACACGGTAAAGATAGAATCCTTTGGGCTAAAAAAGGGTAACTTAAATTCAGAATATAACAGAATCGGTTTATAACGAGGACAATGGATGTGAAAAAGGCTTTGCATATAATTGCAGCTCAATGCAGCAAGAAAGAGTATTGTAGTTTCGATGTTATCGTGAAGTTGCAACGTTGGGAGTTGACGGGAACGGATATCGCGGAAGTTATGGCTTTTTTGGTAAAAAATCATTTTGTAGATGACGAACGTTATGCCCGGGCTTACGCGATGGATAAGTTTCGGTTTAACCGTTGGGGAAAACAGAAGATAGAACGTATGCTTCGGCAAAAGCAGATAGCGGAACATATCGTTGCCGGGGCTTTGAACGGTTTACCCGACGAGGCTTATGATGAAGCGTGTATCTCTTTGCTGAAACAAAAGGCCCGAAGCTTGAAAGAGGACGATCCCCGCAAACGTAAAGCCAAGCTTTTCCGTTATGCCCTCGGTCGGGGGTTCTGTTACGAAGTCGTTTCCCGTTGCATTAAACAGCTTTGATTTAAATTTTACTTCATATTTTCCCGGCCGTAAAAATGGATGAGGATAGAATGAGCGAAGTTTGTCCGTCGAAAGAGTGATTTCAACTTATGTGCATCGGTATAATTCAGGTGAAAATACTCATCCTAAATTACTGACTTTTTCCAAGGCTTCCATATCGGTGATCTTTATTTGTTTGCCGTTCAGCTCCACGATACCTTCCGAGGCAAAATTCGATAATGTGCGAATAGCGTTGGAAGTAGTCATGTTGGAGAGATTGGCGATATCTTCCCGGGAAAGGCAAACTTTTAACGTTTGACCGTCATCTTCGCATCCGTAAGTCTCTTTCAATACCAGTAGGGATTCGGCCAACCGTCCCCGGATATGTTTTTGCGTCAGGGTAACGGTCCGGCGGTTGGAAAAACCGAGGTCGGTGGCTAAAGCGCGGATCACGTTCATGGCTACATCGGAGTTACTTCGGACGATGCCGAAAATCAATTCGGTTTTCATGATACACACGATGGAATCTTCTATGGCCTCGGCGGAGGCTATATGGTTTTCTTCGGCAAAAAAAGCGCGGTAGCCGATGAAACCGACGGGCTTGGCCATACGTACGATCTGATCCCTCCCCGATACACCTTTTTTGATGATTTTGGCTTTTCCGGTGATCAAACAAATCAGACCGAAAGGCTTATTTCCTTCCTCGTATATCAGATCTCCTTTTTTATAACTTTTACAGATACTGGTTTGCCGGATAATGCTCTTGCTGCTTTCATCCAAGTCGGCAAAGAGAGAATTAGGGCTATCGATACAAATATTGCAATATTTCTCGTGTAATTCCTTGTCTTTGATTGTTCTCATAGGTTAGGTCGGTTATTTACGTTAGTTTGGCAGTGAGAGGCATACGGCGTCCGTTTCCGAAAGCTTTTTTGCTGACTTTTAAAATGGGGGGACATTGTGCCCTTTTGTAATCGTTCCGGTTTACCATCGTGATTGTTTTTTCTACGATCTCCGGGGCAAATCCTTGAGCAATGATCTCCTGTTCGGACAGGTTCTCTTCTATGTATAACTTTAATACGGCATCCAATACGGGATAGTCGGGGAGAGAGTCCTGGTCTTTTTGCCCGGGGCGGAGTTCTGCCGAAGGCGGTTTTAGTAGGGTGTTTTCCGGAATAATTTCCCGTTCCCGATTGATGAACCGGGCTAATTGGAATACCTCCGTCTTGTATACGTCTCCCAGAACGGATAAAGATCCGCATAGATCTCCGTATAAAGTTCCGTAGCCTACTGCCGCTTCGCTTTTGTTGGATGTGTTCAATAAGATGTTTCCGAATTTATTCGACATGGCCATGACCAGGGAGCCTCTGACACGTGCCTGAAGGTTTTCTTCCGCCACGTTGAAGGGTAAATCCCGGAACACGGGCTCTAAAGTGTTTAAAAAGGAGTCGTATATCTCTTTTATGGGTAAAATTTCGTGAGGTATATGCAAATTTTTCGCCAAGTCGATGGCGTCTTTCACGGAATGATCCGTGGAGTAATGGGAAGGCATTAATATTCCCTTTACATTTTCACTCCCGATAGCTTCTGCGGCCAAGGCGGCGACGACAGCGGAATCGATACCGCCGGAAAGACCTAAGATGGCTTTGGTGAAATTATTTTTTTTGAAATAATCTTTTATTCCTAAGATTAAAGCATCGTGAATCAATTGTATTTTTTCCGGTAATTTCTCTTGGAGAGGCTTACTCTTGGCCAGTTGAAAAGTATCGACCAGCAGAAAATCCTCTTCGAAAGCGTTTAATCGGTGTGTTAGGATACCCTGTGCGTTAAATACCAACGTGTTGCCGTCAAAGATAAGGGAAGTGTTCGCACCGACGTGGTTTAAAGAGATGACGGGGGCCTTTTGCTTTTTGGCCATGGAAGCAAAAACCTCTTTCCGGTAGGCGCAACTTTCGGTCGTGAAAGGTGTCGCACCCACGTGGATGATGAGCGAATCCGTCTTTTGGATACTTTCTGCTTCGTATTCGTCAAAAATGACCCGGATATGCTGATCTTTATAACGGATGGCTGTATTTTCTTCCCCCGCAATGAAATAGCGACTCTCGTCGAATACGTCGTAATCGCTAAGGATGGTTTTGTTGGCTCCTCCCCGAACTTCCTTATTGTACATGAAAAAGATAGCGTTGTACAGAATACCGTCTTCTATATCGAGATTGGGACATCCTACTAAAGCGGCTATGGAATCGCAGGCCTCGGCGATTTTCTCGATACTGATCCGGCAAGCGTTTACAAAATACTCTTTTTCGAACAGATCCTGAGGATAAGCCCCGCATACGGCGTGTTCCGGGAATACGACAAGATCTGCTTTCATCGACTTCGCTTTTTTGATAGCCTTTATTATAAGCTCCTGATTTTTCTGTATATCACCGATGTGGTAATCGATCTGGGGTATTGCTATTTTCATAATTCCTTCATTGTACTGCCGGGCAGCACGATCTGTTTTAAGTTTATAAAATCAATCTTTTCCGTTACGAGGATTAAGATTTTTAGCTGTCTTTTCCGTTATACCTGTCACAGGTAATTTTTTTTTGTTTATGACGGATGAATTTTGTTTTCCTGAGGCAAATTTACGAATTTTGGGCTGAAATAACGATAGAAATTTGTATAAGTTTATGATGATAGAAAAAAAAGAGATCCGGAAACAGATCAAGGAGATAAAGAGCCGTTACGCGTTGGATGAGAAGAAGAAGATGTCCCGTTCCATTTGGGATCAGTTGGAGAAAGACCCCTCGTTTGAACAAGCCGAGGTCGTCTTGCTGTATTGGTCTATGGATGATGAGGTGTATACGCACGATTTTGTTTGTAAATGGGCGGATAAGAAGGTTATTTTGTTGCCTTGCGTGAAAGGGGATATTTTGGAGTTACGAATGTTTAAAGGGGTGGATTCTCTTGCTCCCGGAGAAAGTTTCGGAATATTGGAGCCACAAGGCGAGTTATATACGGATTACTCTTCTATCGATCTGATCGTTGTGCCCGGGGTAGCCTTTGATGCACAAGGGAATCGGTTGGGCCGCGGCCGCGGATATTACGATCGAATACTGAAGGAGACGCACGTGGCTAAAAAAATAGGGGTATGCTTCAATTTCCAATTTCTGAAGCGTGTTCCGGTAGACGAATTGGACGTGAGAATGGATAAAGTAATCCATGAGGCATAAAAAAACCGTCCTTAAAGACGGTTTTTGAATCTTTTTTATGATGATTAAGCTTCTTTCGGAGCTCCAACAGGGCATACTCCTGCACATGCTCCACAAGAGATACACTCGTCAGCATTGATTTGATAGTGATCATCACCCATAGAGATTGCTCCAACAGGGCACTCTGATTCACATGCTCCACAAGAAATACAATCATCAGATATTACGTAAGCCATTTCTATAAATTTTTTTGTTAATAATGCCGCAAAATTAGAATCTATAATTGAAACAAAAAATTTTTTGCTTATAAAAAGACCAAAATCATTGAATTTAGATTTGTTCTATTCTTTATTTTGGGATTTTTACAATGATTCTATATTCACGTGATCTCGGATTTATGAAGTTGTAATGAGTTTATAACGTGTTGATTGGTAGTATAAATATAAACGATTCAGCTATTCGGCTCTTTCAGGATATTCTTTCGCCTGATGATGGCGGATACAGACTCGGTACGATAAAATGCGTTTTGAACGAGGTCAGGCAATCCGAGTTATGATTATGCGTTATATATTTTCACGGTATAAGGAAAAAGGATTTGTATTTTGTCATTATTTCTTTAACTTTGCGGCAAAATTTTGAGAACGGGGGTTTTAAAATCGTGCAATGGGAATACGGATATGGTCTATAACCCCGAGGCTTTAATTCGCATTTGAGTAGCACATATGAATATAGATTATGCAAGTATTTGAATTAAAAGGAGACGTAAGAAGTGATTTAGGGAAAAAGGCGACAAAAGCTTTGAGAGCCGAAGAAAAAGTTCCATGCGTGCTTTACGGTGGGGAGGCTAACGTACATTTTGCCGTTGCGGAACGTGATTTAAGAAAGTTATTGTATACTCCTAACGTATACCTTGTAAAATTGACGCTTGATGGAAAGTCTTACGATGCAGTAATGAGAGAGATTCAATTCCATCCTGTAACCGATCGGGTGTTGCATATTGACTTCTATCAAACGGCGGATGATAAACCGGTTGTGATTGAAGTTCCGGTGAGAACGGAAGGTTTTGCCGAGGGTGTGCAAGCCGGAGGTAAATTGGTTTTGGTCAGTCGTAAGTTGAAAGTAAAATCTCTTCCGAAAGATATGCCTGACGAGCTCGTTTTGAATGTAGAGAAGTTGGGGGTAGGTAAATCCATTAAAGTGAAAGATTTGGATTTCCCGCATATTGAAATCGTGAATGCGAAGAGCGTGGTTGTTGCTCAGGTTAAGTTAACAAGAGCTGCAAGAGCCGCACAATCTGAAGCTAAATAAGTTGTAAGTAGACAAGATGAAATATCTTATTGTGGGATTGGGAAACATAGGTCCCGAGTACCAGAATACACGACATAATATAGGATTTAAAGTATTGGACGCTTTTGCTAAGGCGTCCAATGCTGTTTTTGAAGATAAGCGTTACGGGGCCGTAACCACGGTAAAAGTAAAGGGGAGAACCTTGATTTTACTGAAGCCGAATACTTATATGAACCTGAGCGGAAAAGCCGTGGCTTATTGGTTGCAGAAAGAGAGAATCGAGTTGTCGGATGTGCTCGTTATCGTGGATGATCTGGCATTGCCCTTTGGTACGATTCGATTGAGGGGGCAGGGAAGCGATGGAGGTCATAACGGTTTAAAAAGTATTAACGAATTATTGGGTACTCAGGCGTATGCCCGTTTGCGCTTCGGGATAGGCAACGATTTTGCTCGCGGAGGACAAGTCGATTACGTGTTGGGGCATTGGACTCCGGAGCAGGAAGAGAAGATGCCCCGGATGCTGGAACATTGCGGAGAGATCATTAAAAATTTCATTTTCGTGGGGCTTGTAAAAACGATGAGTCAGTTTAATAATTGTAAATTCTGAAATCGGATGATTAGATGATTGGTGATAGAGGGATTGAAATTGAATAACCTAATCATTGAATCACGAAATTCTTCTAATTTACAATGAGCGATTCTGTGATTGGAGAGAGTTACGATTTTCGATTTTAGAGAGTTTGAACGGAGTTTGGATCAAAAGTTATCGGATATGGACGAGAAGGTAAGGATAGATAAATGGCTTTGGGCCGTACGAATTTTTAAAGCTCGTTCTCAGGCAGCCGAGGCATGTGGGAAGGGACACGTTTCAATCGGGGAGGTGCACGTGAAGGCTTCTCGGGAAGTGAAGGTCGGAGAGGTCGTGAAAGTGAGAATTCCTCCGATAGAGAGGGAGTATGTCGTTAAACAGGTTACGGATAAACGTATGTCCGCCCAATTGGCTGTTGATTTTGTAGAAGAGATTACGCCTCAGGAGAGATTGGATATATTGAAAGGGACACATATGATGTTTGAGCACCGGGATCGGGGTACGGGACGTCCGACCAAACGGGACCGGCGTTTAATAGATAAATTGAAAGGTGACGTTTAAAATTTGATTTATGTTGATTGCACGCGAAAAGAGAAAAAGTAACCTTGCGGAGTATATCCTTTACATGTGGCAGCTGGAGGATATGTTGAGGGCATTGCATTTGGATATGACTTTGGTGGATCAACATATCGTTAGTGGTTTTCAAGTAGATGAATCGACTCGTAAAGAGATGCTGGACTGGTATGATAATTTGGTCGAGATGATGAAGAAGGAAGAGGTGACCCGGGAAGGGCATTTGCAAGTCATTAAAAATATGGTAAGTGAATTGACAGAGATGCATTATCATCTTTTACACCAAACTCATGATGTCCGTTACCGGCATATTTTTATGGCAGCGGCAAATAATTTATTGGATTATCGACGTAAATCCGATTTATCCGAGGAGGTTTCCGACGTGGAATTGGCTCTGCATGCTCTTTATGGAAATTTGCTCCTTAAATTACAAAAGAAGGAGATACACGCTCAAACGACGGCGGCGATGGAATCTTTCAGCCGTATGCTGGCCTATTTGTCTGCCGTATACAAACGTATGGAAGAAGAGAACGAGTGAGAATGACTGATAATTAAATAATATTTCTAACTTTGAAATCGGGCAGATCCGTCTGTCGGCAGAGTATGGATGATGGGAGGACGGAGAATAAAGGTTTGTCAAATCTAAATTATTTATTATGAAAAAAGCGGTGTTTATAGCTATTCTGATCTTTGTAGGCATAGCGTGTCGGGCGGAAAATCGTTCCAGAACATTTAAAAAGAACTTTCCTGCCTCAGCCGTGAAGGAATTGAGAGTATGGAATCGTTTCGGGAACATCGATGTCCGTCAGGAAGGTAACGAATTCGAGATCGAAGCCGTTATTGCAATGGAAGGAAAATCGGGGGCAAAGTTAGATGAATTATTAAAGTATATATACATACAGGTACAGGAAGAGGGGGAAGTTTTGGATGTTAAGACCGTTTTTGAAAAAGATATGAGCATGCTGCAAAGGGTATCGTCGGTAATTGTAAATGTGGATTACCACATTAAGGTGCCGGTAGGGAAGAATGTTAAATTAGAGGTGGAAGATGGTAATATCCTTTTGGGAGATTTTGTCGGAAATTTGAGCGTAGGAAGTGTTTCTGGAAATTTTAAGGCCCATTCCGTAAAGGAGGGGGTTTTTATGGTTAATTTCTCTAAAGGAGATTTCGAAATTGAGGAGTTGACACAGCTGAAAGGAGAGTTCAAATCGGCTAAAGTAAAAATCGGAGGGGGAAAAGAGGTAAAATTAAATTGTACTTCGACGACATTGCAATTGATGGAAGCCGATCATTTGAACTTGAAAACCTCGGGTGGTACCTGCTTTTTGGGAATGATCGATTGTTTAACGGCAGAATCTTTTTACACCAAATACGAGATTCAAGATATCGGAGATTCTTTGCAGATGAAAACCCGATGGGGTGAAGTTAATATTCGGAATATTCATTTCTCTTTTGCCGTCGTAGAGATCAAAAGTTCTTCGACGAAGTTAGGGTTGACGTTTGGTGAAGGAGCAGGTTATGATTTAAGTTTGAAATATAATCGGGGAGTAAAAGTTGATTTACCCGAATCCTTTCAATTGGAAACGCAGCCTGTGACCGAGAAAAATATAATTTGGAGAAAAGGAGCGGTCGGGGATAAAAAATACGATAGTAAGGTAGTTCTGGAGTTATCGGGAGGAAATCTATTTATACAGTAATGAGGATCCGTGTGCGGGCAAATGAAGGTGTAAAGATGTATCAGACACATATTTTTCAGAATGGATTGAGACTTATTCATTATGAAGTTCCGAATAAAGCGGCTTATTGCGGGTTGATCATAAATGCCGGAAGTCGTGACGAGCGAGAAGAGGAGTTGGGGGTAGCTCATTTTATAGAACATGTTATCTTTAAAGGAACGGAAAAGCGGAAGGCTTATCATATCTTAAGTCGTTTAGAAGATGTAGGTGGTGAATTGAATGCTTATACCACGAAAGAGGACACCTGTATTTATGCCACTTTTATGCCGAAAGATTACGAGCGGACATTGGAGTTGTTTGCGGATATTGTTTTCCATTCCGTGTTTCCCGAAAAGGAGCTTGAGAAAGAGAAAGATGTCGTGCTGGATGAAATTAATTCCTATAAGGATAGTCCCGGGGAGTTGATTTTTGATGATTTCGAGGAATTGATCTATAAAGGATATCCTATCGGTCGAAATATTTTGGGTGATGAGGCTGCCGTGCTGCGTATTGATCGAAAAATGATCCTTGATTTCGTGAAGCGAAACTACAATCCCGAGCGGATGGTTATTACTTCAGTGGGAGATATGCCGTTCGAAAAGATCGTTCGTTTGGTTGAAAAATATTTTGCCGTTTACCCGAGAGGATCGGAGATTTTAAGACGGACTAAACCGGAGATCTATTTGCCCCGTTTCGTGAAAGAAGAGAGGGATACTTATCAGAGTCATTGTATTATCGGAAATGTCGCCTACGACCAAACACAGGAAAAACGGGTGGTTTTATCGTTGCTTGTTAATCTTTTGGGTGGACCTGGAATGAACTCCCGATTGAACCTGAACATCAGGGAGCGTTATGGTTTGGCTTATAATATAGAAGCTTCCTATACTCCCTATTCGGATACAGGGGCTTGTATGGTTTATTTCGGTTGTGATAAAGAGAATGCAGCCTGGTGTTTGGATTTATGCCGGAAGGAGATGCGCTTGCTCTATGAAGAGAGGTTAGGTCCTGTACAATTGAAGAGAGCCAAGGCTCAGATGATAGGGCAGATTACCATCTCCTCGGAGAACTATGAGAACCTGATGCTTTCTATCGGAAAAAGTTTTTTAATATACGATAGAGTGGATAGTTTGGAAGACGTTTATGCCCAGATAGAGAGTATTACGCCGGAAATGTTGATGGAGGTGGCGCAAGAGATTTTTGATTTGGAAAAACAGTCTATTTTGTTATATAAATGATATGTTGGAAATGAATGCGGAATTGGAACGGTACATTTTGTCCCATAGCGAACCGGAGGATCCTTTGCTATCGGAGTTGACTCGTTCAACCTTTCTGCATGTACTGCGTCCCAGAATGCTGTCCGGAAATCTGCAAGGACAATTTTTAAAGATGATTTGCCGGATGACGGGAGCCCGGAGGATATTGGAGATAGGAACCTATACCGGGTATTCGGCTATCGCTATGGCTTCGGGTTTGTCGGAAGAGGGGTGTTTGCATACCATTGATATCAATGATGAGTTGGAAGATTTTACCAGAGAATACATAGAAAAGAGCGGTCTGGCTCATCGGATCGTTTTTCACGTGGGGGATGCCCGGAAGGTAATTTCAACGATAGATGAAGTTTTTGACTTGGTATTTATCGATGCTGACAAGCGGGAATATTCCGATTACTATCGTTTGGTATTTGATCGGGTGCGTCCCGGAGGAGTTATTATTGCCGATGATGTGTTGTGGGACGGGAAAGTGCTGGAACCTGTAGGAAATCCTGATGCCCAAACGAAAGGAATATTGGATTTTAATGCTCTCGTGCAGTCGGATGCACGTGTGGAGAATATTTTACTGCCCATTCGTCACGGACTGATGTTGATCCGGAAAAAATAAATATCTTTGTTCTGAAAACCGATAAGATGGTAAGCTTATTCTCAAATTTTCATGAAATATGAAACAATATTTAGAATTATTAGATAGGATATTACAAGAAGGGGTTGAAAAAACGGACCGTACCGGTACGGGAACGATTAGCGTTTTCGGCCATCAGATGCGTTTTGACCTGTCAGCCGGTTTCCCGTTGCTGACCACTAAAAAATTGCATTTAAAATCCATCATATATGAATTATTATGGTTTCTTCGAGGCGATACGAATGTGAAATATTTGCAGGAACATGGCGTACGGATATGGAATGAGTGGGCGGATGAGAACGGGGACTTGGGACATATATACGGTTATCAATGGCGTTCTTGGCCTCGTCCTGACGGTACTCATCTGGATCAGATTTCACAGGTAGTAGAAGATATAAAACATACTCCAGACTCTCGTCGGTTAATCGTGAGTGCATGGAATTCCGGGGATATTGAGAACATGGCGTTGGCTCCTTGCCATGCCCTTTTTCAGTTTTACGTGGCCAATGGAAAATTATCCTGTCAGCTGTATCAACGGAGTGCCGATTCTTTTTTGGGTGTTCCTTTTAATATCGCGTCTTACGCTCTTTTGACCATGATGATGGCTCAGGTGTGCGATTTACGGCCGGGAGAATTTGTACACACTTTGGGAGATGCCCATATCTATTTGAATCATATCGATCAGGTGAACTTGCAGTTGTCCCGGGAACCGAGGGACTTGCCTGAGATGGTAATTAATCCTACCATAAAATCCATATTCGATTTCCGGTATGAGGATTTTGAACTGCGGAATTATAACCCGCATTCGCATATAAAAGGAGAAATCGCAGTCTGATGAATTTTAAATCGTAGATTTAAAATTGTAAATTATAGAAATGGATTTAATTTATAATTTTCAATCTGCATGTTAATCTACAATTAATTATGGTTTTGTCAATAATAGTAGCAGCAGCAGAAAATAGCGTTATCGGTAGGGATAACGGGTTAATATGGCATTTGTCGGGAGATCTGAAGCATTTCAAGGCAATCACCACGGGACATACGGTAGTGATGGGAAGAAAGACTTTTCAATCTATGGGACGGGCTTTGCCTAACCGGAGGAATATCGTTATTTCCCGTAATCCGTCATTTGTTGCGAAAGGATGTGAATTGGTCGATTCCATTGAAAGAGCATTGGAGCTGGCAAAGGATGAGGAGGAAGTTTTTATTATCGGTGGCGGTACGATATACCGGGAGTTATGGGATCAGGCCGATCGTCTCTATCTGACGGTCGTTCATACGGTGTGCGACGGGGATACGAAGATCCCTTCCGTGGACCCTGGATGTTGGGAAAAAGAAGGTCAGGAAGATTTTCCGGCGGATGAAAAGAATGAGTTTGCCTATTCGTTTATCAATTATCGAAGCAAGAAAAAGTAGAATGATTTATCGGATTAACCCCAAGTATAAAGAGTTTGAGTCGTTTATCTTAGCTATTCCCCAACGTTTCGAACGAGAAGGTGAAGTGTTGGAGGCGGATCGGAATGTGATAAAAGTGCTGGAGATAAACGGTCTCCGGTTAAATGTCAAATCTTATAAGAAGCCGAATTGGGTGAATCGCTTTGCTTATGCTTATATTCGGAAGAGCAAGGCCGAACGTTCTTTCATTTATGCCAATAAATTGGTAGAGAAGGGTATTGGAACGCCGGATCCTGTAGCCTATATTCTATATAAAAACGCCTGGGGGGTTACTCGCAGTTATTATATCTCTTTACAAGTGGATTTTGATTATGAATTCAGGGATTTGAAGAAAAAACATCCGGTCGACATGGAACGGATATTGAGGGAGTTTACCAGGTTTACCTATCGGCTTCATCAAAATTCGATCTATTTTTTGGATCATTCGCCAGGTAATACATTGATAAAGAGGGAGGGAGATGCTTATTGTTTTTATCTGATCGATTTGAACCGGATGCAATTTAAGTCGATTTCTCCTTTGGCCGGATTAAGAAATTTTTACCGTTTGAATGCAGACGATGAAATGATTGGCATTATGGCCGATGAGTATGCGCGGCTAACGGGGGGAGATAGCAGGGAGATGTCCGTTTTGTTGAAAAAGTGGACTCATGAACATGATGCCAACGTATTGAAACGCAAACAAAAAAAAATAGCCCGATGTAGACGGTAGCTTACTTTTTCCGTATTTTTCCAAATTTTTTTATACTCGTGTATTTACGCCATAGGTTAAGCTTCCGGTGTGAGGGGACACCGTGCCGTGCAATGTAATCTCTGGCGGCATCAAGCATGCGATGAGCTACTTTACCATCCAGGTAAGGATCGTAATTTTCGATGATCCATTTTCGCTTGTTGATGCATTCTTCGTCGCGTTGAACTCTTTCAAAGGCGTCGGAAAGTTCTTCCGCTTGTTGTATATCTTGCCAGTAAATATCTTTGGCAATGGTTTTATAAGTGATTACCGGTTTATCCAGCAAAAGAAATTCGTATACGGTCGAAGAGGTGTCGCTGATCATAACGTCGGCCATCAATTGGTATTTGGTAATATTGTGATCCTCTATCCAAAGTATATTTTCGTGTTGTTCGGAGAGTGCTTTGTATTCTTCCATCCACTCCGGCCGGGTAAGGGGATGGAATTTTAAGATCAGTAAAATATCTTTTTCTTTCGCTATTTTAACCAATCCCTCTTTGATGAAAGGAAGGGAGGTCAGGGAGGGTGAGAATGTGGGAGCGTACAGGAGAAGTTTACTTTTACGGTATTTTTCCAATAGTTCTTTTTTCTCGTTATCAAAAGTATGCAGGTTCGCGTATATCCAGTCTTGGCGGGGCCAGCCTGTTTCGACTACTTCGAAATCTTTATATTTTTTGGCCAAAGCCTTGAACCCTCGGGTAAAGAAGGGCCCTTGGGTAAAATAAGTGTCAAAATAGCGACGGATCACCCAATGATCTTTTTTTTCTGCGGCATAACCGTGAAATATCTGTATTTTTACCCCCGGCAGGTAATAGGGAACAATGTTACACGGAACGAAAATGACTTCCGGAGAGAAATCGTAGACTTTCTGTATGCTATTGGTCCATCGGGTTTCGTTTCGTAAAGGAAAATCAGGAATATTTTTTTGATGAACATACCATAGTAATTCATGTCCGCCCTCCTGTTCGGCTTCCTCTTCAATCGGTTGCAAAATGTTGATGGCGTATTTCTGCTCACAAAATAGTACGATTCTCATTATAATAGGTGTTGGGGTATTTGTTTTACTGCATGCTGAAAATCTTCTACCGTATCCAGCTCCATGGAAAAATAATCGCTGGTGTCGACGGGATAGAAATAATGTCCTTTGGGAATCAACCTTTCAAAAGCCCGTTCATAAAAAATGTTATCCAGTTTTTCTACCGTAATCATTTGAGATAGCTCGTGATAAAGAGCCGTAAGATAGGAGTTGGAGATTTTCTCTATCCCGATGGATTCTCCGATTGCTTTCTCGATAGAACAGGTTTTGCTGATCTCGATAATTTGATTCTTCTCGTTGGTAATCACTTTAATCTCTTCTTCTCCAAGATGATGAGCGTTTAAAGCCAGGCAATTCTCGTGAGGGGACACCTGCAATAGCCGGATCATTTCTGGGTCATAGAGGATGTCGCTATCGAGTAATAGAAATTCGTTCTCGCGAAGAACTGCCGGCAAGGCTAACCATAAGGAATAGATGTTGTTGGTACTCGCGTATCTCTCGTTGTAAATGAATCGAACCGATAAGTTCGGATAGGTCGTTTTTACAAATGCCTCGATCAACTCTTTTAAATAACCGGTGACAATGATAATTTCATCTACCTGATGCAAAAGTAATCCGTCGATAGCCCGTTCCAACAGACAGCGATCACCGATCTTCAATAAGCATTTGGGTTTATCGTCTGTAAGCGGACGTAAGCGGGAAGCTATACCGGCAGCAAGAATGACAGCTTTCATAAAAATGAATTTACGGTTTGAAATTCTTTGCTACTTCTTTTATCGTATCGATAACCAAACGGTTTTGTTTTTGGGTTCCAAGGGTAATCCGCATGTGAGTATTGATGTTTTCCTCGTTCATAAATTTCACGATCAGCCCTTTTTCTTTTAATGCTTTCTGAAGTTCGGATTTCATGGCGATCGGATATTTTACGAGGATGAAATTGGCATCGGATCGGTACACTTTGAAACCATCCAATACTCCTAACTCTTTTCTGTAGGTTACTCGATCTTCTGCCATTAAGTCCGCTATGCGTTGATAGTAATCACTGGCTTTGAATACGGCAATTCCGATCTCTTCGGAGATTCGGTTGTAACCTAAATATTTGGTACTGTAATTCAGAAACGGAGTCAGATTGCTACCCATGAAGGCAAAACCTAAACGCAGTCCGGGCAGTCCGTAAAATTTGGAAAGTGTTCTGACGATTAAGAGGTTGGGGTATTTTTCTATTAAAGGTTTGATGTAACTGGTATCTTTATTAGCGAATGAAGCGTAAGCTTCGTCGATAACAACGACCGTATCCTTATCGATAAAAGATAGTATTCTATCCAACTCGCTTTCCGATAGGGAGTTCCCAGTCGGATTATTCGGGGATGCAATTAAGATCATTTCCGGTTTTTCCTGTTCGGTGATTTTTTGCATTCCTTCGATATCGTATTTGAAGGTATCGCCCTCCTCGTATAGAGGATAGAAAATGGTACGTCCGTTTACTTCTTCAGCAATAGACTTATAATACCACCAGGAAAATTTGGGTATGAGTAATGTTTTAGTTTTGGGACCTCCTGCTAAAAAACAATGTACCACTTGTTTTAAAATGTCTTCTCCGCCGTATCCTAAAATGACTTGTTTCTCGGGAACACCGTAGAGTGTGGAGATATAATCCGATAATATACTTTTTTTCCCTTCATCGTAAATACGGGTGTAAAAACATAATTTATTGGGATCGAAATTCTTTAGTACTTCTCCGATTTCAGGTGCAGGACCGTAGTTGTATTCATTGCGGTCGAGGTAAGTTATCTTATTTTCCATGGTTATTTTATATGGTTTCCAAAACATTCAAATAAATAGTTGCTTTAAAATGAAAAAAGCGTTTATTAATGATATGCAAAACTACATGAAATAATTTAATACGCCAAAATAACCGCTCTCTTTCGACATAGAGAATGCGTAACCGAAACGGGGGTGTATTTGACATAAATAATAAATGTTAACATTCATGTGTGCCCGTATTATGGAATGAAATTATAATTTTGTTATCTAATGTATAATCTGTCAGATTCGTAGTGTAGATGTCGTTTACAGAATGGAGTTATAGGATTTTTGATGATGCAACACATGCTTATCATCTTGTAGGTGAGGTTGAGGCGAAAGTAGTCAACCCGTACGATGAAAAGAATATTGCTTATCATTTGTATGTAAAAAATTGGACGGATGCGATACAATGGCATCTGGAAGATATTATTCGGGATCCGGATATTGTTCCGGAGGAAGCGTTGAGAATAAAACGTCGGATAGATGTGTTGAATCAGATTCGTACGGATATTGTTGAAAAAATCGATGATTGGTTTTTAGCGAAATATAAAGACGTAAAGACCGGACCGGATGCTGTGTTGAATACGGAAAGTCCCGCGTGGGCATTGGATCGTCTCTCGATTTTGGCTCTTAAAATTTATCACATGGAACAGGAAGTGGAGAGAAGAGATGTAATTCCTGTCCATGTAGAGAGATGTAGGTTTAAATTGGATGTGTTAAAGTGCCAGCGTCAGGATTTGATTGTGGCGATTGACCAATTATTGGCGGATATCGAATCGGGTAAAAAATATATGAAGGTTTACAGGCAGATGAAGATGTATAATGATCCGATGCTGAATCCCGTATTGTATAAAAAGATGGAGGTGGATGATTAAAAAGGTTTTAATTATTCGTTTTCGTCGGATTGGAGATGCCGTATTGTCAACCGTGCTTTGCAGTACTATTCGTAAAAACTTTCCGGAGGCGGAGGTGCATTATCTCTTGCATGATCCGATAAATACCTTATTCGAATATCATCCCGATATTGATAAAGTGATCTCTTTTCCGGCGAAGGATAGTGTCGGGAGTTATTTGAAACGTGTTTGGCGATTGATGCGGAAAGAGAAGTACGATGCGATTATAGATACCCGTGCCACTTTTACTTCTTTGTGTTTCTCCTGGTTTTCTTTTAAAACAAAATACCGTATCGGGACTCGGAAGAGTTATTCTTTCATCGGTCATAATTACCGGATCGCCAATCAAAAAGACGATACTTTAGATGAGGTCTCGCGAAATTTGTTATTGCTGAAGCCGTTGGAACGGTTAAAACCGTTGGAATACGTGTCCGATTTTCGACTATGCATTACTTCGGAAGAGAACCGGGATTTTCATTCTTTTATGGAGCGGGAAGGAATTGATTTTTCCAAGCCGGTAATTGTCTGTACTCCTTTTACCCGGGTAAAAGGAAAAGCATGGAGTATGGAGAGAATGAAGAAAGTGTTGAGACTGATCATTGAAACTTATGACGCCCAATTGATATTCAATTACAACGAGCGGGAAAAGGAGGCTGCTTTTCGGCTCTTTCGGGAGATGGGAGAAGACGAACACCTTTTTATTCATATTGAAGCCGATTCCATAAGAAAGTTGGGTGCCATGTGTTTGCAGGCAGACTTCTTTTTTGGTAATGAGGGCGGACCTCGGCATATCGCTCAGGCCTTGAACATTCCTGGCTTTGCTATTTATCCGCCTTGGGTGGATAAGACTAAATGGTTGCCTAATCCGAGTGAACGTTACCAGGGAATTAGTCCCCGGGATGTAATTCTTCCGGATGAATGGCAGAGCCTGACGGACAGAGAACGTTTCGAGCGGATTACCGTCAAGGAGGTGTGGGCGAGATTACGGCCTATGCTCGATAAATTTTTGGCTTCGAAATCCGGTATTACTTAATAAATCCTTTTCTGCTTATTCTAACGGTAAGCCCGATGTTATTTTTGAATACTTTTCCAAAATCTCCGTATATACCCGTGTCGATATTTACGGGCAAGTGCCGTAAGGGCAATCTGGCTTCCAATCCGAAAGAGAATTGACGGTGAGAACCCTCGAATTTTTTTGAATAAGTTCCGTAGTTGATGGAATAGGATAGCATAGCCTTGTAAGGAACTTCCCGGAAAGCCTTTCCTTTTATTCCTATATAGTGAGCTATAATCCGGTTATTGTATATGCCTGAACCTCCTTTTTCCATGTCGGATAACATAAAGGGGGAACCGATGGTGCGTTGATACAGGGTCCAACCGCTCCGGTACTCGCCGTTATTGAAATAATTGTCACAGCCTCCTAATATTTTTTTACCGTACGTGGGGCTGTTCGGATCTTGATGTTCCATCTCTTCTGGTGTCGCTGGCCGGTCGTGACGGGAACCGGATTGGTATTTGGTGTAATAGAATTCATACGTAATATCGCTGATCCATTGCTCTTTATTTTTGGCTCCGTAATAGAAATTATAAGTTCCGTCCGGAAAAGAACGAAAATCGGTGCCCGATCCGTCTTCAAACGGGATGTCGTGATAAAACGTCAGGGTGTAATTGTCTCCTATGTAATTGATGCGTAAATGTTCTCTTCCCAGGTGATTTCCCAAAGCGTTGATCATATCGCTTTGGCTGGCATCCGAGCCTCCTTCCTTGGCGGCGACGATTCGCAAATAATCTTTGAACGAAGAGGGTTGTTTCCCGTATACCGGAGATTTTCCTCCCCATTGAGCCCAATGTTCCAGACCCATGATAAGTTCGATCCGTCGGTGAATCGTGAATTTTACAAATAGGGACTTGTTGTGCAAACGGGTATCTTTTACATAGCGGTCATCGATCATCTGATAATCGGCCCAATTGAATTTAAAGGCAAAAAAATCCCCGATGGAGAGGTAGTCGCTGCTAAGGTTGTAACCCGGCATGGTTCTGGAATTGCCGGAACGGACGAAATTGCCGTTGGTGGAGGAAGTTCCGTTGTACTCTTCTTCCGGGTGCATCATTCCTAAATCCAACCGAAATTTTTTCCATTTGGCACTAACGTAAAGTTGGTCGACCAATAGGTTATTTTCTGCCTGGGAGAGATAGACAGCCCCGGAAAAACCATAAGCGAATTGTATTTTATGTTTATGGTTGAAATCCGAGAAAATGCCGGCTTCCAACAAGCCGCCTTTGCCGTTGGGAATAAGACCGTGACGGTTGGAGATCATCCAGAAAGGTAATTCGTTTTTCGACGAGATAAAACCGGTAAGGGAGGTCTTATATTCCATACTTCTTTTTTGAGCACACGTGACACCCGGAAGTAAAAATATCCCTAATAAGATAATTACTATTCTCATTTAAAAAGTTCAATTATACACAATACAACACACAAAGGTATCTAAAAATCGATAGAATCCTTGCGATCTGGGTTATTTCTCGTCAAAAGAAGTTTTTCTATTACCGGGATATCTTCTTTATAGGTTAGCTTGATGTTGGAAGGTTCTCCTTCCACTATCTTAATCGGCACGTCGGGAAAATAGCGACGTATCACGCTGCAATCGTCGGTACAGGTGAATTGGGGATCGTTTTGTGCCAATTGGTATGCTTTTTTTAGAATGGTTGAATGAAATCCTTGGGGAGTTTGGACGTGGAACAAAGTCTGACGTCGGGGTATGGCAGCGATAAACCGACCGGTCGAATCGCTCTGTATGATGGTGTCAGTTGCCGGTATGGCCGTAGTACACGCTTCATGGGTATTGAGGTTTTCGACAATACGATGAATGATGGAATGAGAGACTAACAAGCGAACGGCGTCATGAATGATAAAGAGCACGTTTTCGTCGGTATAGGAACTTAAGGCTGCCAGAGTGGAGTGATAGCGTTCCCTGCCGCCCGGTACGATTTTTTTTACCTTGTGAATCTTTTCCGCATCTACGATATGCTGGGCTTGCGTGATAAAATCTTTGTGAATAACGATGATGATTTCGTCTATATCGGGATGTGTTTGAAAGACGGAAAGCGTGTGTGCCAATACGCTCTTTCCGGCGATTTCTAAAAATTGTTTCGGAATATCATTCCCCAGTCTTAATCCGGAACCTCCGGCCAATATGACGCCAATGCGTTTCATGATAAATCTTTGTGTTTATAAGTTTGTGGTAGGTTGATCCGTCAGTATGAATTCCAATTCACCTCCGCGAAGGATTTCTTCGTGTGTGATCCATGGACGTTTTAAAGGATCTCCGTTCAATAATATCTTTTTTACATATATGTATTGATCGTTTTCTTTATTGGCCTTGATAATAAAACGTCTGTCTTGGCCCAGTTTTAAAATAACCTTTTTGAATAAAGGTGTTCCTAATCGATATTTGCCGTCACAGGGATTTACCGGATAAAAGCCGATGGCTGAGAAAACATACCAGGTAGATAATTGGCCGTAATTGTCGTTTCCCGGCAGTCCTTCTGGAGTATCGGAGTAAAGTTTTCTGATTTGGCTGACGTGGTATTGTGTCTTTGTCGGAACTCCGGCATAACTGAACAGATAGGGTGTGTGCTGTAACGGACCGTAAGCCTGTTCGTAATATAGAGTACTGTCTATTGAGGCATATAGACTGTCTAACCTGGAGATAAAAAACTGTTTTCCTCCTTGAATATTAATGAGCCGTTCGATTTCGTGAGGAATAAACCACGTGTTTTTCCGAGAGTCGTCGGTTTGTTTGAACCGGCACTGTTTGTCTTTTTCTTCAACCCACCCCGTTGCCGTGTCGAATAGTTGTTCGTAATTTCGGGAGGATTGTATAAAAAAGAGGTAATCGTCCTCTTTGTTTAATGCTTTTGCCATTTGTGCGGCACACCAGTTGTCATAGGCGTGGGTCAGACTTTTCAAAACGGAATGTTCCGTCAACTCGCCGGGAATAAAGTGGTACCGACGTAACGCGTTGATTTCCGGTGACGGATTGGTTAACGTGGCTTTGATGGCTTCGTAGGCTTTTTCTATGTCGAAATTGCGGATTCCCTTCAGGTAGCTTCCCGTGATAACGGATATGGCCGGATTGCCGATAGCTCGTTGCGGGATGATCCCGCGGGGAAGAATGCCGGTTTGATCGTAATGGATCAGTAAAGATCGAATGATTTCGTTTGCCTTTTCCCGCTGGGTAATGGTTAATAGCGGGTATTGAGTCCAGCAAGTGTATTGTAACGGAGCTAATTTATATTGAATCCCTTTCCCTACGGAGTGTACTTCTCCGTCTACTCCCGTGTAATTTCCGTGTGCGTCAGAGTAGACGGATGGGGTTAAATAAGCGTGATATAAAGCTGTATAAAATATTTTGGCTGTTTCGGAACTATCCGTTTTTATTCTTATTCTGGAAAGCGTTCTTCTCCATTGTTGTTTGGCGTCTCTCTTTACTTTATCGAAACTCCAGTGGGGTATTTCTTTATTCAAATTTGCAATAGCCCCGTCGCTATTGGCGGAAGAGATACTGATTTTGGCGATGATTTTGTTGGTGATTTGTCCGAAGTCTATCCAGGCGTAACTTTGGGGGAGGGTAATCCTTTTCCCGTTGGCAAGAGGCCGTAGCGAATCGTTGCCGGCCCACACGTTTACATCTTGTGAAAATTGAATGAAAAAGTAGATGCGCCTGGTCTGGTTGTCCTTTATGTATTTCCGGTATCCTTGAATACTTCTGTTATCTACTTTCTTAATGGATGTTTCTTGCGAGCCTTCTTCTTCATGGGGTGTTATCATGTCCAACACCAATCCGTAATTGGCAGCCGTGGGAAACTGGTAATATTGTATACCGCACCGTTCCGTAACGGAAGATTCCGTTTTAATCCCGTTTTTAAACGTGACACTATAATAGCCGGGTTCTGCCTGTTCGTCCCGATGAGAGAAACCTGCATAACAGGAGCGAATGAAATGCATGGCATTTTCTCCCGAATGTGGCTTTTGGACCGTGGGGAGGATCTTTATACCGGGGTGTTTTTCCATTGTCAGGTTTCCCGGATGAATAAAAGAAAACGCGGATATAACGGAATCCTTATACGTGTATCCTTGTTCTCCGGAAGTATTGACGGTGTTCGGACCGAGTTGTATCATTCCGAAAGGGTAGGCTGCGCCGGGAAAACAACCTCCTTGTCCGTTTGTGCCGATAAAAGGGTTAACGAGATCGGTTATGGGCATTTCGCGCTCTCTGGTACAGCTGGTACTGATTAGTAAGTATAGGAAAGAGAGCAATAGAAGACTTGTTTTCATAGTTTCGGTTTTACGATATGGATAAAACTAACCTAATTCATTCCATGCCAAGGCAGAGGCTCCGAATATGGCAGCATTTACCGGTAAAGAGGAACGTAGGATTTTAACCTTTTGTTTGTAAACGTGAAGTAAATTTTTCTCCATTTGTTCTTGAGTGGTTTTGAATAACCATTCTCCCGCGTTGGCAACTCCTCCTTGGAGAAATATGGCTTCCGGGCTGGTAATGGCTACTAAGTTGGCTAATGCGCTACCCAATTCTTCTCCGGTATGTTGGAATGCTTCTAAGGCAATAGGATCCCCTTTTTCCGCTGCTTCGTATACTTTCTTGGCTGTTAATTGGTGGAAGGGGATATCTCGTAATTGGCTTTCGATGTTTTCCGTGGCGAGTAATTCACAAGCTGTACGTTTTATTCCGGTAGCTGATACGTATGTTTCCAGGCATCCTCTCCTGCCGCAATTACATGCTCTTCCGCGGGGATGTACAATCGTATGTCCTAATTCTCCCGCTAAGCCGTCATTTCCATATACCAATTGGCCGTTTATTACGATTCCGCTTCCGAGTCCCGTTCCCAAGGTGACCACCACGAAATTTTTCATTCCTTTTGCCCCGCCATAGATCATCTCTCCAATGGCGGCAGCCTTGGCATCGTTGGTCACTACAGCAGGTAATTTGAACTGCTTCTCGATGAGTTCCACGATCGGAATAATACCTTTCCAGTATAGATTTGCAGCGTGTTCGATGGTTCCGTTGTAGTAGTTGCCATTCGGGGCTCCGATGCCGACTCCGATGGGAGTAATATCCAGTGATTTCAATTCAGAGAAGATCTTGGCATGCAATTCCGTTATGAAGTTTTGGATATTATTGTAAGAGCGAGTGGCTAACGTTCCTTCCGCGTAACATTTACCCGCTTGATCAATAATACCGAAAACCGTATTGGTACCTCCTATATCGATTCCGAGTGAAACTTTCGTTTGCATGGTTATTTCCGTTTGAGTTGTATGTTTCTCCTTTCTGAGGTTAAAAGTAATAAAAAAATAAGAGATCGATGGGGCGATCTCTTATTTTTAATTACTAACTACTAACCTAAACATACAAACTTATGAAAAAAAACTGTGTCTTTTTGTCTGTTTCTACATTGCAAAGATAAAATGAAGGTAGGGATCGGATAGTTAACACTTCGTTAATCTTTTCTGTATAGAGATTTAAATCTGAGGGAAGAGGTGAAATAATTTAAAATGAAATAATTAGCTGTTCAGGTAAAAATCCATGGTCAGATTCTTGTAACTTTCATGGTATACATGTCTTTCTGTCTCAATAATTAACACGTCTTCTTGGTAAATGGTTTCCCGGTCGGAAATCTGCATAAGCAAACGTTTGGGGGCTTTACCTGGATTAGGTAAAACCTTCGTTAATTTGTTAATAAACCATTTTTGTGTTTTAATGTGCCCTATAAAACTCTCTGCTTCCGTTACCGGGAGAATGACATGAAAGGAACCTCCCGGGAGTAAAAGTTTTTGTACCGCAATGAAAAGATCTTCGTGAGACAAGGTTGTGCAATGCCTTGCCAAAGTTCGTTCCGGCAAAGGGGGCGGTGTGGAGCGAATAAAAAACGGAGGATTGCATAGAATGGCGTCGTAGCTGTTTTCAGGAGAAAATTGTTGGATCGCTCCTAAAAAAAGCTCTATACGGTCAGCCCAAGGACTGCTGGTGATATTTTCTTTTGCCTGAGAATAAGCCTCCGGATCGATTTCGATAGCATGGATTTTTGTTTTCGGATTACGTTGAGCTGCCATAAGAGCGATTAATCCGCTTCCGGTTCCGATATCGAGAATGTGTTTTTTATCTCGGATGTCAGCCCACGCTCCGAGTAAAACTCCATCCGTACCCACTTTCATGGCACACTTTTCCTGACGGACGATAAACTGTTTGAACTGGAAATAAGAGTTGCCCATAGTTTTGGCTGAAACTTTATGTAGAAAAGATGTTTAAAAAGTGGATTAGTGAATTCTTTTTAAACATCTTTTTGAGAGGAATTACTTACTCTCTTCTTGTTTCTCTTCGTCAAATAGCAAGATCTTTTTTTCCAACAAGAGATTGTACCATTGTAACATCTTTTTCATGTCGGAAACGTATACCCGATCTTTGTCGTATTCCGGAATGATGGATTCGATATAATCGGTGATTTTGGCGGAAGACTCTTTATGACTGATGGTCTGACCTCCGTTTTCTTTTTCGTAAATGCGCTTGAATACTTCTTTCAGCGGCATATCCTCACCTTCAGTGTATATGGAAATATCCTCCAAAGCAATGATTTTGGCATTGGAATAAGCTGGAAAGCGTTTACCGTCAATTAACGATTCGACAATAAGGGCCTTGGGGGTGTTGTTGATCAATTTGTATAAACCCGGTTGACCTGATATGGATAAAATCTCTTTTAACATACTTTGTTTTTTTGATGTGTTATAAATGAGACTGCAAAAATACGAATCAATGTTTAAAAGTAAAAGTAAAAACAAAATATAATCGAAAGGCAAAGGGCGAAATAATAATCAGGGATGATATTCGCGTGGTTTTATAAACCTCGTTGTTTTTTTATTTTTTCATACGCTTGGTTGATGGCCGTGAATTTTTTTTCTGCAGCCTTGCGTACGTCTTCTCCCAAATAACTTACCTTATCCGGATGATTTTCCATAGCCATTTTCCGGTAAGCTTTTTTAATCGTTTCATTGTCAGCAGACGAATCGACCCCTAAAATGCTATATGCTGAATTTAAATCGTCATAATACATGGATTTGATGGATCGGTAGGTGGTGGGATCTACTCCCAACAGATCGGCGATTCGATCCAATAACCCGATTTCCCGGTTACATACGTTTCCATCGGCCTTGGCCAATCCGAAAAGAAAATAGAGTAATTGAATCCGGGCGTGTATATTCATGTTTTGTCGAATCTGGATACATACGGGTTCGATTCTGATCTCTTTATGCATAATCTCTTTGATCATGGCCAAAGCTTCCCGTTCTCCTTCCGGTCCGAAATTTTCTCTGAAGAAAGTTTTCACGTAATCCAATTCGTTACGTGTGATTTTTTCATCGGCTTTCATTAATGCGGTAGCCAATACGACCAAACTACATAAGAAATCTCCTCTTCCGGAGGTGGTAGGACCTTCTTGTGTCGTTTGGATGACGGCCGGAGAATCAAAAGCCGACCCGATAAAGAAACCGAATAACGCTCCGATAGGACCGCCCATGGCGAATCCTAATCCCGCTCCTATCCATTTTCCGTATTTTCCCATAATATCGTATATTGTATGAAGTCTCTCTCTAAGGAAACTTTCGACCTATTGTATTTTTCTTGCAAAAATATAAAGATTCCCGGACAATGGGACTGGTATTTTAAGCTTTTAGTTTTTTTACGATTTCGATGATTTGCTCCAGAAGATAGTCTGAATCGTTATTATGGATAACAAAGTCGGATTGTAGGCATTTCTCCCTATCGGGTAGTTGATTGTTGATACGTTCTATTATTTTTTCCCGGCTGACCGCATCCCGCTTCATTGCCCGTAAGATACGGGTCTCCCGATCTGCGGTGACGGTGATTATGTGATCGAAAAGCGGAGTTAATCCGGCTTCGAAAAGGATAGCCGATTCAAAAAAAAGAAAAGGTGTGTTCTGGGATTCACTCCATTCTAAAAAATCTTCCGTCACAACCGGATGGACGATTTTATTGACTTGATCGATCCTCTTTTTGTCATTGAATATGAGGGAAGCGAATTTTTTTTTATCTAATTCTCCCGTCGGCAGATAAACAGATTCTCCGAAGAGTGCGATCAAGTCTCTTTTTATTTCATGGCGGTGATTGATTAACCATGAGGCTCTTGTATCGCTGATGTATACTGGATAACCAAGAGCTTGGAAGATGCGGGATACGGTTGTTTTGCCGCTGCCGATCCCTCCTGTCAGACCGATTTTTATCATCACCGTTTATTTGATTTTTTTTCAATAAGAAATTCTACCTGTTCGGGCGAGAATGAGAGGTTCTGAATATAGGGAGGATATTTCCCGAGTGTTACGTTTAAGGCCGTCGTGTTTTTAGTGATCTGCTTATAATCCACACTGAACCTGAAACTCGTATCCGTGACTTGATCGTATCGGCTAAGCCCCACGTCGAACGTGACGTCTATGGCGCTGGGAAATAATCGCATTTGTAAAGAATCGGGTAAATTCTTTACGGTTAATGTCACATTTTTTTTAGACTCGGTGAAACGTTCCACTTCGATCAGAATTTTAGCATTATTGTCATCTATCTGAACACCGTGGATCTCTTCGAATGAGACATTTTTCGTAATATCTTTGGATAAATCTTTAAGTCGGACGGGAAGGGTGCATACGGACTGAATCGTATCGATAACGGAAGCCGGGCCGCTAATTGTTAATTTATCGGGTGTCACGGATATAGGATTTTTTAGCATGTACTGTTTTTTCAGTGTATACTCGACACGAGGTTGTACGGGGACGACCTTACTTTCGAATCTTGAAAATTGGAAATGTATGGTCTCCGGAGTGATGTTCAATAGTTTGATATCCGAGTTTAGTTGAGCGGCGATTCTGTCCTTGATGTCTATCGTATTCAGGGTATAATCCAGCATGTCTTTCTTGTCGAGTATGCCGTTGCTGTAACTGTTCACGTTGAAAACGATAGGTAGGAAAGAGGTTCCTATTTTATAGCGTAACAGGGCAAACCCGTGAGCCCTGATTTCTAACGTCATCTCTTGAGGCAGTTCGGAAACAAGTAATTTACCCTTGGGTAAATCCGTATATCTTACGGGGTATGTGATTTGTGTCGCGTACTCTTTGTTTAGCGTGTTTAAAAACCACAAAACTGTTGCAACGATGAGACATATACCATAAGTAATGATATTGCGTTTTAAATGCAAACGCTTCCGTTCTTTAAACAAATGACCGATTCTACCGGATAAATCACGCATATTCAGAGGTTAAGTAATTCAAAGATTAAGTGATTCGGAAATCACCTGATCACTTAATCTGAAATCTGCAAAAGTATTGTTTTTATTTGGCCGGAACATCCGTCATGTCCTTAACAATGGCTTCTTTGCTTACTTTTAATCTTGCCTGGCTTTCAACCTCGATGATAACCGTAAAATCGTTGATCTCAACAATCTTACCGAAAATACCCCCCGTAGTCATTACTTTATCTCCTTTTTGTAAAGATTCTCTATATTTTTTGAGTTCTTTTTGTCTCTTCATTTGCGGTCTGATCATAAAGAACCAAAAAACGATAACAATCAGGATTAAAGGTAAGAATGACATAATACCACCGCCTTGAGCCGCTTGCGCTTGTAATGTTAACATGAAAATTGTGTTCATAGTTTACTGTTTTGTATTAATTTTTAATATTTGCCGTTATTTTTAAAGTAAAACTTTTTTCCGGAATGTTTGCAAAGATATGAATAACTTTGTATTGTTTGCCCATTCGACCGGAAGAGTTGAATTCGACCTCGATTTTTCCTTCTCCGCCCGGGGGAATAGGTTTCTTATCGTATTTAGGAATGGTACATCCGCAACTGCTTTCCGTATGGGTGATGAGCAGATTCTTCGTACCCGTGTTTTTAATCTTAAAAGTGTGCGTGACAATTTCTCCTTTCTGAATCTCTCCGAAATTGAAGTGTGGATCTTCTATTTGAACTTTGGCAAGAGTATCCGTGCCTTGAACCGAGTCCGTGTGTAGAGTGGTGATTGAATTTGAAATCGTGTTTTCATCCGTTTGCTTTCTCTCTTTGTTATCACAAGAGCAGATCAAGATGATTCCTGTCAATATATAAATGAAAAACCTCCCCATAATCCTTATTTTTGCAACGAAAATACGATATTAATTTAAAATATGAGATGCCTCATGGAATAATTTTTATCTTTGATATCATTCATCGTTTCAAGACCGATATCGAGATGTTGCCGAACGAAATTCTGAGTTACCATCTTGTCTGAGGCCGTTGTTTTGATACCGTCTGAAATCATGGGGCGGTCTGAGATCAAAAGAAGAGCTCCCGTGGGTATCCGGTTTGCAAAACCCACGGTAAAAATAGTTGCCGTTTCCATATCGATGGCTAAGGCACGAGTGGTAATCAAATACTCTTTAAAACGGTCGTCGAACTCCCATACCCGCCGGTTGGTCGTGTATACGACTCCCGTGTAATAGCTTCTTTGGTTTTTGGTGATCGCTTTCGAGCAGGCTTTTTGTATACTAAAGGCCGGAAGGGAGGGGACTTCTCTCGGCAGGTAGTCGTTGGAAGTACCCTCTCCTTTGATGGCGGCGATCGGCAAAATATAGTCCCCCACGAGGTGCTTGGTCTTGAGGCCGCCGCATTTTCCCAAGAAAAGAACCGCCTCCGGTTCTATGGCGGACAATAAATCCAGAATGGTCGCGGCATTAGCGCTTCCCATTCCGAAGTTGATCATGGTGATTCCATTGCTGGAAACATTAGGCATGTTTTTGTCTATACCGACGATTGGTGTTTGAAATTTTTCTGAAAAAAGTTCCAAATAATAATCGAAATTAGTCAGTATGATGTGTTTCGAAAACTCTTCTAAAGGACGTCCCGTGTAACGGGGTAACCAGTCTTCAACGATATCTTTTTTTGTTTTCACATTCTCGGATTTTCAGATTATCTTTGTCCCTTCAAAATTAAAACAATATTATGGACGAAGAAAATTTTCGTCTGAAAATTTGAAAGTATGTTAGAAGAGTTAAAGGGTATTCGCATAGAAGAATATACGTATGATCTGCCTGACGAACGGATTGCCAAATTTCCATTGGAGAATAGGGATGCCTCTAAATTGTTGATATACGAGGGGGGGAAAATCCGTGAACGTCGCTTTTATGAGGTGCCTGATATGCTGAATGCCGGACAGACTCTGATCTTTAACAATACTAAAGTTATTTATGCCCGTATCCTGTTTCAGAAAGTAACCGGTGCCGCCATCGAGGTATTTTGTTTAGAACCTTACTTGCCGGCTGATTATGTCCGGAACTTTGCGGCTGTGAAGAGTTGTGAATGGAAGTGTATGGTCGGGAATCTGAAGAAATGGAAGGAAGGAACCATCGTATGTCCTTACCATTGGGAAGGAATCGAGGGACAATTGAGAGCGACCCGAATGAAGCAGGAGGGAAATGATATGATTGTTCGTTTCGATTGGGATAGTCCGATTAGTTTCAGCGAGGTATTGGAACATTGCGGTAAAATTCCCATTCCTCCCTATTTGAACCGGGATTCGGAAGAGGACGATAAGATTCGTTACCAGACCGTCTATTCTAAAAACGAAGGTTCCGTCGCGGCACCGACGGCGGGATTGCATTTTAGCCTATCTGTGCTGGATCGATTACGGGCAAAAGGAACAATGATGGGGGAATTGACGCTTCATGTGGGAGCCGGAACCTTTAAGCCCGTGAAAAGCGAGACCATCGGGGAGCACGCCATGCATACGGAACACATTGTCGTACAACGGGAATTGGTAGAGCATCTTTACGAGTGTCCGGATCATATTATTGCTGTCGGGACAACTTCTGTCCGTTCATTGGAAAGTTTGTACTGGATGGGTGTAAAGCGATTGGAAGGTGATAACGATTTTAATTTGTTGGAACAGTGGGAAGCTTATACTTTACCCCGGCATTACTCTTTGCGGGAGGCTATGGCCTCTTTGTTGCAATGGTATAAAGAACGGGATGCTGAAATGTTAAAGGCGCAGACAACAATCATCATTGTGCCCGGTTACCGGTTCAGGGTGATTTCCGCCATGTTTACTAATTTCCATCAGCCGCAGAGTACGTTATTGCTTTTGGTCGCTGCGGCCATCGGGGAAGATTGGAAAAAAATATATCGGTATGCCTTGGAACATGATTTCCGTTTTCTCAGTTATGGAGATAGTAGTTTTTTAAAGATAAAAAAGTAAATTTGCGTGATTTGTCATAATATTATCCGATGAAAGAACTGTGCCTGCCTGCATTCGATTATAAGGTGAAAAAACAGCAAGGTCAGATGCTGATTTTTGATATCGTTCGCAAACGGTATGTCGTTTTGACTCCTGAGGAGTGGGTGAGGCAGCACTTCATTCATTTTCTGGTGGCTTACCGGGAATTTCCTGTACGATTGATCGCCGTGGAAAAAGAGGTGGCGGTTTGCGGATTAAAACAACGATTTGATATCGTTTGTTATGATCGGCAAGGAGAGCCCTATTTGATCGTGGAGTGTAAGGCACCGACTGTATCTCTTTCACAAGTGGTTTTCGATCAGGCTTTTCGTTATAATCTTTCCGTTGGGGCTCGCTTTGTGGCCATCACGAACGGGTGTGAGCTTTATTGTGGTGAAATGACGGAAAGCAGAGTGTTCCGGTTATTGGCTGGTATCCCTTATTTCGGTGCTTGATTTTTATGTTTGTCGGAGTGAGTTCGAGCTTTTTAGAGTAATATTTTGACCTGTTGTGACCGATTGTGGTAACTTTTTTTTATTTTTACGGGGAAAGTTTATAAATATTCACTAAATAGCAGCGTTATGATTCCAGCATTTGCTTTGAACCCCGATCCGTTAGTGCGATTTTTAGGAAAAATTCCCAAAGAGTTTACAAAGGCCGATATTATTCGTTATATCATAGAGAATGATATTAAAATGCTTAATTTAAGGTATCCGGGAGCTGATGGCCGTTTAAAAACATTGAATTTTATAATAAACAGTCTGGAACATTTGGATGGTATTTTGAGCTGTGGTGAACGGGTGGACGGTTCCAGTCTTTTCCCTTATATAGAAGCTGGAGCGAGCGATCTGTACGTGGTTCCTCGTTATAGAACCGCTTTTTATAACCCGTTTAGTGAGGTCCCTGCTATTGATATTCTTTGCAGCTTCTACGCGAAAGACGGAAAACCGTTGGAGATGTCGCCGGAATATACCTTGAGAAAGGCGCATGAAGCCCTTAAGGAGGTTACGGGAATGGAGTTCGAGGTGATGGGAGAATTGGAATATTATGTAGTGAGTAATAAAGAAGAGCTTTTTGGGGCTTCGGATCAGAAAGGATATCACGAATCGACCCCTTTCAATAAAGGGCAGGAGCTGCGGGTGTTGGCGATGAAATATATCGCCGAAACCGGAGGTTTGATTAAATATGGTCACTCGGAGGTAGGAAATTTCACGAAAGATGATTTGATGTATGAACAGAACGAAATAGAGTTTCTGCCGACGACTTTGGAGGATGCCGCGGATCAATTGATGATTGCCAAATGGATATTGAGGACATTGGCTTATCAATATAGGGTGGACTTGACATTTGCCCCTAAGATTACGGTCGGTAAGGCAGGGAGCGGATTGCATATTCATACCCGTTTGATGAAGGAGGGAAAAAATCAGATGATTCAAGACGGGGTGTTGACCGATAATGCTTTAAAAGCCATTGCCGGTTACTTGGATTTAGCTCCTTCTTTGACGGCATTCGGAAATAGGAATCCGACCTCTTATTTTCGGTTGGTGCCCCATCAGGAAGCCCCGACTACTGTTTGTTGGGGGGACCGGAATCGCTCGGTACTGGTTCGTGTGCCTTTGGGGTGGACAACCGGAGCGAATGAAATGGTAAAGGATGCTAATCCTTTGGAAAAGGTGTCCCATGTGGATCATAGCGTGAAACAGACGGTGGAGTTTCGTTGTCCGGACGGCTCGGCAGATATATATCTGCTGTTGGCCGGTTTGGCCGTGGCGGCCCGTCATGGTTTTGAGATGGAGAACGGATTGGATTATGCAAAAGAACGCTATGTGGATGTAAATATATTCGATGAAACGAATAAAGGCGTTGTCGCCCGGTTGAGTCAATTACCGACCTCTTGTGTCGAGTCTGCTGATTTCTTGCAGAAACAACGGGCTGTATTTGAGGAATATGGCGTGTTTGCTCCTCGTTTGATCGATGGAACCATCGAAATGCTGAGAAAATATAATGACCGGACATTGCGTCGGGACATAGGAGAGCATTCCGAGAAAATCATGGAATTGGTCAATCGTTATTTCTATTGCGGATAGACAATTGACAATTGTAGATTTGATGATTCGGAGATTCCGTGATTGAATTTGATGTTTTGAATCACGGATTCGATTCGTTGTTTTAATTGTCAATTTGCAATTTATAATCTACAATTAAAAGGTTATCTTCGCGTAAATGTTAATTAAGTGAGTTATGCAACAAAATATAGAACATCCGGAAAATGACGCTTGTTACGAGGGGTTGGCTGTTAATAAAGGAATTGAACAGCCTGATCCAGTGAATCCGGCTATCCTTGAAAGGCTAAAGCAGATTAAGAAAAAGACGTTGACCACGGACGATTACGTATCAGGTATTTTCCGAGGGGATATTAATATTTTAAGTCAAGCGATTACCTTGGTCGAGAGTGCCCGGGTCGATCATCAGGCGGTGGCTCAGGAGGTGATTAACCGTTGTTTGCCGAACACGGGGAAATCGGTACGAATCGGTATCACGGGAGTTCCGGGGGCTGGGAAGAGTACCTTTATCGAGGCTTTCGGTAAATTCTTAACTGCCCAGGGACACAAGATTGCCGTGTTGGCTATCGATCCGAGCAGTGAACGTTCCAAGGGGAGCATTTTAGGAGATAAAACCCGGATGGAAGAACTTTCCTGTGATCCTCATGCTTATATCCGGCCTTCCCCTTCTGCCGGATCGTTAGGAGGTGTGGCCCGCAAAACAAGGGAGGCGATGTTGCTTTGTGAAGCTGCCGGTTTTGATATCATCCTGATTGAGACGGTGGGAGTGGGGCAGAGCGAAACGGCGGTACATTCCATGGTGGATTTTTTCCTTTTGGTACAAATTGCCGGTGCCGGAGATGAATTGCAAGGCATCAAACGAGGAATCATGGAGATGGCCGATTCTATCATTATCAATAAAGCCGACGGAAATAATATCACCCGGGCCGAATTGGCGAAGGTGCAATTGCAAAATGCTCTCCACCTTTTCCCGCCTCACGAATCGGGCGTCGAACCTCAGGTGATGACTTGCTCCGCCTATGAGAAGACGGGTATCGATAAGATATGGGAAAACATTTTGCATTATTGTAGTGAAACCCAACAAAACGGTTATTTCGAACACCATCGAAGCGAACAAGCTAAATACTGGATGTACGAGACGATTAACGAGCAGTTACGTAATCGCTTCTATCAAAACCAAAAAGAAGCAATCAAGGAGGCAGAACGGCAGGTTCGGAATAACGAAGTCAGCTCCTTTGCCGCGGCATTTCAGTTGTTAGATAACTATTTTAATTGTAAATAAGAAAGAATTGTGATTTGGAGATTAATAGATTCCGTGATCGGGTGATATTTATTGATTTCGTGATTTCATTTTAATCTCCCAATCATTATATTTCCCGATATACAAACACCAATCTTTTTTAATCATCTAATCCCTTGTCCCTTGGTCCTTTAATTCTATCGTTTTTTGAATTGTCGACCGGAAATGTTGGTTTGAATTTTACCGTTTTTCGGGTATCCAATTGGATGCACTTTCCGCTATAAGGGCTATATGCTTCTCTCGGGGGACGTTCGTGCGGGAAGAAAGCACCGAATCCCATCAGGGTAATTCTCTCTCCCGATTGCAGGGTTTCCATGATGCAATCGATCATGGCCTGTACGGCTCTGCCGGCTTCTGTTTTCGTGATGCCGCTCCGGACGGCTACTTGATGGGCTAATTCTCGTTTATTCATGAAGTGTTATTAGTTTTTTCTCTGTTATTCTCTGATACAACGAACGGGTGCGGCCAAAGAGTTGATATCGTCGCCGTCGTTTAGAAAGGCATTTGCATTTCCCGGAGCCAAAAGCCCCACGTTGTGTGCCGGATCGTGAAAAATATCGATTACACTTCCTCCGTTTCCCCAGTACATACCGTTTGAGTAGTAATAGGGGTTGGGTGAGGAGGTCGGATACCGGTGAGCGTGGGTGGAGGTAAGTCTTCCGGATGCCTTAATACGGTAGCCGGGGCAAGGCAGGAAAAAGGTTTGGATTAGGTCTCCTTCAACGTCTTCTTTTATTAGTAGGATACCGGAGCACGCCAGCGGGTCTTCCGGGTCGTTTATCCGTCCGTAAAATATTTTATTGAAATAGGCGGCAATGGGTTCTCCCGTAGGAATAACCGGATCTCCGATGTTTCCGCTTGTGATTTGCCCTTTTAAGGTTGCTATAGCCGTTTGTCCGGGAACTGTATAGCCGGCGGGACTGATCGTCCAGGTCCCTGTCGACTGTCCTTGAACCTGATAGCCTGGGTAATCTATCCCTATTCCCGGGGTGATGGCGTCGTAATGAGTAGTCGTGTGCATTTGATAAAGGCCTCCTGGGACGTCCGGCCGGAGTGTGAAATTTCCCGGGGTATTCACGTTCCGGGCAGCCCAGTAACGGCTCCCGATCTGAATATCACGGAATCCCTGGTGCACATAAATGGTGTGGGTGGCATTGGAGAGGCCGTAGGTAATCACGATCTTTCCGTAACGGTCGTTGCCCGTAGTATTGGGTAAAAGCCGATAGGTAAAGCGAACAACCTTTTCTCCTGTTATACTTCCTGTGCCCAAGTCGGTAGCATCGTATCCCCCGATGCGGATAAAATCGTCTCCTTGCGTGACCGTGGCGGTCCAAAGTTCTTTCGTGTCATCTAAAACCACAGGGTAGATGCCGTCGTCATTATCATCCCGGTAGATACCGATAATACCTTTTCCGGTTATCCCGTCGAAATATTTGGATTGTTTTATGGCTATGATCTCGTCTTGGAAACCTTCGGCGCTTAGCTTGACGTACATGGTTCTGTAAGTGTTGTTGAGATGTTCTCCATAATATCCCGAAGAGGTCGTTAACGCAAAAATAACGGTTTGAGCAGGTTGCCCCGTTTGTACGGAAGTACCCGGGGCGGTAAAACTTGCGCTTCCGGTTTGTGCGAGGGTAATGTTTATGTTACCGGTCGGGTTGGCCGTGTCTACCGGTAAAGTGACGGGTATACGGATGCTGCAATCTTTTTCCCACCCTACGTAAAAGACGGAGCCTACCTCGAAGCGAAGCAACCGGCTTTGCCGGATGGAGATTTCCCGGGAGAGGTTTCCCACGGTTACCCGTATTTTGGCTTTTCGGGTTCCGGCGGCGGAAAGGGGAGGTAGCCGGAGAATCAACTCGCCTGACGGATTAAGCGGCAGAAATTCCCCGGCCGTTTTTCCGAGAATAAAGTCCTCGCCTGTCGTTGTGCCAGATTCTTCGACAAGGGTACACCGGATGTCGTCGAGGGTGGGTATCGTTCCGGTAACGCCGTTTATGCGGGTAACGGCCATCCGGGTAATCGTTACGTTTCCTTCCGTTTCCGTGGGTTCTAACAAATTAATGTCGGAGCGGGTCAGTTCCAGGGAGTATTGTCCGTTGGTAATCACATCTTTGATGGCCGAGTCTTCGTTAACCACGGTAGTTACACGGATATGATTGAAGGGAGGATACCGTAGGGCCTCGTCCAGGGTTGCGTATCCCGGGCCGTCGATCTCGAGGATCCGAATGTCGTATTGGTGGTTTCTCTTGATATCCAACGGAGTGTAAGCGGGAGGGTTAACCTGGGCAAGTGCGATTCTGTAAAAAGTGGCGGCGGTACTACCGTATTTCCCTTTCAGTATAAGATAGGGAGAGGCATTGCTTTTTCGCTCGTAGGCGTGGACGACGGCAGTTTGTCCCGAAATCCGGGCGTTGAATATTCCTGTCGTTGCCGAAGCGGGTTCAGTGAGCGTTGCTGGGGCGGAGGGAATGATCATTCCGGCGGTAAACGTGTTGTAAAGTTTGATGTCATCACAAACGAAATTGGAGATTCCGTTCCAGGAGATACTGATTCGGGCTGCATCCCGGATGACTTCGATCGAAGGAAGTGTTGTGAGAGCCGCAATGTCCGGGAGATGGATACTTCCCCACATGGTGTAATCCGTGTCTCCGGAAATGTTATATTCTTTACGGTCGATCAGCATCCCCCGAACCTCTCCTTCGTGCAGTCCGGCGAAATCGCTTGCAGAAAAAGCGGAGAGATTGGCATTTATCAAATAGTGTAAAGTACGTTCGTTCGTCAACGACGGATCGACGGAGAGCGTCAGATCATAGGTATACGTGCCGGGTATTCCGATCGCCGGGGATAGGTTGACGGCTTTTTTCCATTCTAAAAATATGCTGTCTTCCGAGAACACGAGCACGTCTATCGTGCTCAGGTCGCTACGGACCGTTCGGGCTGTCGGCGATACGGTCAAAGAGGGAGGGACGGATAGGAAGCCTTTTAATGTTGTGTGCTTTTTCCTTGTTTCCGGTTCCAAAGAGGGATCGGAACAAGCCCCGTGCAGGACGAAAAGCAGGATTAAAAACAGATAATCTCTTTTGTTCATGGCTATTTTGTTATATCGTGAACACAAATCAGACGGGCTGATGTGGCGTAGTTTCCTGTGGAAGTGGTATTGTCCGTCAAATTGACGATCGTGTACTCCGAACTACCGGTGGACAGTTGCCGGGCCGACCAGTAGGAGGCTCCGGAGACGAGGTTCGTGAAAGGAGCCACGGTACGGTTTGGGGTCCCCGGGGTATATTCCGCTTCCAGAGCCTTGTAGATTAATTGTAGTTCGGCGACGGTCGGTACCCGCCACCCGGGTCGTCCGTCTATGGTCGGCACGGTGAGGTTTCTGGCGATTTCATCCGGGTGATGAGGAGTGGTTCCGCCTGTCACCTCTTGCCCGTGAATATAGATTTGAAATCGGGGGGAAATTTTTTTATTCCCGCCTGCGGTGGGTTCGGTAACCCCATGGGTGGTTACAGGTATTGACAAGTCGACATCCCCTTCCCCGACCCGTGATTCGAATACGGTAAAATCCGGAACTCCCGGTGTGGCTTCCTGGAAAGAGGAGTTGGGGTATTGTCTGAACGTGAGTTTTTTCTCGAGTATACCGGAAGTGATGCTCACGGTGATGCCTCGTGTTGGAGTGAAAGAAGTAAGAGAAGGGAGAGTCGCTTCGATTCTGTTTTCATTGGCCAAAGAGTACGAGGGAGGAATGAGAACGGTTACGGGTGCGTTGTTGTTGTCGATGGCCGTTATTACCGGAAATCGGTTGGTCTTTAATTTGAAATCGAAAGAGGTACCCGTGAATTCGCCCTCGGTTTTGGACACTTGTATAAAATCGTTTACAACGGTTACATCCGATGATTCGAATGTCCACTCTTTGATTTCGATCCGGTTGCCGGTTAACGGAGTTGCTGTTTGCGGATTGTTTGCACCTAATTCCCGTACGATCACTTGAATGTCGAATAGGCTGTTACGTGCTATTGCCCTGTCGGAGAGGGGAATTTTATAGTAGTTATTCGCTTGGAGTATATTGTTTTGATCGATGTAAGGAAGTTGTAGAGTTATAAAGCTCTCTTCTCCGCGATCGTTCCATGGATTTTCCAACGTATAAAGAATGGTGGAGGTTTGGGATTGTAGTACGCCTTCCGCTGAAGGAGGGGAAAATGTTATACCGGGAAGGAGGGAATTCAAATCCTGATGGTTGATGGTGGACGTGGAAAGTGGCCTGAGCGGATCCTCCACGACCCGGCTTCGGGTGGAAAAATGTTGCCTTTTCAGTTCGATGTTTTCGTTTTTCCAGACTTTCCATTGTTCCTCGGGAGTCCCGTCAGCCTTAAGGGGAGTAGCCAAGGTGAAACGGAGGCGTATTTTAACGGCAATTCGTTTCAAAGATAACGCGATGAACGGGTAACGATTGATATTGTACGGGATAGCTTCGTTATTATGTGTTTCCATGATAAATAACGTGTTTGGAGCGTTATTCATGGCATGCTTTTCGTCGGTCAATTTGTTTTCCAACACGGATAGCTCTGTCGGAGGTGTTATATCGGTATGGTCGAAATTGGCCAAAGCGTATACCCATATATTATCCGTGGGGTTTAAGTCGCTTAAAGCAGAAACGGGAATCGTGATTAGCCCGTTTCCGTTCAGGGCTGTTGTAACCTCCGCTCCTGTTCTGGTGATTTTGACAATGATCTTTTTCTCTCCTCCTTCTTGTCGGACAAAAAAGAAAACCATCTCGTCGATTTTGTTTTCCTGTAAAGGGTCTTCGCCAGATTCGGAAACGGATCGTGCGACCGTTTTTTCTTTCGGGGTGCTGAGCCGGATATAAATGTACGTCTCTTCCGGTTCGGGAGTGGAGACCGGGGAGTGACAACACCAGAATAGCGTAATGGCGGAGAGGAGTAGATATATCTTTTTTAGCATGCTCATGTCTTAAGGTATTTGTCGAATGGTAATTACTGCACCGGGAACTCGTTTATTGTCCACTGTGATGTATACTTTAGTTTCATGATTCGGGTCTGTTCCGGAATTATAGGGCCGGGTCGGTCGGACACTAAATTTCAGGAAAGGCGGATTGGTTCCTGAATGCGGAACCTCACCGGAGGTGACAGATTCGGGTGTAAATTCAAAATCGTAGCCGTTCGAAAGCGATACGTGCCACCTTCGACCGATCGGGTGTCTCAGGCGGATTCCGATACGCGTGGCTTCGGATTCTCGTAATTCGATGGCGGCAGGCAAAGTTCCTATCGTTATGTCGTCGATCCATGTCCCCCATTCGTATTCCGTCGGTCCGAATTCTTCGGTGACCGTATCTTTGTTCCAGGGGCGGATCTCGGTTTTAACATAAATGTTTTCGGGCGTCCAATTCCGAATTTCCGCGTTTACGGTCAGGGACGAGTTCCGGGGAATGGCATAACTTATGATATCCCCGGGTGTTTTTTGGTATTCTAAAATGGTAGAGTAGGTATGAGATTCGGAAGTCTCCGTGTAGTATGGTGAAGAATTTGTACCTGTTAATTGCCTTTGAATAACCTTAAAATGAAGCGGTAACCCTTCGTTTAAATCGTAAGGATTTTCCGGGAGATTTTCCGGTATATAAAAAACGGTTGTTGCGCTCCTGTCGTGGGTTATTGAAATTTTACGCGTGTTTATAAGATTGATATAAGAAGTCCAGCTATCGGTAGTACTTGTTTTATGTATTACCGGAGTCGTTGTACCGAGTATGCGAGGATTACTTTTGGATATCAGGGAGTAGTCAGGTGGCGAAGAGATGTTGAAGGCATCTATGATGTAACAGCTTGCGATTCCTGTAGGATCACTCCACCAGCTTGTTGCGTTTGTGAAAACGGCCGGTGGTAATTGATTCAGGTTTACCGTCACCCGGGAAAGGGTACGAACCAGAGAGATGTTGATTTCGTTTCGACTATAGGGTTTGATTGCTTGATTCAAAAGGTTTGCCGTCATCAAAAAAGGGGTGGTTTCGCTTGGAGTAAAGAGGGTAGTGTAGGTTATTTTTAGATCGAGCAGTTGCTGTTCGGTCGTGACACCTGCGAGTCGGGCGGCGAGACCCGTTTCCGAGTCCTCGTTGGCCACGAGGTAGATATTATGCTTGCCGGGGGTAGTTTCCGTCTCGATCGTGATCGAGGTCCGGTCGGAGGGATAGTAGCCGGATACGGGAAAGCGTTGGTTGTTGGGGATGGATGTGTTCGTGAGGGAGTTGTTGTAACGACTGATACTGCCGTCGGGATCGAAGATCAATACCCGGACGGTTTTTACCCGGTTGTCGACATTGGTGGCGCTGATATTCGTATTCGGGTTGGAGAGTGAAAAGGAGACCGTCGATCTTTTGGTTTCGGGTGCGATGTTTTCCTCCTCTCTCGCCGGGAATGAATCTTGGCAAGAAAACATCAAAAACAGGCCGAAATAAAAGAAAATGATTCGCATGGTCTTTTCTGGTTACCAGATAATGGTTTGGTTAATTACTTCTCCCCACGGTTTTACCACTACATGAACGGAAAGACTCGTGGTGGCAATGTAGATGACGATGTTCATGGTTTGATTGGCCGCGGCTTTTGCCGGTAAGGGCTCCGAGTGGATGACTTTTCCGTCCCGGAGGATGTCGAGGGTCATTTGTTGTTTTATGGAACAGGGAAGCAGATTGCGTATTCCGCTATACCAGGCTTTCTTTCCGTGCAAGATTTCGGGACGGGGATCGAAACGGTAGTCCACGGCCTCTCCCCCGGATTTACCGTGAAAGTCCAGACCTTCTGGAGTGTGCTTGAGTCTGAAACGGATATCGCTTTCTCCCAATCCCTGATCCATGTCGTAGCAGGTGATGGCCACACTGCCCACGCTCCGACAAAGAGTGACGGTTTGGATGCGCTCTTCGTCCGGTTCGTCGCAAGCCAAGCGGGTTATCCCGTGAAAAAGGTCGGAAGGAAAGTTGACATACTCCCCGTTACGTGTCAGCAGTAGCCGGCAAGCCGCAAGAGCGGGTTCGTCCGGAATGGAAAATGTCTCTCTCGTGTCGTCCTGGTTTCCCCAGATCACCACGGTAATCGAATCCCGGGTGGGGTATTCCAATTCGATGGGTTGCTGTTGTTGAATGGTGTTTCCGGCTATTCTTTGCTGTTTCACGAGTCGGCCGTCCTTGTCAAAAATAAAAAGTAAGCCTTCTCTGACAGGATATGGACGGGTTGCTGCTGCTTTTGCCTGAACGTCGAGCTTGACGTATAGCTTTGCCCGGAAGACCGATGGGGGACAGTTGCTCAGATCATCCCGGATACAACCGGAACATAGGATACAACCTGCCACTCCTATTTTCGTGATCAATGACTTTAACATGGTCTCGGTTTAAGACTGCTGTTCTCCGGAGTGAACAGCGGCTTTGGTTTTGTTTGCTTTATATTTTTTTAAGATTACCATATTACGCTTTGTGTAATGGGCGTATTCCAAGGTTCGAGTGTAATTTGAGCGTCTAACCAGGCATTGACCGCAACCCAGGGATTGTTTGCTCCTTTACGGGTGATCGTTACTTGGATGTCGTAAACGTTGTTGCGGATGATGGTGTACTCCTGTGTTTGTCCCGTGTTTACATTGATGATGATGGGATAATAGACGGTTTCTCCCTCTCCGGCTACAGAAGGGTCATCTTTCCATTTTCCTTCGATGACTAACATCGTGGAGGCCTTGTGGTCGGTGATGACGGAATATTCACCGCTTGCTGCTTCGTTACCGTTATTTTCGAACAGGTAGTAATAGAGGGGAGCCGTGGAGCTTACGCCGCCGTTGGGCCAGTTGTCGGCTAATGCTGTTGTCGGGGTAATCGTCGTCGGATCTTTAGGAATGGAGTGATAGCTGCCCGGGTAGAGCGTATTATTCTTAAAGGGTGTTGTTCCTCCCGGATTCGATCCGTAAACGAAGTTTTCAAAGCCGTTTACCTTTAACGAGGTTCCTGTCAACTTGGATTGGTTCTTGCCGTTTAGAATATAGACTTTGTTAATTGTCAGGTTGGTGTTGATAGAGGTCTCCTTTTCGCATCGGGTTAACATGACTTTGGCTACGATGCGTTTTACTTTAAAATCGTCACCCACGCTGGTGCCTGTAGTCGGAGAAGCCCCGTATCCCAACGCGTTTTGGCCTGCTTGTAAAGAGCTTGTCGTTGCCTTTCCTGCCACGGTGGAGTGCGAGAATTGGTTGGCGATGTTTTCAATTGCCGGAAGCTCGTCAACCTTCGTGATTGTGGACAGGTCGAGCATGGTGGTTCCGTCGGCTGCGTAGACATTACCGAAAGCGTAGACGTTGTAAGACTGTCCAGCTGTGACTAAAATGCCTTTGACTTCCGTCACGGAAGTCGTAGCTCCTTCGGCCTCGGCTTTTCCGTAACCCGCCTTCACGCCGTTGGCAAACACAAGTATCTGCAGGTTTTTAATATCTATACTTTCATGGGCATTGTGGGAGGAACCTGTGGCTTTGGCGGTTGGGGTTCCCGATACGCGTACGCTGATTGATGCGGTCCCTTCCGGTTGGGGTTGAGGGGCGGTTTTGTCGTCGGAACAGGCCCCGAAAAGAAGTGTTGTCAGGGCTAATGTCCAGAATTGAAATTTTTTCATGATCTTTCTTTTTGTTATTAATGATTGTTTTGTTATGAAGGATTCTGCTCCTCTATTTGTCTGATGTATTTTCCTGCTTCCGGGATTCCGGCAGCTTCGGCTTTCATCAGGAATTTCAATGCTTCCTCCTTCTCTCCCCTGAAAAGATGACAGATCCCCAACGGGAAGAAACTTCGAGGATCTTCTTTGTATTGCTGTAATAGGTCGAATGCTTCCGTGTAATCTCCTCGATTCAACCGCTCGATGCCCCGGTTGATTTCCGTTAGTACCGGATCGGGAGCGGCTTTATAGAAGATGCGGATGTAACAGGCATTCCGTAATTGCGGATAATATTGGTCGAGTAACACGATATAAGCACGACCTCCGTGAAGGCTTTGGAGAGCTTGTTCTCTTTTTTCCACGGGGTTGCGGTCGATAATTCTTAGAATTTCGTTTTTGTACTTCAAAGAAGAGGAAGCGATCAAACGGCGCAATTCCTTGTAGTTTGCCCCTCGTTGGTAAATGGTAAAATTGTTTGATTCTATATGATGTTTATTCGCAATGTAATCACGCAGGGCCTTGGCTCGTTTTTGAGCCAATTGCTGATTATACAGAGAATTACCTTCCGGCGAGGCATAGCCTTCGATGCTGATGTTGTCGATCGTGCAACGATCGATCTGTTTTAATCCGGTAATAGCGGAATCGATAACGTTTAGTACTTCCCGGTTATCGTTTAGCTCCGGATCTATGCTTGATTCGTTAACTTTAAAACGGATGACGATCCTTTGTTTGTCGGGTCGTTTCTCTCCGGTCGGACTTACAAAGGTATACCGTCGCATAAGTTCTCTTTCAGGAGCTATTATCGGGGGGATATCCAAACCGTAAGGGGTAATTTCTGTTTTGAAAGAGCAGGTAATGGAATAAGTTTGTTCCTGCCGGGGATAAGTTTTAGAACAACCTTCCTCTTCCGTTTGAATCCGGAGTTGGCAGACAGCCATCCATTCTTTGTAAGGAATTCGAGCCTTGTAATGTAAAATATCCTCTTCTTTGCCAAAAAACGTATGCTTCTCTTTTTCCGCAACTTTTGCTAGAAGCCGTTTTTGCAGACTGCGTTTGCGCCATTGTCTGCCTTTGATGACCACGGAAGGAAGTTTCTTCTGTTTAGTTTTATTTACTATTGCGGGGTAGATCCGGAGACAATGGCAACTTTTTACGGTATTCCGGGTTTTGGAAATGGTGAAACTTACGTGTATATAGCCGTTTTCCACCTTGGTTTCTAATTGCTCAAGAGTCAAATGGGCCTTTTGGGCTTTTGCCGAAGAAATGATGAGTAACAGAATATAGAGGATGTATTTCTTCATAAGGATTTATTTTAGCATGTAAACAATCGATAGTCCTAATTTCGTTGGAATGATGCGGTTCCCGGAGAAGTCCCCTTGTTTTTGACTGCATCTGTTGCATTTGTAGAGGGAATAATCCGTGTGAAGGAAACCGATACCGGCGGTAGCTTCAATGTTCCATCGGTTTCCTATAACCCAGACATACCCGTACGAGAGTCCGACGGTAAATCCCCGCCCCTCGTATCTTCGGTAAGATAGTGTGTTGACGAACGGTATTCTTTTTTTACTGATATTGAATTCTACTAATCCCACGTGAAGACCGAAAAAGTGACCGTAAAATCGCTCACAGGTCCAGTAACGGAACTCCGATCGTATCAGCACATGCTTCCATTTTTCGTTATGACGGAAGGTAAACGGGTTGTATCCTCCGTCGATGTTTAGCGAGGTCTGTTTTCCTAATCCCAATTCGATGGAGAAATTGGGAGTTGCTGTTCCCCAGTATAATGCGTTTGTTTTGATGGCTATTGTTTGTCCGTGTGATACGGAAATGAGAACGAGAATGAAAAAGAGAAAAAGAGACAATTTCATATTGTAGTACTGTTTATTTTTATACACGTTTATTCATTATTTATCAGAATGTAAATATTAACTATATGTTCCGATTCTATATAAGAGGCGGAATAAATGTGATGTAGTGATTTATTATCGTGATAATAAGTATTTTATGTTTGTTATAGGATGATATTTAAGTTATTTGATAAACAAATTTGTAAACCTATTTTATTTATGGATAAACGGTGTTATTTATATTACTTATAATCAATAGTATATAATATAAAATAGAGTTGTATTAAATATGAATAGAAAAACAATTAGTTAACATAATGATAATCAATGTTATACAAAATAATAGCAAGAATGAATTATATAAAAAAAGAATTTATTTTTAATTTTATTTCTATATACAATGATTCCAGTTTTGTTTTTTATGGAATATAGTCATATATTTGCGACAATAATAGACAATTCCGCCTCTTATATAGAATCAGAATAGTCTATTGATTGCATTATAGCATGAATTGTTTTTAAAATTAGATCGGATAGAATCCGTAGAACAATTTTTTCTACCTTTTGTCGATATAAAAGACTATAACGAGGTCACCTCTTCGTTGGCTTTGTCAAGCAAGCGGTTATCCAATGAATCCAAGTAGATGACAGTTGTTCGTTCAGAATGGTGTCCCATGCCTTCGCTGATGATGTGAAGAGGAATTCCTTTACGATGAGCGATAGTAGCCCAGCTATGCCGAGCCACATAAGTAATATTTAGAAATGCAATAAAAAACAGAATGACGAGAATTAAACGTAAAACGTTTATAATTAAGCGTTTTGCAAAAATTGCATAATAGACAGACCTGCAAAAGAAAACAAAATATTGCGACGTTTCAGTTACCAGACTGTTAGCCGCCTGTTTCGGAAACAACGGCAGGTAACCAAGTTTTTACCGACAGGAACAAAGCGGATTTGTATTCACTGTTTATCAATGTTTTGCATGCCAAAGGACGCTTTTCAAAGGAGTATTTTTACAACCTAAAAAAGAGCGTATGAAAGTGGAAAAATTCAAGGTGCTGCTCTACCTGAAAAAGAGCGAGCCGGACAAGACCGGCAAGGCCCCGATCATGGGACGGATCACCCTGAACCGCACGATGGCGCAGTTCAGCTGCAAGCTTTCCTGCACTCCCGAGCTATGGAACGCGCGTGAGAGCCGGCTGAACGGCAAAAGCCGGGAAGCGGTGGAGACCAATGAAAAAATAGAGAGGCTGCTGCTTGCCGTACACTCGGCCTTCAATTCCCTCATGGAAAGGAAGAGAGATTTCGATGCCGCTGCCGTAAGGGACCTGTTCCAAGGTAACGCGGGCACGCAGATGACCCTGCTCAAACTTCTCGACCGGCACAATGAGGAGATGAAAGCGCGTGTGGGCGTGGACCGTGCGCCTACCACGCTCTCGACCTACCTCTTCACCTACCGCACGCTCGCCGAATTCATCAAAACGAGGTTCAAGGTCCCGGATCTTGCCTTCGGACAGCTCAACGAGCAGTTCATCCGTGACTACCAGGATTTCATCCTCCTGGAGAAGAAATACGCCGTGGACACGCTGCGCGGCTACCTGGCCATTCTGAAAAAGGTCTGCCGCATCGCCTACAAGGAGGGGCACTCGGAGAAATACCATTTCTGCCACTACAAGCTACCCAAGCAGAAGGAGACCGCCCCACGGGCGCTCAGCCGGGAGAATTTCGAGAAGCTGTGCGACCTGGAGATACCGGAAAAACGCAGGTCACATGTCATCACCCGGGACCTCTTCCTCTTCGCCTGCTACACCGGTACGGCCTATGCCGATGTGGTAAGCATCACCCGGAAGAACCTCTTCACGGACGACGATGGCTGTCTTTGGCTGAAATACCGGCGAAAGAAAACCGACTATCTCGGACGCGTCAAGCTGCTGCCGGAGGCCCTCGCACTGATCGAAAAGTACCGTGACGATACCCGTGCCACCCTCTTCCCGCCGCAGGACTACCATACGCTCAGGGCAAATATGAAATCCCTGCGCCTGATGGCGGGGCTCAGCCAGGACCTTGTCTACCACATGGGAAGGCATTCCTTCGCCTCCCTGGTCACGCTCGAGGAGGGGGTGCCGATCGAGACCATCAGCAAAATGCTGGGACACTCCAACATAAAGACCACCCAGATATACGCGAGCGTGACCCCGAAACGACTGTTCGAGGACATGGACAGGTTCGTCAAGGCAACCCGTGATTTGAAACTTATTCTTTAATCCCTAAACAATCATTATCATGCGCAGTACATTCAAGCTTTTATTCTACATCAACCGTAACAAGGTCAGATCGGACGGCACGACCGCCGTCCTCTGCCGGATCAGCATCGACGGGAAGAAATCGGCTGTCACGACAGGCATCTATTGCAGGCCCGGTGATTGGGACAGTACGAAGGGAGAAATCAAAACAGCCAGGGAGAACAACCGCCTTGCCGCCTTCCGCAGCCGGCTGGAAGAGGCGTACGCCAACCTGCTGAGGAACCAGGGAGTGGTCACTGCCGAACTGCTCAAGACCACCGTATCCGGTACCAATTCCGTGCCGGAATACCTCCTGCAGGCCGGAGAGGTGGAACGCGAACGTCTCAGGGTCCGCTCCAAGGAGATCAACTCCACTTCCACCTACCGCCAGTCAAAGACCACGCAGCTTAACCTCAGGCAGTTCATCGAATCCCGCGGGATGAAGGACATCGCCTTTTCGGACATCACCGAGGAGTTCGCCGAATCGTTCAAGGTCTTTCTCAAGAAGGAGCTGGGACACAGGAATGGACACGTGAACCACTGCCTGTGCTGGCTCAACCGGCTCATCTACATCGCCGTGGACCGGGAAGTACTAAGAGCCAATCCGATAGAGGACGTGGCATACGAGAGGAAAGAAGCACCTAAACTAAGGCATATCAGTCGCGGTGAACTGAAGCGGATGATGGAAACCCCGATGCCCGACCCGATGATGGAGCTGGCACGCAGGACGTTCATCTTCTCCTCGCTGACCGGTCTGGCCTACGCGGATACGAGGGCTCTCCATCCCCGTCACATCGGAACGACCTCGGAAGGAAGAAGGTATATCCGCATCCGCCGCGCCAAAACGGACGTGGAGGCGTTCATCCCGCTGCATCCCATAGCCGGACAGATATTGGAGCTTTACAACACCACGGATGACGACAGGCCGGTATTCCCGCTGCCGGTCCGCGACGTCCTCTGGTACGAGGTACATGGAATGGGCGTGGCGTTAGGTATGAAAGAGAACCTGTCCTACCACATGGCCCGGCATTCGTTCGGAACCCTGACACTGACCGCGGGTATTCCGATAGAGAGCATCGCCAGGATGATGGGCCATACGAACATCGACAGCACGCAGGTCTACGCCCAGGTCACCGACCGGAAGATATCCTCGGACATGGACCGGCTGATAGAAAGAAGAAAGCCTGCGGCTTCCTTTCCGGCCGCAGGCTAAATAAAAACTGCCGTCGGAATCGTAAATGCAATTCCGGCGGCAATCCTTAAACTTGAATACGATATTATACCAATGCAGGGTGATAATTCTCCTCCAGCAGCCTCTCGATGTCCGATTGCCTGTATAGGATCTTCCCACCGAGCTGGATATAGGGAATCCGTCCTTGATCCCTATAATCCTGCAGGCACCTGCGGCTGATCTTCAACATACCGGAAAACTCCCTGTCGGTCAGGAACCGTTCCCCGTTGAAGGGAGGACGGTTGTCACGGGCAAGACGCTCCATCTTTTTCTCCATGTTGTCCAGCAGGGCAAAGAACCTGCGGACACGTTCGTTCTCCTTGTCGATAATGCCTTCCATCTCTTCCGCTCTTTAAAGGTTTTCGTTCTTCCTTCTTTCTCTCACCTCCTTCTCCTTGCGTCTGATGCCGACGTAGACCATCAACTTCTCCACATCCCCGGGCTTGTAATAGAACTTCCGCTGGAGGCGGGTGAACGCCAGCCGTCCGGTATCGCGGAGGGTTTGCAGGGTACGTGGCGAAATGTCAAGGCGCAGGCAGACATCCTGACCGTCCAGTCACTCTCCGGATTCCTTACAGCGGTTTCTCTCATACAGTCTGTCCACACGTGCGGACAGGTTCTCGGCACGTGCCAGCATCCTCTCAAGGACACCGGCCTCGATGTAGCGTATTTCCATATTCCTAACTCGTTTAAATGTCAGTGCGAATATAAGGGAAGAAACCATGAGAGGCAAGCACGACCAGCACACTGGCAGGAATAGTCATGGATAGTCGGCTATTGTCATGCGAAAGAGGTAAAGAAAAAAAACTCCACCGTACAAAATAAGTATCAAAAAAATGAGTATAAAATCTCTGGAGTGCTCCATATAGGCTAAGAACTTTATCATTGCGATTTCAACAAGTGGTTCCAAACGAGAAATTGCTCCTGAACCTTATTTGTCCTTCGTAGTCTTTTCAATAAAAAGAGACTAGAACATTTAATTATTTGGAATTTAAATCTTGTTTTTGTAACTATGATTATAAAATCACTGGTCAATAAACACTTTTTAAGGATATAAACAAACTTCTTGTTGACATTCAGAGAAAATTTGCCGTTTTTCAAAAAGATGTGGAACAGCTGGTTTCCAAAGGCAACAATGTGGCAGGTATGAAAGCACGTAAAGCTACGTTAGAATTAAGGAGTTTGCTTAAGGAATTCCGTAAGATGTCGGTTGAAGTGGCCAAGTGATCTTTTATCGTCAAGTAGAATATATGTTGAGTTTAAAATAGCCTTCAAAAAATTGTAGTATCATCATGGAACAGAAATCAAACGTTCAATACAGGGCAGAGAAAGAATATAAGAATAGCCGTGAAAAATTCTTTCTTTTATTAAGAGAGATAATTTCCAATTCCATACATGCCGTTTTAATTCGGCAAAATAAAGAAACGAATTTTATCCCTCAGCTAGACCTAAATATTACTTTTGATGAAAATCAATGTAAAATCGAATTAAGGGATAATGGTGAAGGCTTTACAGAAAAAAATCGTCTCTATTTTGAAGAACTTGATAAAAAAAACCTGGAAAAGGAGCAGTTTAATTTCCATCCTTTGGGCCAAGGGAGATTGGCTATTGTATACTTTACCGACTCATCTGAATATGAAACGGTGTATAAGGATAAAGATGGTACATATCAAAAGCGAACCATTCCATATCCAAATACATCTGATGGACTTTTTAATTTTGATGAGTTTGTAGAAGAGATGCCAGAAATAAAAGATACCTATACCAAGCTGACAGCATACTTAAACAAACAAAACACATTAGGACGAGCAAAAACTTTTTTTTATAAATACCCAAACTCAAAAGCATTTAAACAATGGTTTATAGAAACTTTTTTTCCATTCATTGTAACCAATGAACAGCTTGTAGTAAATATTATTTTCAATGGAGAGGATGTTACTGTAAAAAAAGGAAATATTGAATCTGAAACAGAAAGAAAACCCTTTGAAATCAATCTCGCAGAGGGTAATAAATCTTTTATGCTATGGTTGATAAAAAAAGGAACACAAATGCATGGAGAGAATCCGGTAACCTGTTTTGCAAGGAACTTGAAAGCGGATTTATCCAATGGGAAATTAAGTTATTCAATTGATAATAATGACGGTTATTTATTGTATTTAACATCGGAATATTTCGATGAATATGTCGACACAAAAGGCGAAAAAATAGAAATCCCAATTGATGATATATTAAAAATAAATAAGAAAATAAGTGAGATCTTGGATATTGAATTTAGCTCTATTATAGAGAACAACCAAAAGGAGACAAAGCGTAATTTAAAGAATTTCAAAAAGAAGTACCCCTCGCTTGAGACATTTATTGAAGATAGTAATATTATCGATGATAAAAAGATAGTAAATGAGAAAGATATTGTACAATCTGCTATTGACGAGAAGAGTAGGATAGAGAAAAAGTTCTGGAATCAAATAGATAGAGAGTTCGAAAATGAAGAAGATAAACTTTTTAGTGATTCTGAAGAATGTTATAAGCTTTTAAACTCAAGTTTGCATATATATGTCAAACATCGAGAAAGTGTATTGAAACGTTTGCATATGTTAATTCAAAAATTTGATGAAGACGGAAATGATAAATCAGAATTAGAAAGCTCTGTACATGAACTCTTTATTAAAAGAGGAACAACTTTAAGTGATTCTTCAAATATCAATCATTTACATAATCTTTGGATTCTGGATGACAAGTTCACAACATTCTCAAACGATTTCAAAGTTAAAAGCACCAAGTCAGGGCAACCTTTGTCAGATGTTTACATTTGGGCTGATGACCCAGAAAAAACAAAACAAATTCTGATCCTTGAGTTAAAATCAACAACAAACGCACATAATGCAGGAAATACCAAAGAAGGAATGATAGCACAGGTTAAAAGATACGCTCACGATTTTTATAAGCATCCACATAAAACATTGAATTGGACTGTGAATACGGAGCAAGTACAATATACAGGTATCATTCTTGCTAGGAAATCCGATATAGACAAGGAGTTGACATCCAATAGTTTTAGTGGCGGATATAAACCTATCCCATTCCTTGCAAATTCATATTACTTTGAGGACAATTTTTCTAAGGATGACAATCCGAGAAATAAAATGGATATTAGGATAGAATTATATTCCTTTGAAGACATTTATGAACTTGCATCAAATAGAAACGATGTATTCTTTAAACTATTAAAGAAAGAATTTGATATTGAATAAGTTAATGAGAAAGAAGAAGGGAATAAAATATTTTTTAGGATAGGAATAAACGGAATTCATCGTTTTGAATCATTCATTACCTACTCAAAAGAAAGCAAAATACGGTGAGATGTTAAGGAGTAGGCAGACATCCTGATCGTCCAGTCATTCTCCGAGTTCATTACAGCGGTTTCCCTCATACAATCTGCCACATGTGCGGACAGGTTCTCGGAGCATGTCCGCATCATCTCAAGGACATCGGCTTCAATGTAGTATATTTCCATGCGCTCAATTTTTAATGTTCATTGGTGCGAATGTAAAGAAAGAAACGATACCTGCCAAACAAAATCAGTCCACTAGCAGGAATAGCCATGGATAGTTAGTTTTTGTCATATGGAAAAGAAAGCCGAAGCAGGGCTGGATTCACTACCCCCTTTGGCGTATGTGAAAGGAACGTTGCTATGAAAGAAAAAATTCCTCTTCACACATGGATGAAGCAACGCTGAGAATTCGACAATAAAAAGATGTGGCTTCTCTGCCCGGGTAAATGCCATGATTACAGAGTTTTTCATGTTTCTATACCATCAGGCCGATTACCTTCAAATTAAAAACTTATCCAACCTGTGGCAGACCCGGATGGGAAAGGCAATGATACCGCTGAATACGCATATAGCCATATGCCTAAATATAGAGATACGACGATAACGATAAGCCCTTCTATCGGAATAAGGATATAGCGGGATACACGGATAACCATATATGATTATCGGAACAGCGATATGGCAGGTTGTGGGTATATGACAGCGTCCATATACCTGATTTCGTTTTTTTTATTATCGGTATTTCAAATGTTCCAAAAAGCTCTTTTACAGATTACCATCCGGGATGATCACCTAAATTCACATGTACCAGACTTTCTATTTTCTTGATTACCAAACAACCAGAATACCAAAAAACAGGATACCCTGAAATCCTTTTTCCCTAATGACAATCGGAGAAAGCTACCATAACAAACATTCTTGTACCTGATGGCATAATATACCTAAACAGCCTTTTGACGGCTGATTGACCAGAACTTCAGATCCGAGCTTGTTTCCCAAAACAGCCGGTTATTTGTCGAAATCTGTCATTCTGTAACCGTCCCTGCCATCCGTTTTTTCTCTGTAGACGTTGTCTTTTTTTCTCGTGGTATTATGGTCATGTTACCGGATGGGAAGAGCCATCTCCATCACAACCATGAATTATAGTGTAGCCATATTTGTATATAGCCGTATGATACGCTATCCGGATAATGCTATTACAGAATTGCAATATAGCTGGATATTAAAATAAGGATAGCCGGAAGCGAAGGGAGCACGCACCTTTCCGGATACAGATATCTTAAAATCTCCATTTACAGAAGTGTATAAATATCAATTCACTAATGGAGAACTATAAAGAAAAACATAAGTCACACATGGCTACCTGTCATTCTCCATTTGCAGATGTGTATAAGTAGCAATCCGTTAATGGAGACGATGAAAAAACAATCAGGCGTATACGGCTACCTGTCATTCTCCATTTGCAGAAGTGTAGAAGTAGTAATTCGTTAATGGAGAATAAGGTATGTAAAGGGCAGATTTTCCGTATATTCGCCTCCTTATCCCCGAATTATGGGCGTAAGTCACATGGTTATGGAGATATATCTATCTTTTAATGGGGAGAACAGCCGGCAAATATCTGATGGAAAAGCCCCACAAAACACAGGAAAATAGCCACACAACAGTCTGATACACAATAATTATTGGATAAACGTGGTCCGCTCCTGCGGACAGCAAGTTGTGTTTTCGTTTAACCGAAAACGAACGGTTTAACGGCGAATACGCCGACAAACCATTTCAGCCTTTGCCTCCGGAGTCGGTATGTTTATAAGTGGAAAGACAACCGCATTAAAAACAGAAGCAATTTACAATATTAAAAAAATCAGAAAACTTTTTATGGAGTATATAATCTATAAAAATATTACATAACCATCAAGTACAAAATCTTATTCAATCAGTGATTGCAAGGATTGTGGAGCTTGATTTTTCCTATAATATTTCATGTCATCTACTGTTATGAATAAATACCATTGTGATAAATCTGGAAGCTGTATCTGGTATGTCAAAGATATTATTTCATAGAGAGGAGATCATAGACTGCAGAAAAGACGCCACCACAAACAAAATTGAAACAGCTTCTCAACTTATTTTATTCTTACCAATCAGGATTTGTTTCAGAAGTGAATTTTTAGACATTTCTACATTGGATATAGGATACAGATACATCTTGTCACTCCATGTAAGCTTGTCAACAAGCTGACAGGTATATTCCTCGCTTTGGCGGAAGTAATATAATAATTGTCTATATTGTAACCTCTGCCGGTCTTTCTTTCTACAGGCATGAATGCCACCACCATGTCCCATGACCTGATAGAGCTTGAGGGAGTTACCTTCTAATATGAGTACTGTAAATTTCATGCTTATATTTCATGATATCTTTATGAAATTCTGCTCTTCTCCTTATTATTAGCATAGACGTAATTCCCCAAGGGCCCTATCTTGAGAAAACCCTTGAGGAATAATTTAAATCAACCAAACAAATCCTTGTGTTTCTACCTTCTATCTCAAATCCTTACTCTTGACAAGAACGCACCCCAAACCCGACAGCCCGATAGTTGGAGGTGCTCAAAGGGATCACTTGCAACGAGCTGAAGTACAGGTAGTGACCCTTGGTCGGGCTGGACGGAACCGCCGACCAATAGAAGCCGTCGCTACTAACGTTGCTCACCATGCCATTGGAACGGTAGCGATACCCCGACGCAGGGAAGAAGATGGTTTTACTCTTTGAAGAATCAGTGTAGAAATTCCATCCCTTCAAGGAACTGCTGCTCCACGTTCCGTTGATTTCAGAAGACGTACTTGTACTGCCTCCGGTTGTTGTGAATCCAGTGAAAACATTACCGGGAGGAAGTTTGAAGCCCACAGGAGAGGGATCATAGACCGTTTTTACAACAGGATTGTCATTGGCGGTATAAACGGTGTTATCGACACTCCAGAGATTCGCATAAGCATTATCGCCAGAAACTTGATTCTGCATCACATCGGGTTTGAGAATATAGTTCATAATACAAGTAACGCCGGCAGAGAAGTTCTCTGTTGCAGGATTGCTTTGGGAAGAAGTGCCATTCTTGTCATACCAAGTTTTATTGGTATTGGCCAATCCGTTCGAAGGACGCAACGGATCTTTACGGCCCCACTGATAATAAGGATGATTGCCTCTTATTGTGATTGAAGCCGAGACTTGTCTGATGGTCACTTCCTTGCTTGCGTCTCCAGCAGTGAATCTCACCTTGCAACTACGCTCTGCATAAGTTGTGACATCATCATCACACCAGCCGAGATTGACAGGCATAATATTGTATTTTACGTTTTGGTAATTGGTTACCTCAATTACATTGTCGATGTTCTCATCGGTCACCCAGATATGCCAGGACCAAAGTACGTTGTTACTTGCATCCTTGATTGCGATGACGGCATTGCCTTGTTGGATAGAAAAGCGGTCCACTTTGAAAGAGATATTGCCGCCATTGGACCCGGCGTTGTATTTTATATCCGTAACCAGGTCCATCACATCCTGCCAAACCAGTTCGGCTTTAGCCGGTGTACATCCATTATTATTAGCGATGTATGGATCGGAGATCCCCGCCCCGGTATGATTGATGAAATTACTCAGAATATTGCTTCCGGTATTGCCTGTCTTATAGGCAGACTCGTTGGTTGAACGATTTTTAAGGGCATTCCCATATACCAGAGGGAAAGAGTAGTATCCCGGAGCGCTGACAACGTAGCAGTTGGCGGTATTTTCATCTGTTGGACCGCCATCAGTCTGGTTGGAGAGGTTATAGGGAGTATCTGCAGTCCCTTTGGCTGTCGCATTTTGCAACGCGGTCGTATGGGGGGATGTATCCGTACCGGTCTGTACGCTGACCGTTGCATCGTATGGCTGTGCAGAAGTCCCGCCGGCTCCGGATGCCGTGAAAGCGGTCAGCCACTCCGGTCGGGTGTCTGTCCAAGATACTCCGTTATCTACTGAATATTGTGCGGTCCATGGGGCAGCTTCTTGAACCCCTTTGGTGTTCTCACGGTAGCTGGTGACACTGTATGGCTGTGTACCGCCGGTATAGGTAAAGTCGGCTGGCCCCGAGACGGTAAGCGTGTAGCTCCAGTTGATGGAACTGCTGGAAATTTTATAAGTGACAGTCTTGCCAACAGGCCAGGATGTACCTTTGATGTCAGCGGTCAGCGTGTGGTCGATGCTGGAATTGTCAGTGAATACCACTTCGAGTTGTGCACCATCCGGAAGAGTCTGCGGAACCATCATGAAGGTCTGCGCTTCACTCGTGAGCGCCTCGTCAGGTGTGCCTGTTGTCACTTTATCCAATGTCTGCGAGAAGGTGGCAGGTGTATCCAAATCACTCCAGGTCTGTGTCCCCATATTGTAAGTCCCTTTGGAATAAACGTTTTTCAAACTGACGCTCTTTACGGTACCTACCTGCATGTCATCTCCGCACACGAACCTGATGGCGGTAAGGGCATGATTGAAACTAAGGGCCACGGCAGTGTTGGTGTTGCCGGCCAGTTCATCCGTCTTTGCCACGAGAAGGTCTTTTTGGTCGTTGACATCGCTCGGAATAGTGACGCTGATGGTGGGAGAACCTGCCTGTGTCCTGCCGGAAAGTACGTACTGAGTGTTGGCTGTCGGAGCATAGGCGAAGAACTTCATTTTATATGAAGAACCGGGCCAGTAATGGGTGGAGGAAAGCGTATAGCCGCCGTCGGACTTGCTGGCTGTGGCGTTGTAGAAGTAGTTGGGAGTTTTGTCTTCGCTCCAGGAACCGGTATACGAGTAAGCCGAGACACCGAAACTCTCGTACATGTTGACATCCTTTATGGGAGTGGCACGGGTAAGAACGCCCCTATCAGGCCGGCTGTCCGAAGGAGGGAGGGCGATGCTGTCGGTGTATAAGGTGTGTAGGTAAAGAGAAGTGCGACCGCCTTGTAAAGATGAGACGCTGTCCTGTGGCATGTCTGTTCCTGTCATGGTTCGTGCCGATGGACCCCAGCTGGATTGTATTACAGGGGTAAAAGAGATACTTGTGGAAGTTTTACCGCGTTCCAGCTCATCCTCACAGGAGGAAAGGTAAATACAACCGATGACAAACAATGAAAAGGATGTGCGGGATAAAACCGCCTTGCCGGAAAAAAACATAAATCGTCTCATATGCATATAACATTAAAAAATTGTGTATGAATTGTATGAACAACGAAAATTATTCTTTTGTAAAAAAACAAAATATCCAGAAAGGAAGGTGACAAGATGAAAAAGTGTACTGAATCGTTCCCTTGCTCTCCAATATAGATAAATATAGAGAGCAATACCCACCACAATCCAATCCGGACACTGAGAAAGTCAATTCTCATTGAAATGAATCACAAAAAAACTAAACTACATATTAACATTTACTGATTGATCTGTCCAGTCATCTACTGTTACAGTGAAGAAGATAGGTCCTCCCAAGACAGGATCGCCAGGATCTACACCTGGATCGGGATCTACATCTGGATCTACATCTGGATCTGGATCTCCTTGACCAGTTCCTCCTCCTGATCCACAGAAATTCAATGTATAGATATATTTCTTACCTGGTTCCCAATTCGTATCAATACCTATTGCAGAAAATGCATACTTCCCGTCCTTGTTGTCTGTAGCTGTCGGCTGAGGATACAGCAATGTTTCATTAGAGCCGTCCAAACTGTAAATACGGCAAAGTACAGATAGGTATGCTCCAGTTTTATCGGTGTGGCTACTGCCAACCCACTTTGTCAACTGTTGTGGTACAAGCATGAAATTATCATCCCCGAACATGATGGACCTAACAGTATCTGCCAATGTTACAGGGGTAGTCCCCTTAATATAGTAATCATTTGTACTACCTCCATTTTGTCCTGACCAGTTAGCCCATTGAGATTGACCTAAAACATAGGCTGCCGCAGTTTCTGTCTCTGGAAATGTGAAGTCCGCAGTTGTCGCCGCATTCACCATACGAACACCTAAAACCTCGATTTTGATCTTTTCATTGGAACATTTAGCCATTACTTGGATTTGTGAAAGGGCATGCTTGAAATTCAAGGGAACTCCCGGTCCTTCATTGACAGCCTTCGTGCCCGTATTGTAAGCAATGACAAGGTCTTTTTGCGCTGCGACATTCTGCTCAGGGGAAAAACCGATTATACTCTTTCCGCTATTGTTTATGCCTACTGTGCCACCTGGCGTTTGAGGCGCATACGCGAAAAAAGAGAGTCCATAACTTGGCCAATAATAAATGGACGCAGTTGCCCAAGTAAGCCCATTATCAGAAGAGGTGACTCCCAAATTCGTGAAATAATTGCTGCCATTACCAATAGCTGTTACATTGAATGCCCCGAGATTGCTCAAGGTTGTTACTGCTTTAGTACGAGCCTTATCCAAAGACGCGCGGAAAGAAATACCTCCTCCTTTGTTCACGTCAACAACATCGTCGTTGGTACACGAGGCTAAGGCTACAGCAGCCATAGCCGAAAATAAAAAATACTTTTTCATAAAAAATTAAAAAGGTTTAATGAATAAAATTTCGAAGATTCTATATCAATAAATACACATTTTACATCACATTATAACATCCACGTCTATATTCTGCCATTCATCGACCGAAGGGTGGAATCCTCCACCATTTACGATCGGCTTCGGCAGGGAGAGACCATCCAATAAGATGTAGACATCCCGCGGATCGGCCGCTTCGTCAACCTGTTTGCTGACGTCAAAGGTGTAATAATTCTTACTGCCGTCAGGCATGATCACATAAATAACTAACTTATGCGCAGGTTCTCCCATCCCCACTTGTCCGAAAACCAAAAATTCTGCCGTTAGCGTGGAGACCCCGTCAGAAACCACATCGAACGGAACGGTCACCAGATCTGACGCAAGTTCGTTCCGACCGACCAGCAGTCCTCCCGACAGTCCCGATAAGGCCCCGGAAAAACCCTCCGAAGAGATATACTTCAGATTTGACACGTTCCTGATCTCAACCCGGTAACGACATACCGAAAGCTCCGGATAAAGGGTTACCGTCTGATCTTCCTTGGATATTTCAATGGCCAGATCGTCCAGGCGATCGCTGTATAGCCGGTCCGGAGACCTGGCAATGCGTTCGTCCGAGGTGCCTTCTGGCCGAGGGGGAACGGAGGACGAAGATCCTACAGTCAGAACGCCATCTGGGACATAAACCTCAAAACTGTCAAAAAGGTCTATGTTGCGGTAAAGCACCGACTCCGTGTCCGAATTGACACACAAGGCTCTGTAACGGCCTGCCGGTACGTTAATATATCCACCCCGGTAATCCGTGAATTCGTAGGGAAGTGCTTTGCCTCCATCCAAAGGGAACAGGTACAGACGCATGGTCTCCGGTTTGGCATCGGGCGCGTGCTGCCAGTCGAAAACCACGTGCAGCCCGGCTGTATGGGAATGGTCATCACACAGTTCCTTATGCTCGCATGAACTGAACACCAGAACCGCTAAAATGATGAACGCTTGCAGAATATAAGTCATCTTGTTCATTGTTTGCCTCCTTTCTTCTCATTGTAATTGCCTCGTCCCAATAGCCACACCAACGAGATCTCCGCTTTGGTCGGACCGACCCAGTGGCGTATCCTCGTTCTTTCCCACACATAGCAGGCATCAACCGGAACATACTCGTAACATGTTCCGCCTAAATAACCCAAACCAAGTGAAAAATCCAGGTTCAGCCTTCGAGCCACAGGCAAGGAATAGCCATATTCAAAACCGACACCGTAATGAGCCTTATCCCACAACGTTCCGCCTGGGCGCCCACCCATATAACCACGTCCCCCGAATTCGAAATCATAGGTTAACAACTGACCGTAAACACCGATATGATGACCAGTCAGCGGCTTATCTGCTGCACGTTGACCGAAATATTTGCGCAGGTTGACTTCCCCTCCATACAGCCGCCAGTAACGGTGACGCTTGTCATTTTTCCACCAGCCATACATCCAGTTACCGCCCAAAGTCCACCCCTTGCCAAGAGCAAACTCCACGCCGATGTTCGGTACAAGCAGGGCGTCATAAACAAGGTTTGTCTTAAGCGCCATGTAGAACGGTTTGGAAGGTCCGGCAACAGGGACGGGGAGTTGGACCGTATCACGAAAAACAATCACCCTCTCAACCGTATCACGAACAATTACCGTATCAGCCGGTTGGCCTTCCGTTGCTCCCACCGGGGGGGCTAGCTCTTTTTCCATCCCAACAGGAGCAAATTCGCATTCGACCACCGAAGTGTTGCGGAGCTCGGGGAAAAAATGTGCATGCATGTATCGCCATGCCTGTCCGCCCCTTAAATTCATCAACTGCCGTTTGCGGGAATCCACGACAACACCGTTACGGGTCACCCATACAGGAGTATTGCGAAGGATACGCAACACTTCCTCCCGACAGGGCATATCCGATTCCTCGACAAGAGAGGTTAAGCCCTCCCAATCCTCCCCCAAAGAGACGGTTGTAAATACCGAATCCGGCAAGAAAAGACGCTCCTGAAGAATGGAACGGAAAGAGGCGAGCCGTTTATCTGACAGACGTCGGTTAAAGGTCAAGCCCCCTTCGGGAGAGGCACCGGAATGCAGACTCAAACGGCACAGCACGGCTGTTGCTTGCCGGGCATGAATCCCTGCCACAAAGGCATCCAGGCGCGAACCGTTCTCCCCATAGGAAAGATCCACAACGGAACTGCCCACAGGAAAGCAGATACGGCAACGCAACGTATCACTTCCGTAAACTGCCGCATCCATCTTCCAGATAGAGCAGGACAAAAAACAGAAAAATAAAAAAAATCTCATATTTATTTTAATTATTTATTATAATCAAAGAGAAGCTGATAAGACAGGAAAAAAGAGATAAAAAGTTTAATTTGTAAAATGTTTTCATGGAATACTACGGCTTAATAATTATTTATGATTTGTGTCAAAAATTACAGCGCAAAGAAAAATAATTAAAGTCAGACATATATTGTCATTTCGGCTCTATTATTTACCATTTACACTCAAGATTACTCCTTTTTATCTATATATCCAAAGCAAACTAAACTGATTCCAATTGACAACGAAAGATATCGGCTGGGGATTGTTCTTTGGCGTCTGTTAGATCACTGTTTCGTTTCCTGTTGTTTTAATATTTGTTTGACTGAATGCATGCAGCAATTGCAAGACAACGCTATGAAATACTGTTATTGGTTGATGCGGGGAAAAGTAGAGGAAGAAACCTAAGATAAACTGGAAACCAAATTCAACCGACAGAGGGATAACGGCTTTATCCGGAACCGGACCGATTCTATGATCGATTTTGAGTACTGTAGCAGGAAATAGGGGGAGTGTTGGAACGTGCAAGGCTGACCAATGAACAGGCGAGCGGTTGAAAAAGGAAGTCGGTAGGTGCGCCAAGCCATGGACAGGAAAAGCTGAAGTAATGAACCATATTCCCCGTTTCGGCTGATTTAGTTAGGCGACAACACTATTCGTCCACGTCTTTTGAGATACTTTATGGCTAATCTACATCTCAAAACGCACAAGTATTGAGGAGCTCTCCTTAATAATACGAAAATTGCCCAACGATGCCGCATCGGAGGATGAGACATTGACATTGCTTTGTGCAAAAGGGAAAATGATACTGCGCTTTTCTTTCACAATGCATCTCACATGTCCTAATTTATTGACCAATGCCTCTATTAGCTAAAGCGCTTTCAGGTACGCCGCCTTTAATGCTTCGATCTTCCCTTTTGGGTGGTACATCGACATAGCTTTGTTTTTATCACCTATGCACATGATGTTGATCCCTTTCGTGTCTATCAGCTTGAGTACTTCATCTATCTGATTGAAATCTGTCAGTGTAATGTCAAACTCTTAGCCACTAAAAAGTCTTGCTTCAGTCACCGCCAAAAGTCACCGCATTCTTGTGTCTGGATGGTATCCTTCGGGATCCCCTTCGTTTAGCGTTTGTATCAAACCTTGTTCAATTCGGCTCAATGCTACTTTGGTACAATATTTTTCCGATTTAGATTTCCCGCCAAACTCTCTTCCGGAATATTCTCGAATCTCAATGAGATAATGGATTTTGTTCGGTACGATTTCCACTTCGGATGTTTTCAGCTACTTAAATCTAATGTTCATTTGATTCCTGAACCTGCGCAGTAAACCCCATAAACAAGACGATTGCCTATAAAGATAATTGTATTTTCATAATAGAATCGGATTTAGTTTCATACGAACCCGATGAAAATACAAGCCTCTGACAATTTGATGAATAATGAAACTTTTTGTGACTATAAAAGATAAAAGACAGAACATCTAAACAAAATCTTACTCTGACTATCAAGCATAAAGTCAAAAATTTATTTTGTGCATCAGAGAAACTACGATTCAGACCTAACTAAAAAACTTTTTCATAAGTAGCATTACATAACATATAAAAAACAGACATATAAAGCAGAAAAAGTACGGATAACACAGTCGGAAATCTCATTGAACAATCCGAATCGATTCATCATATAAACAGGATCTGAAAACTCTCCTAAAATCAGTTCTCTGTACGTCTATTTATTTGTTCTCTCCATTCTTTAGGAGGACATCCCAGATATCTTTTACAATATCTGGAAAAATGAGCCAAAGAAGCAAAGTCGAATTCATCGGCAATGCTCCCTAACGACAAATCTGTAACCGAGAGTCTATATTTAATTTCTCCTAACAATTGCATCTTCATCCATTTGCTCGGTGTTTCCCCGAATTCCGCAATGAATTGCCTTTTAAAAGCAGGAAGAGAGAGCCCACACAACGATGCTAGTTCCTTTACGGTACTGCATTCTTTGTAATTGTTCAGAACCTTATTTCTTAAATCCTGGGATCGACCGATAATTGTGTAGAAAAAGTTTGCCTGTTCCTCCCTAGAATAATAAAAACGAATGTTCCAAAACAGTTCTTTGAGCTTAGTCTCATGAAAGTGTATACAGTTTGCTCCATCTTCCAGATAACAAACCAAAAGTTCAAGAAATTTTCGTAACTCGTCCTTTATTACAAGAGATTCCATGTGATATTTGATAATTTTTTTTAAATGGAACAGATCTGAAAAAGAAGCTTTTTGGCAGGGCGATATACCTCCTTCAAATAGGGCGACAACAACTTCACTTTCTTCCGACGAATACATGTTGAAGAGGCTATCACGGCTCCAAAAGAACATTTTCCCCTCTGAAACTGTGAACTCAAATTCGTTATACAAGAACTGCAGATTTCCTTTCAGAACAAACAAAATACAATCTTTTATCAGTCGCTCTTCATAGTTTATTCCTTTATCAAATTTATAGTAGCGAAATCCTTCCTCTATAAAATTTGAATAATTATAACAGGACGTATGTTCATTCAAATAAAAAAGAGACATAGCATATTTTTATTTATAAAATATTATTATTTATATCTTATTGTATAATTAATATCTATTTCTATTCCGCATTAAATCATAGAATAAAACGTATGCCAAAACGTTACGCAAAGATTAATAGAGTGTAATACATTTGTAATCAGATAATTATTATCTAACAACAACAGAGTTGCATGTGGAATAGAACAACACATATGTGGAATAATTCCACATATAAAAAGGAATATTTCCTACAGAGACATTATACTTTTTTAAATATACAATTTGTATTTTCCCGGATTATACGCCCTTAGTCAAAAGACTATGAACTCTCCAAAAGAGAGTTTCAGTTCATTATGTACTCTTGCTTCAGACGAAAGCGTATAGTTGCTACCGGGGACTTGCTGGCAATAGCATTGTAGAAATAGCTCAGGGCTGGTTCTCGCTCCACCTACTTGTGTAAGCATAAGCCAGTACCCTAAAATAATCGTGTATATTGTTTGTCGTTACAGACGTGACACGAGTCTTCCGACCCGTTGCCTCCTCCTCTCTGACTATTGAAGGAACGGTAATACTGCGGTATATAAGGTGTAAAGATAAAAAGAGAGGATAACCACCTTGTAAAGAAGCGACACTATCCTGTGGTACCTCTGTGCTGGCCATGGAACGGATCAATAGATCCCAGTAAGCACGTATTTCAGGAGTAAAAAATATGTTTGCGGAAATACGCCCCCGATCCAAATCATCCTCACAAGAAGAAAAGTAAATATTACTGATGACGAGCAGTGAAAAACAGGCACGAGACAAAACTTTTCCACCAGCTATCCCTAAACGAAATGTTCTCATAATATTAATAAAATAGCAAATTATTTTGCAAATAAAAGCAATTTGTAATGAAATCCAATTATCATTTTAGATCTATCATTTACCATTTATTTCCTTTTTTCCTTTTATAAAATAGAAGTAAAAAAACAGTGAAATATAGAATAAAAAATAGCCTTTTTAAGCCCCATAAGTGAAAATTTACTCCTAATATATCAAAAAGTTGTAGGTGAATGAAATCTCTCATTCGCCATCTAACTTCTTTGGCTAATTCATAAAAGAGAGAGGCTAACTAGGGAAAAGAAAACTTTTTCTGTGTACTTGAGTGAAATTGGCCTCCTGATGGTTAATTTTAAACCAATTGAAACCGGAAAAGCTTGTCTTTGTTATACGTAAAACGTATATTTGCATTGAAAATATCGTTCTTTGAATGATGCAAAAGAGAACTAAATATAGCATTCGCTCGTTTCTAAAACGTTACCTATCATCCGTAGAACAAGTAATAACTATCTATATTTCAACTAGATAGAAAATATGTTATGTTTTGCCGCATAAGAGGTTAGGGGTACGGGAAGATTTAATAATTCGGATATTTTTTTTAGTCGTTTGTTATGCAGGCGTTGGGCACTTTCGTATTGAAGTTGGAATGTACCATTTTTTCCCCGGATAATAGGTAAGAGGTAGGGGGATCCGGAGGTAAGGGATTGATACTTTTGGAGGATCTCTTTTAGATCAGGAGTAATTCGGATACGTAGGTATTGTTTGGTTTTCTGTCTCGTGTATTCGAGGTAATTGCCGATAACGGAAGTTTTTAAAAGATGAGCCATATCGATAAAGGCCATACCTCGCGTATAGAAACTGAACAGGAAAAGATCCTTTGACAGGTTCAATCCGTCGTTTTCTTCTAAGTTTAGTTTTTTCAAGTTGGCGATGACATTAGAGGAAACAGCTCTTTTCCTCGTTTTTTGTATGCCGGTATAAACAAGTCGGAATGGGTTTTCATCACGTTCGATAAAACCCTCTTCCAATGCTTTATTGTATAAGGAACGTAGAATCCTCATGTAAAATGATATGGAGTTTAGCTTTATTTCTTTAGTCTTAAGATATTCTTCGAAATCTTTTAATAAACCGGAATTGAGTTCCTCGAATTGTAATTTGCTTCTTTGGCAGAAAGAATAAAATACTCTAGAGGTTGTTCGGTAGTTGCGGGCCGTATGGAACCTTCCTCTCTTTTGCAGCTCTTCGATTTTTTTTTGTATGAACGGGAATAGGCCTTCGTTGTGTCGATTATTGTACAGGCGCAGGATATCTTCCATAGAGTAACTCTTTTGTTCACACAATTGCCGGATGATAGAGAAAAGAGTTTTTTTTTCTTTTATAACCTGCTTGTCGATCTCTTTCAAATAGTGGTATCGGTGAGGAACTGCTTGGAAAAAGATAACCTCCTCGTGCAAATTATTCCATTCGTAGGGGTATAGTTTATAAGGAAGTGTAATGGTTTTAACCTCTCTTTTGTGTATAAGTTGAATATATAGGGTAGCCGGCTTCCCGGATATTGTCGATAATCGGAGTTTAAACTTAATAGATGTCATATTACTATACCGTTGATAATCTTTGTTACGACGTTTATTGTTTTATGATTGGATTTGCCAGTTAATTAAAGTAAATATAATCAATTAGCCATAATAAAAAAAGAGCTTGGAATTTCCAAGCTCTTTTCGAGGATATAATTTAAAATTATTTCTCGGCATGCATGATAGCGGCTTGTGCGGCAGCTAAGCGTGCGATGGGAACGCGGAAGGGGGAACAAGAAACATAGTTCATACCTACTTTGTCACAGAAAATGACGGAAGATGGCTCTCCACCGTGTTCGCCGCAGATACCGACTTTTAATTTTTCATTGGTAGAGCGACCTAAGCGGGTACCCATTTCAACCAGACGTCCCACGCCGTTTTGATCTAAGATCTGGAACGGATCGTTTTTCAGAATTCCTTTATTGATATAGATGGGCAAGAATTTACCGGCATCGTCCCGGGAGAATCCGAATGTCATCTGGGTTAAGTCGTTGGTACCGAACGAGAAGAAGTCAGCTTCTTGAGCGATCAAATCTGCCGTAATGGCTGCACGCGGAATTTCGATCATCGTACCGATCAGGTATTCTACTTTTACGCCTTTCTCGATGAATACCAAATCTGCTACTTTGCGGATGATATCAGCCTGTAATTTCAATTCCTTCACGTCACCCACAAGCGGAACCATGATTTCCGGACGGGGATCCAATCCTTTTAATTTCAAGTTACATGCGGCTTCGATGATGGCGCGGGCCTGCATTTCGGTAATTTCGGGATAGGTATTCCCTAAACGGCACCCGCGGTGACCTAACATCGGGTTGAATTCGTGCAAAGCATCTACTTTTTGTTTTACCTCTTCGGCTGTAATACCCATTTCTTTGGCCATTTCGATCTGGGCTTCCAGCTCGTTCGGGGTAAACTCATGTAAGGGAGGATCCAACAGACGAACGGTTACTCCTAATCCGTCCATAGCCTCGAATATACCTTCGAAATCTCCTCTTTGCATCGGAAGCAGTTTCTCTAAGGCGGCACGGCGGCCGTTTTCGTCATCGGCCAGGATCATTTCGCGAACGGCTTTGATACGGTCTCCTTCGAAGAACATGTGCTCCGTACGGCACAGACCGATTCCTTTCGCTCCGAATGTGCGGGCTACTTTGGCGTCATGCGGCGTATCGGCATTGGTACGTACGTGCATGCGGGTGTACTTTTCAGCGATCTTCATGATCGTGCGGAAGTCTTCCGACAATTCGGCTTCAACGGTCTCTACCCGTCCGAGGTAAACTTCTCCGGTAGACCCGTTTAGTGAAATCCAGTCTCCTTCGTAAATGATCGTATCTTTTATGGAGAAACAGCGTTTTTCATAATCCACCACGATGGCTCCCGCCCCTGAAACACAACATTTACCCATTCCGCGGGCCACTACGGCCGCATGGGAGGTCATCCCTCCGCGAGCTGTCAGAATGCCCTCGGAAACGTTCATGCCCCGCAAATCTTCGGGAGAGGTCTCCAGACGAACCAAGATGACCTGTTCTCCTCTGGCTTTCCAGATTTCAGCCTCGTCGGCAAAGAATACGACCCGTCCGCAAGCTGCTCCCGGAGAGGCCGGAAGACCTTTGGTCAAAACTTTCGCTTTGGCTTTGGCTCCTTTATCGAATACAGGGTGGAGTAATTCATCTAATTTATTCGGTTCCATGCGGAGAAGGGCCGTTTTTTCATCGATCAGTCCTTCGTTCAACATGTCGACAGCCATTTTTACCATAGCCGTTCCCGTGCGTTTTCCGTTGCGGGTTTGGAGCATCCATAATTTGCCGTCCTGGATAGTAAATTCCAAATCTTGCATATCGTGGAAATAATCCTCCAACTTTTGTTGAGTGGCATTGAGGTCGGCGAAGGCTTGAGGCATCGTCTCCTCCAAGGAAGGATAAAAGCTGGCCCGAACCTCTTCGGTTATATTTTGTTGTTTGGCCCAACGGCGCGAACCTTCAATGGTAATCTCTTGAGGGGTACGGATTCCCGCTACCACATCTTCCCCTTGAGCGTTGATCAGGTATTCTCCGTTAAAGATATTCTCTCCGGTAGAAGCATCACGCGTGAAAGCTACTCCCGTGGCGGAACTATTACCCATGTTTCCGTATACCATGGCTTGAACGTTTACGGCGGTTCCCCACTCTTCAGGGATTTGGTTTAGTTGACGATACAGGATGGCACGTTCGGTCATCCACGAATCGAACACGGCGCAGATGGCTCCCCATAGTTGTTCCCAAGGACAAGTCGGAAAATCTTTACCGGTTTTATTTTTAACGACTTCTTTGAATTTCTTTACCAGAATTTGTAAGTCTTCTGTGGTGAAATCGGTATCGCTTGCGATATTTTTTTCTAATTTTAATTTATCGATTTCGGCTTCGAAAGGATCGTGCTCACCTTTGGCTGCTGCAACTCCCATGACTACGCCACCGTACATTTGTACAAAACGACGGTAAGAATCCCATGCGAAACGGGCGTTACCCGATTTCTCCGCAACGATTTTAACGGCATCGTCGTTCATTCCTAAATTAAGAACCGTATCCATCATTCCCGGCATGGAGACCCGGGCTCCGGAACGTACGGAAACCAAAAGAGGGAAGGCTTCACCCTTTGAACCGAACTTGGCATTCATTAACTTTTCAGTTGCGGCAATACCTGCTTTTACATCGGATTCTATTAATTTTACAACCGCATCACGTCCTTCTTGATTATAGAGCGTACAGACCTCTGTTGTAATAGTGAAACCCGCTGGTACAGGAACTCCGATAAGATTCATTTCGGCAAGATTGGCGCCCTTACCTCCGAGCAGATTTCTCATATCTGCCCGTCCTTCTGCTTTTCCGTCGCCAAAAGTGTAAACATACTTCGTACTCATATTCTGTTAGATTTTTCATTTATCTCCTGCCTGTCAGGAGACGGTTATTTATATAGATCATTCTTGTATTCCAAATATTAACCCCGGAAAGCGTATGGTTCAACGGCAACCGGATTAGGGGTGCAAATATAGTTTTTTTTATTCAATCTCTAAAGTAGCTTTTTGTATTAAAGTCAAGCGAACGTTCGGGGATTGAAAAATATTCACTTTTCTTACTTATTGGATGTAAATTTATCTTTTTTTGATGAGGTAACAAAAAAAGAATAAACTTTTGTCAAACTTTTTAGTGTCTATTGTCCAATTTTAGGCGAAGGGATTACGGAAACAGTATGCAGGGTACGAATACGTTTTTATAGGTGATGGTGGTTATCGCTTTATTTTGTTTATTTATCTTTGATTTTCACCCATTTCACTGCATCGGCCACTATGCTTTTAAGTGGGGTGTGGCGTTTGTCTTTTTCCTCCTCTTTTTCTACAGGGGCCCTATCGTCTAAGATCACGAACGATTTTCCTCGTTTTAATTCGAATTCACCCAAAGAAGCCCATCTCCCTTTTTCCCACGGGAGTAAGATCTCTTCGGATTTCGATCCTTCTCCTTTTACCGTGTAGTATTGGGCTTTCTGGGGGCTCCACGCCTCGGGGTGCATTGCAAGAATCTCGTAAATTCCGTCTTCGGGAATGTCGGCTGACCATTCTGCTTTACAGGAGCCGTTTCCGGCTCTTTTCAGGTATATACTCCTGTACTCGTTTCCGTGAGCATTACCGCGAAACTCTTTTTGCCAGGGGCCTGTCAGGATCATCTCTCCGCCGGAACTCTTTTCGGAGAAAAATTTCGGCCGGTTATTTCCCGGAAAGATCAATCTGAATCCGGGGTCCTCGTTGTCCACGATGATTTCTCCGTTTTGGGGGTTGAACACTGACGGCGATATATCCTTAATCCCTTCTCTCGTGTCCCGGGTGGTCCCGGTTTCAGTGGTTTGCATGACGGATGGGAGATTACGCGAGATACCCAAATCCAAGGTAAACATATTTGAACTCCCGTGCAAGCGGACCTCCTTGCATTCTCCCGGTTGAAGCCAAAGATGATAGGATCCCTCGTGGGAAAAAGAGTAAACGATGAAGCCCGGGTGTTCTCCCGTGTTCCAAATTTGAAAACGAGCCATCCATCCACTCCCGTACTCTTGTTCCACCCGTTCGTTCTTTAAATTTTGTACCCGAAAGTTCGTTACTGCTTGGGAATCCCACGCCTGTAATACTTGCTCGAAATCAAATTCCAACTCCGATCGTATGGCCTGGCATAACGTATCGAGAGGAATTTCCCCCTGATATGCGGTATAAAAGGAGCGCAGGAACCGGTAGAATTTCTTTTGCGGAACATGAACCGCCACGCGATCCAATAAAGCTCCTGTTTTTAAAGCCATCATCTGCTGCAAAACGTAAGACGGAATACTTCGGTCTTGCAGCGCCTCTTCTAACGTGTGATCTTGCAGGTAAACGTGAGCGGCCAGATCACTGTTGTAAATGATTATCGTATTTGCAGCTTTGGAGTAATGTTCGCCTTTGGCGATGAATTGTTTTAATATCCGGTCGATTGTCCGGTAACGGGAGGAGACGATGGTCACTGCCGGTTCTGTAAACATAGGCAGACAACAATAGGGGTTTAATACGAAAGAAGGGCTTAGGCGAGCTTTTTTTAAATTGAGTCTCTCTAAAAACGGGTTATTTGCGTTGCTGAGACTCGACGGGTCTAAAAAAGGATTTGTTATCAAAAAAGAACCTCTGATGAGACGTATCGCTTCTTCCTCTTGTTTTGCGTTTTTCCGTGAAAAGAAAGCGTAAGCATTCATGTTCATTCCTATTCCTCGTTCGCCTAACAACACCATTCCCGGTTGAACGTATTCGCTTCGTCCTTTCCATGTCCGGGCATGAGAAACAAACGGGAGCGGGGTTTCCACCAACAGCAGGCGACCTCCTTCGTCCGTGTACCAATCCCGGCGCAGTATAAAGTCTGAGATATGATCTTCTTTTTCGGGAGCGTAAATAGAAAAAGAGATAACCTTTCCTAAGCTGGTTAAAATATTTGTTTCTACTTGCTTTAAAATTTTTTCCCCGTCGAATTGTTGGATAAGAGGTGTTACGAAATCATTTTCTTTGAAATAATACCAATCCACTTTTATATCTTGTAAAGATATCGTTCGATGCTCGTAATTTCCGGCACAGAGAGTTACTCCTTCCAACGGACGGGATGGCGAAAACAATAGCGTGTCGCCTTGCCGGGACGGTTTGCCCTGTGATAATACGACCGGTTGTACGGGGGCCACGATCCGGAGGCGATAAAGCGTATAGTCTTTACCTGACAAGAACGGGAGGGAGGGATTGACGGGAGGGATGGTCACGGGATACCACATTACTTCCGGAACCAGTACCAACGAGGTATTGCTTACCAACACGTGGCGACGACCCAGGTGGAAGAAATTATTATTGCGTCTCGTGTCGTAATACGATTTGTCGTCTGAATCTAAGTAAGCTATCCTGCCATCCGGTACACCGGAGTAACGTACGGATAAACGGACGCTATCTCCGGCTGCCAGAGAACGCTCGATCAATATCGCCTGGCCGTCGCGGGTAAAGGCAAGCGGTTTATCCCGTTCCTCTATATGCTTTACCGTCAATCCCGGATTTAGGTACAACACGATACGGGATACCGCTTCCTTGTTCGGATTTTGTAACGTCAAGTCGCTAACGGATGTGATCCGGTCGCCCGTTTGACGGAGCGTGATATCGTGCCTCGACACTCTACAAGATTTTTCTCCGGCATGACGGTCAAAAGCAGCACGAAATTCGGCCCTCGCAGATTTTTCCTGCATGAAGTCACGAGCGTAAATACTGCCTAATAGCATCCCGATAAACAGCAAGGCGATGCCACCGTAACAGCATCGGGCAATCGTTCGTTGTTCGTTCGGTATTCGTTTACAGAAACGAATTGCCCAGTAGGTAAAACCGACTCCTGCCAACAAGTAAACCGAACGGTGGAGCAAATAATGCCAGCCGTCCACATGGCCTGTTGCCACGGAAAAAATATTCGACAAGGAACTCCCCGTGAAGTCGAACAGCCCATGGAATACACCCGGCAAAATTGTTACCGAGCAATAAAGGAATATCAATAATAATATCGCGGATAATACCCGGGAGCGAGTCAGCCACGTCATCCACAACGCGAATCCCGTGAAGAATATCAGAGACGGTACTGTTAGTGTTAGGAAATAATACAAATAATACAACGGGTTAAAGGGTGCCTGGCTACCCCAAATGTTTATCCCGCAACACGCGAGCAGGGAAAAGAATCCTACAGCGAGTAGTACAAAAATGATTCCCACTGTTTTACCGAGGAAATACTCCCCGTTACTCACGGAACGGGCGTGTAACGACTCTAACATGCCTCCTCTTTGTTCGCGGGTAAACAGATTTACCCACACAAAGATCACGATGAAGCTCTGCACGATATTATAGAGGTAAGCATTTACCAATGGAAATGAAAAGGTTTGGTGATGCATCAACCAACTCCACCCCCATGCGGTTACTTTACCTTGTACCAACCATTGCAATAAGGTTATGCCCCCGATGGTAAGTGTAACCAGAACCCAAAAAAGAAATGAACGGCATATCGCTCGAGCCTCGTATGAAGCCACGACTTTTACCTTCTTTAAATCCACGATACGATTTGTATTTAATTAATAAGGTTCGGTTATGGCTGATCTTCCTCCTTTATAGCGTCGCCGATCACTATATTCGTCGAAGCGGATGGTGCTTGTCGGAATTCCGTATACCACATGGTGGTAACGAATGTATTTGTTGTTACGATTATGTCATTTCCATACTGATTCGTAAATATTATTGAGGTCGTTATCATGGCAGTTCCGATTCTAATCCCCACGAGTCTCAAAATCCAGCTGAATATGCTATTGGAATTGTGAAACTGGAGTTCTGTTACGGACACAATATCTGGATTATTTGATATGACGGACCTGCTTACTACTATGAAACCTTCTGGATCAATATGATATTGCATGATATATGAGTCGTCTACATACATTTGTACGTTACTATTCTCGGGAGAGATTCTTTGTGCCATGGAGGCATTTACTGTAAATAATGCTATGATAAAAAAGCATGCGACTGTAAATTTTTTGATCTTCATGCTGTTTGAATTTTTATTGAAAGTAATTAATCTCGTTTATTCCTTTTCTTTGGGATTATTTTTAATTTTTATTTCTATCCCGTTTTTATCGGTTACCGTAATTTTGCGGGAAACTACTCGTTCTTGCCCGTTCTGATAATAGAACTTGTATTTATAGGTCGTTGTTCTTTCCGGTTTGATTACGAACGTGTATTTACAGTTCTTGATCTCTTGTGTTGTCGGCTTGTAAACAGCTGTATCAAAAACTATCGTTTTTACTACTTGGGGATTCCAGGCTACCTCTACAGTAAGCGGGGTACCTTTTTGAATAACAGTCCCTTCCACTTTCGTCAGTTTACCTTTGTCCCGAAAATACACGTAAGAAGCCCATTTTTCTTCCCGGGAAATTTCTTTTACAATTGTTTTTATTTTTTTTTGGGAAGTAGTATCCTTTGCTTGTGCTTTTACTTCCGCCATCGTGCAACATAATATTACTACAAATAATAGACACCATTTTTTCATAATGTTTGATTTTTAATGATTAGTAATTAACGTTATTTACTTCCTTTCTTGATAATTTTTTAACTCTTCTTCTTTTATCTCGACCCCGTTTTTATCCGTTACCGTGATTTTGCGGGAAGCTGATTCTTCTTTACCGTCTTGATAGTAGTGTTTGTAGTTATAGGTCGTTGTTCTTTCTGGCTTAATCGTGAACGTGTATTTCCCGGCTTTAATTTCTTGAGGAGTCGGTTTGTAAACCGTGGTATCGAATACGACTTTTTTTATCATCTGGGGATTCCAAGCCACCTCTACGGTAAGCGTGGTACCTTTTGGAATAATAGACTCTTTAATTTTCATTTTTTGGCCTTTATTCAAAAAATATACTCTGGAAAGCCAGATTTCTTTTCGGGAAACTACTTCCTGGGTTGTTTTCATTTTACCTTGTGAAGCGGTGTCCTTAGATTGAGCGTTTGTTTCCATCCCTACAAGGCATAATAACACCGCAAATAGTAAGCACCATTTTTTCATAATGTTTGATTTTTAATGATTAGTAATTAACGTTATTTACTTCCTTTCTTGATAATTTTTTAACTCTTCTTCTTTTATCTCGACCCCGTTTTTATCCGTTACCGTGATTTTACGGGAAATTAATAATTCTTTATCGTCATGGTCGTATATTTTATAATCGTATGTCGTTGTTTTTTTTTAGGCTTGATCGTAAACGTGTATTTAGAGTCTTTGATCTCTTGTGGGGTAGGCCTATAGACGACAGTGTCAAAAACGACTTTTTTTATTAGTTGAGGATTCCAGGCAACCTCGATGATAAGCGTGGTACCTTGTTGAATGACAGATTCTTTAATCTTCATCGGTTTGCCCTTGTTCAAAAAGTATACCTTCGTTTGCCACGTTTTTTGTTGGGAAATCACTTCTTGAATTATTCTTTTTTGACGAGTGGTATCCTTTTGGGCTTTTGCCTCCATTCCAACGAAGCATAGCAACGCTGCGAATAACAAATTCCATTTTTTTCATTTTATAAATTCAACATTATAAATATAAATTATAAAATATCTCTTCAAATATAATTTATTGTATTTTAAAATCCAAATGATAATAATAAAAATTAATAATCAATTTATAATGATTATTTAAACTAATGTGAAATTCAAAAGGAGGTATGAGCGGAAAGGGTTGGTAAAAGAGAGTCTCCGTATTTCTTTAAGGGGGTGTGTTGTGATTGTTTTGGGAAAAGAATCATGAAAAAAGAGAGAAATGTTAAATATTTAACAGAAAAAGTGTATTTTCGCAACTTCAATAGAAGTGTCGAGGTTAATGAATACAAGGCAAAGAAGATACAGGGATTATCCGACTTTTTTTAAAGGTTTATTTCAGGAGCGGGTGCAAAAACTCTCTATAGACGGGGGATTTACCTGTCCGAACAGGGACGGGAGCAAGGGAACGGGAGGATGTACTTTTTGTAATAACGAGAGCTTTACGCCTGAATACTGCCGGTGTGCGGGGAGTATTACCCGTCAGATAGAGGAGGGAATTCGCTTTTTCGATGCGAAATATAAGGGGCAGAAATATTTGGCCTATTTTCAGTCTTACTCGAATACGTATGCACCCATGGATGTTTTGCGGAAGCGCTACGCCGAGGCTTTATCGCATCCGAAAATTGTCGGTTTGGTGATCGGTACCCGTCCGGACACGGTTACCCCGGAAATTTTAGATTATTTGGGAGAGTTGTCGCGTGAAAGATATGTTTGCGTGGAGTACGGTGTCGAATCGGTTCACGATGAGGTTTTATGTCGTATCAATAGAGGGCATGGTTATGCCGAATCGGAATGGGCTATTCGGGAGACAGCCAAACGGGGAGTTGCTGTCGGTGCCCATCTGATATTCGGTTTACCCGGAGAGAGCCGGGATGAGATGTTGAGCGGAGTTGTCCGTTTGTGCGAGTTGCCGATACAAGTGTTGAAACTGCATCAGTTACAGATTATAAAGGGTACCCGTATGGCTGAGCAGTATGCGGCGGCCCCGGATGCGTTCGGACTTTACACTTTGGAAGATTATTTAGAGTTCGTGGTGGACGTGATCGGGCATGTCCGTCCGGATCTATATTTAGAGCGTTTCGTGAATCAGGCTCCTTCGGATTATCTGATTGCTCCCAAATGGGGCGTGAAGAATTTTGAGTTTGCGGCCATGTTGGAAAAACGTTTGGAGGAGAGAGAGGTATGGCAAGGGAAATGGAGAGATCAGGGGATAAAGGGGTTGAATAGTTGAATGATTATGTGATATAATGATTGGGAGATTGAAAAGATTGAGGATTATAGATTAAAGGATTCTGAGATTAAGCGGTTTTGAGATTCAAATTGAATCACTGAATTCGATTGATCTAAAATTTACGATGAACGGATTTCGTGATTGAGAGATAAGTTTTTTGAAATTTGTAGTATATATGGTAGGACAAGAGAAGGTATATGAAATTTTGGCAACGTTGGGAATTACGTTCGATTATGTGGAGCATCCGGCAGCTCCGACCATAGAAATTGCCAGGCAATATTGGAAGAACCTGGACAGTACCCATTGTAAAAATTTATTTTTCCGGAATCATAAAGGAGACCGGCATTATTTAGTCATATTCGACTGTGATCACGATTTGGCCATTCATGATTTGGAGAAAAGGCTGCAACAGGGAAAATTGAGTTTCGCTTCGGAGAAAAGAATGGAGAAATACTTAGGCTTGCGTCCCGGTTCCGTAAGTCCTTTCGGGTTAATCAATGATACGGAACATCATGTACATGTTTTTTTGGATGAGAATTTACGAAAGGCACAAAAACTCTCTTTTCATCCGAATGATAATCGGGCTTCTTTGGCTGTTAAAGTAGAAGATTTTATCCGGTACATGGATCAAACCGGGAACGGTTACGAGTGGATAGAACTATATTAATTGTAGATTGACGATTGTGGATTAAAGGATTCTGAGATTGAGCGATTTAGAGATTAAAAAGATTGTATATTGTAATTGTAAATGGAACGCTATTTTCTTAATTTACAATCTACAATCTAAAATTTACAATGAACACGTGGATCGGGAGATTAAAGAGATGGTGTGATTAGGATTTGGACCCTATTGATATGACGGACGTTATGAATTTTATAAACTTTTAGATTAATAAATATGTTGAGTGTAGCACAGGTTGTAGAAGATATCGTGAAGCATAAACCCTATCTGTCGGAGTCTTTAGCCATGGGGTTGATTAATATTTCGGCTTTGGCCCGGCAGATCAAATCGGAGGTGGAAGCGGCGTTGAAAAAAGAGGTTAATCCGGGAGCGATTGTTATGGCCTTGAATCGTTTGGCTCCCTATTTTCAAGTCCGTGAGCAGGTGCAGTTGAATAAGTTGCTTAATAATATGGGAGATATCATATTGCGAAGTAATTTATGCGATTACACGTTTAAAAATTCCAATACATTGTTGGAGTGTCATATTCGGGTATTGAAAAATATATCCCAAAAAGAGGAGGTTTTTTACACGATGGTACAGGGGGTGTTCGAGACGAATTTAGTCGTGAGCGATACGATGGAGGCGGCTATCGATAACTATTTTAAAGGAGAACAATGTATATTTAAACAAAGCGGTTTGTCTTCCGTGACGCTAAAACTGCCCAAGGGAAATATCCTGCAACCCGGTTTCTATTACAGTATAATGAAAGAGTTATCCTGGGAGGGAATTAACCTGACCGAGGTTATTTCTTCCACGAATGAATTTACGGTAGTAGTGGATAATTCTTTAATAGATAAGACATTCGTGGTTTTAAAGAATATAAGCCGGAAATAAATAGTGAGATAAAAGTTTATAAAATGTATTTGTTTTATGTGAAAATGGATGATATCGTGTCGTGTTTTTAGTTTTTAACATTTAGTTTTTAGATTGACGGTTAAAATTACTAATTTTGCAAGAAATGAATAAATAGAGAATTTAGTAGAGAAAGACAGATGCGATAAGGGCATTTTTCAATTTCCAAATTTCAATTAATAGCATATGTTTGAGAATCTATCCGAAAGATTAGAAAAGTCGTTTCAGATTTTAAAAGGACAGGGGAGAATAACAGAGATCAATGTGGCTGAAACCCTGAAAGAGGTGAGACGTTCGTTATTGGATGCCGATGTAAACTATAAAATTGCGAAGGAATTTACCAATACGGTAAAGGAGAAGGCGTTGGGCATGAACGTGCTCACTGCGGTGAAACCGGGGCAGATGATGGTGAAGATCGTGCATGACGAGTTGATCCAGTTGATGGGGGGAACCCATGTTGATATTGATATAAAAGGAAATCCGGCCGTTATTCTGATGTCCGGATTACAAGGTTCCGGTAAGACCACTTTCTCCGGGAAGTTAGCCAATTTGTTGAAGACCAAAAAGGGGAAGAATCCTTTGTTGGTTGCCTGCGACGTCTATCGGCCGGCTGCTATCGAGCAGTTGAAAGTATTGGGTGAGCAGATCGGTGTTCCGGTATATAGCGAAGAAGGGAATAATAATCCCGTGCAGATTGCTTTAAATGCCATCAGGCAGGCGAAAGCGACAGGGCGGGACGTCGTTATCGTCGATACGGCGGGACGTTTGGCTATCGATGAGCAGATGATGAATGAGATCTCTGCGATAAAAAAAGCGATAGAGCCTAATGAAACTTTGTTCGTGGTGGATGCCATGACCGGACAAGATGCGGTGAATACGGCTAAGGAATTTAACGATCGGTTGAATTTTAACGGTGTTGTCCTGACGAAATTAGATGGAGATACGCGCGGCGGAGCCGCGTTGTCTATCCGTACGGTGGTGGATAAACCGATTAAATTTGTCGGAACGGGAGAGAAGTTGGAAGCTTTGGATGTATTCCATCCGGAACGTATGGCAGACCGAATCTTGGGAATGGGAGATATCGTTTCCTTGGTAGAGAAGGCTCAAGAACAATTTGATGCGGAAGAAGCCAAAAAATTGCAGAAAAAGATTGCCAAGAATCAATTCAATTTCAACGATTTCCTGAGTCAAATCCAACAGATAAAAAAAATGGGAAATATAAAAGATTTGGCTTCTATGATTCCCGGTGTAGGGCGTGCTTTGAAAGATGTGGATATCGATGATGATGCTTTTAAAGGAGTGGAGGCTATTATTTTTTCCATGACACCCCAGGAGCGAGAAAACCCGGAATTGATCAACGGTTCTCGCCGTAAACGTATAGCCATGGGAAGCGGAACAACCATTCAGGATGTAAATCGTTTGCTGAAACAATTCGATGAGTCTAAAAAAATGATGCGGATGTTGTCCAAGGGCGGTAAGATGATGGGAAATGCCGCTATGAGAAGAAGATAATAATTAATTGACGATTGACAATTGTAGATTTTGGATTAAGCGATTATAAGAATGAGTGAGTAACGATGGGGAGATTGGTAAGCTACGATTTGCATTAAAAAGATCAGGCAATTGATAATTTACAATTTAAAAATAAAAGATGGAGATTATTGACGGAAAAAAAGTTTCGACGCGGATCAAAGAGGAGATCGCGGAAGAGGTGGCTCGCTTGCTTGCCGAGGGAAAGAAGATCCCCCATTTGGCTGCCGTTTTGGTAGGCAATGACGGAGCGAGTGAAACCTATGTGGCCAGTAAAGTAAAAGCATGTCAAGCCGTGGGGATTAAAAGTACCGAACTAAGATACGGTAGTGATATTGCCGAAGAGCAATTATTGGAGGTAATCCGACAATTGAATGAGGATTCGGATATAGACGGTTTTATCGTGCAACTTCCTTTGCCGAAACATATTTCCGAAGAGAGAGTATTAAATACGATTCATCCCGATAAAGATGTGGATGGATTTCACCCGTGTAACGTGGGTAAGATGGTGTTAGGGTTACCGACCTACCTTCCGGCAACTCCCGCCGGGATCATGGAACTGTTGGCTCGTTACCACATCGATACGGAAGGAAAACATTGCGTCGTAGTGGGACGAAGTAACATCGTCGGGACCCCGATGGCCGTGCTGATGTCCCGTAAGGCAAAGCATGCGAACTGTACGGTGACTATGTGTCACAGCAGAACCTCCAATCTGAAAGAGATTACCCGGCAAGCCGATATTTTGATCGTTGCCATAGGCGTTCCTCATTTTATCACGAAAGATATGGTACGAGAAGGGTGTGTCGTCGTCGACGTGGGAATTCATCGGGTTCCTTCTGAAACGACTAAAAGCGGTTGGAAATTGGTAGGAGACGTCGATTTTGAGCAGGTAGCTCCCTTGTGTTCTTACATAACTCCGGTTCCGGGAGGAGTAGGACCAATGACGATCGTTTCTCTTTTGCAGAATACGATCAAAGCCTGTAAAGCGAAACATTAATGATACGGGTAGTGGGATTTTGTGCTTGGGAGATGAAAGGAGGTTGTGATTCAACTCGCTCGTCTAATCATTCAATCTCTCAATCACCTAATCTCTCAATCACCTAGTCACTCAATCACCTAGTCACTCAATCACCTAGTCACTCAATCACTCAATCTCCGATCGCCTATGGTTCTTAACTATATTTGGATTTTTTTCTTCGGTGTAGCCTTTATCGTGGCTCTTTTCAAATTATTGTTTGATGGGGATACGGAGGTTTTTGCGTCCATTGTAAAAGCTACCTTTGATATGTCCAAGACCGGTTTCGAGATATCGTTGGGATTGACGGGGGTGTTGACCTTGTGGATGGGGATCATGAAGATCGGAGAGCGAGGGGGGGCGGTAAAGGTTATGTCGTGGATTATTAATCCTTTTTTCCGGCGTTTATTTCCGGAGTTGCCTCCGGGTAGTCCGGCTTATGGTTCGATTATGATGAATATCGCCGCTAATATGTTAGGACTGGATAATGCGGCTACTCCGTTGGGGCTAAGGGCAATGCAGCAGATGCAGGAGGTTAATTCTCGTAAAGACCGTGCTTCCGATGCTCAAATTATGTTTTTGGTATTGAATACCTCCGGGTTGACCATCATTCCTGTCTCTATCATGGTTTACCGGGCTCAGTTGGGAGCTGCTAATCCGGCGGATATTTTCATCCCGATTCTTTTGGCGACATATGTTTCGACCTTAGTGGGACTTATAGCCGTTGCTTTGTATCAGCGAATTAATTTATTGGACCGGGTGATTATGGCCTACCTGATCGGGGGTAGTGCTTTGGTAGCAGGTATTATATGGTATTTTTCAGGGTTGGATAAAGAGACGTTGACCAAAGTCTCTTCCTTGTCAAGTAATGTGATTTTGTTTTCCATTATTGTCGGTTTTATCGCTATGGGAGCCTGGAAGCGTATCAACGTTTACGATGCTTTTATCGACGGGGCGAAAGAGGGTTTCTCTATTGCCGTAAAAATAATCCCTTATTTAATTGCAATTTTAGTCGCTATCGGTGTCTTCCGCGCTTCGGGTGCAATGGATGCCGTCATGGACGCTTTGAAATGGGGGTGTGAGGCTTGCGGTTTCAATTCTGATTTTGTACCGGCTTTACCTACGGCTTTGATGAAACCGTTGAGCGGAAGCGGGGCACGGGGATTGATGATCGATACTATGAATACTTTTGGGGCGGATTCGTTTCCCGGACGATTGGCTTGTGCTTTTCAAGGAGCTACGGATACCACTTTCTATATTATTGCCGTCTATTTTGGGGCCGTGGGTATAAAAAATACCCGTTATGCTATTCCGTGCGGTTTGATTGCAGATTTGGCCGGAGTTGTTGCGGCGATTGTAATGGCTTATATCTTCTTTGCCTGATTTTCTGAAGGTGATGCTGTATTTAAAGGATGCTGTTCCTTTTTTTCCAAGGGGTAAATATTTCCCGTGTAGCTGATCGGGTAGCGTTTTTGATCGTTATAATAGAGATAACAGGTTCCGTCATAACGAATGTCCATGTATAAAAACAAAATATTGTCTTTGGTTAAAATACTGATTTGATAAGCGATACTCTTTTTATTTCCGCGTGGAAGTATTTTTACTGTTCGAGAAAAAAGAATATAGTTAAATCGAAGAGAATCTTGTCCCGGTCTCGGAACCCAATGACTGCCGTTACCGAAATAGGGCAAGCGCCCGCTGACCAGCGAATCTTGAATCTCTAAATAGCATTGTTCCGGGTCAATGGTGACGTTAGGGCCTTCCGATGGGGTGGCAACAAAGGTTTGTCCCGTTGGAGTAGCTATAAAAAATCGTATCATGAACCGATCGCTATTGACTATTTGAAACGTTTTCTGAAACTCCGCTTCAAACCGGGCACTCCTTTTTTGACCCGAGGAGATGGAGGGAAATGAGTAAAGTAGGATGGCGATAAAAATAAACGGTAAATAATTTTTCATGTGCTCTATTTTTGTCGAATAAGTTGACTTTTTCGTGGTTATCACGAACGAGTTTACGTTTGTAGAAATAAAAAGTTTGATTCAGGATCGTTTTTCATAGCCCGTTCGCATCCTCTGCATATAATTGGCAGATACTAATGAAAACGATTATTTTGAGTCGGAACAGGTAACGATTTTGACATGGCATTTTTGAAAAACGAATGAGAATGGGAAAAAGGATTTTCGGAAAAGGAATAACCGGATATCTGTTTTTACTTCCGGTGATGTTCTTTATGATGTTGTCAGTTGACGTGCAGGCTATACCGTATTTTATAAACGGTACTCTAAACGATACGACGGGATGGGTTGTGACCGGTAAAGTGACGGACGAAGGAGGAAAACCCCTGAAAGGTGCCGTTGTATTTATTAAAGATAAGAACACAGGAGGGCTGACTGATGGTAGGGGGAGGTTTTTTGTAAATGCAGATTCGAACGATATATTGTTATTTTCTTATGTCGGAAAAGAGATGCGGAGCATACCCGTCGCTCGGCAAAAGGTGATGGAAGTCCGTTTATACCGTGCTGTTTGGGTTTTGGAAGATTCTTATCCGGTTGTTTGCGTGAAGGAGAAGACAGACGAGGTATTCGAACCGGTTGAGGTTATGCCGGAGTTTCCCGGTGATGTGTTTGTATGGATTTCAGGACAGATAAAATACCCGGAGAAGGCATACGAGAAGGGGATAGAAGGAGAAGTGCAGATCTCTTTTGCGATCGATAAGAGAGGTAGGGTAAAAAGAGTCAATGTGGTCCAATCGACAGATGTGTTGTTGGAGAGGGAGGCGATACGGGTGGTGAAGGCGATGCCGAGATGGAAACCGGCGAAACAAAACAGAAAAAATGTAGAGATCGAGTGCTTGATTCCTGTAAGTTTTCTTTTAAAATAGGGGGGAGATATTTAAGAAGATATGATTCATTAAAAACGTTGCACGAAACGGCAACGTTTTTTTTCGGGCTTTGAATAGAGTATTGCTTGTTGAGGGTTATTCTGAATATAAGGAAAATCTTCACATTTTTTTGTCTTATCCCGTATCGTGTAGAATCTTTTATTGTGTATTTTTTGGAATAGAAGTATTTCTTTATTATGCTGTTGATGTGATAATATAATGATCTTAAGGCATATAATTGAACGTTTGATTAAAATATACAAAATAAATAATCTGACTATTAAATTTATTGATCTTGAATTGATAAAATGGTTTTGCAGGACAAGTAAATATATATGATAAACTATTGAATTATAGATGTATATGTATCTATATAAAACCTTCGTTTAATGACATTTTTATAGGAAAAACATCATGATTGGCTCAAAAAAGACAACACGTTGAATACAAGAATCGAAGATTTATCAAAAAATATTTATTTTATTTGTATTTGTAATTTTTTTACTATATTTGTAATGATCAAAAAACGAAGGTTTTTTGATAGGTGTATTAAAAATAGTCGTGAGTATAGTCGGATACGAGCTACGATAATGGACGTAGGGGGGATTTGTTTATATTCTAAAGTTAGGTGTCTGTATGCTCTGGGCCTCTTAGGGACGATAGGTTCAGTTTGATGAGAAGATAACTGGTGACTCCGGGGATAAAATCGATTATTCCGAAAAAACAATAATTTCTTTTTAAGTACGTTACTTGTCGACATGAGTTGTCAATAGTATTTATCGTGGAAAAAAGTTTTCTCTTTGGGTAGGAGAGGCTTTATCGAAATCATTTTTACGATCTCCTCAATGCGTCAAGATTACGTGGAATTATTGATAGATCCCGATAAGTAAGAGCTGTGCGTTATTGTATTGATTGTTCAATGCGATAATTATTGTTAACTACAAATGATGTCTAATTAAAAACAAGACTATGAAAAAGACGATTCAATTGATTGTTTTCCTGTTGTTAGCAGGAGTACAACTGTGTTTGGCTCAAAAGCGTGAGGTCTCGGGTACGGTGACCGATGCTGCTGACGGATCTCCGCTGCCGGGGGTTACGGTTGTTGTAAAAGGAACGAATGTCGGGACATCGACCGATGTTAAGGGACATTACGTTTTAAAAAATGTGGAGGCGGATGCCGTTCTTGTCTTTTCTTTTGTGGGGATGAAAAAACAGGAAATTAATTCCGGAACGCGAAAAGTGATCGATGTGAAGATGGAGCAGGAGACGGAGCGCCTGGAGCAGGTGGTCGTAACCGCTTTAGGTATCAAACGTCAGAAACGAGATTTGGGATACTCGACGGTAAATGTGACTAACCGGGAACTGGTTAAGGCTCGCGCTTTGAATGTGGCTGTCGGGTTACAAGGAAAAGTACCCGGGTTAAATATCACGGGTTTGAACAGTAGCGTGTTCGAGGATGTGAAGATCAATCTGCGAGGAATACGTTCGTTGACCGGTGACAATAACCCGATGTTATTGTTGGATGGTGTTCCGGTGGCTTTAGGTTTCCTATCCTCTTTAAATCCGAACGATATAGAGAGTGTAAATGTATTGAAGGGAACCTCTGCTGCTGCTATTTATGGTCCTGATGCCCGTAACGGGGTAATCGTTGTGACGACAAAAGTAGGTGCCGAGGGTGCTAAGCCGGAGATTACGATCAGTAACTCGACTCAATTTAGCCAAGTCTCCATGTTTCCCAAATTTCAAACGGAGTTCGGAAGCGGAGGATACGGTGATTATATTCCTTACGAGAATTGGTCTTACGGACCGGCTTACGACGGCTCGGAAGTCGTGTTGGGAGAGACGTTGCCGGATGGTAGTGTACAGAAGGTGAAGTATTCCCCGATAAAGAATAATCGACGGAAGTTTTTTAAAACGGGAATGACCATGCAAAACGATGTTTCTTACCTGGCTAAAGATTTTTTCCTGAGTGTACAGGATGCGCTCATCAAGGGGGTGGTTCCGAACGACCGCAACCGGAGAACGGGTATTCGTCTCAATGCTTCCAAAACCTATAAAATTTTTACAGTTAATTTTAATTCGAATTACATCCAGTCTAATTATGACGTGTTTGATGATACGGCTATGAGTGATTATTACTCTGCCAATAACGTGGGGTTGAATGACGGTTTGATGAACCTGATTTTTTCCACGCAGGCTCATGTGCCGCTGACTTCTTACAAAGATTACAAGAACAATGCGTTCGCCACTTACGATAATTACTACAATCGGTACGGGATAAATCCTTATATTGCGTTAGATACCTGGAGAAGAAAAGGAAAAAAGCAGGATTTGATTACCAGTATAGACTTTAAATTGTCACCTACCGGCTGGTGGGATATCAATTATCGAGCAGCCATGACTTACCGGACGGAGCAATATAAAGTCAAGACCCTGCTCCGAACGGTGACGGAATATGGAGAACATCGGGGAATATCGACTATCCCCCAGCGGGTGGAGGATTACTCTTATGTACAGAATAGGCTCTCTTCCGAATTGTATATGAATTTTCATAAAACTCTCGGAGATTTTAAGGGTAACCTATTGGTGGGAACTTACGTTCGCGATGTGGATACGAAGAGTATGAACATGATCGGAGACAGGTTAATTGTTGAAGATCTGTTTAATGTTTCCGCAAGGCCGGGAGAATTGACGGGAGGATCCGACAAATACAGGGTGCGGATGCTTTCGTTTTACGGAAGTTTGACGTTGAATTATAAAAATTTCGTCAACTTGGAAGTTACAGGGCGTAACGATAAGACCTCAGTGCTCGATCCGAAACACAACAGTTTCTTTTATCCGGGTGTGAGTGCTTCGGTTGTATTGACCGATGCTATTCCCGCTATAAAGTCTGACGTATTCAACTTCTTTAAATTGCGGGCTTCGTGGAATAAAACCGGTAATGCCGACATCGATCCCTATTTGTTAAGTGCTACTTCGGCTCAAATCTTGGGGTTCCCCTATGCCGGACTTCCCGGATACTCGATTAATTCGACCTCTTATGATCCTTTGTTGAAGCCAGAGTTTGTAAAGAGTATAGAATTCGGTTTTGAAGCGAGTCTTTTGGATAACCGGGTTACGCTGGATATGACCTACTATAACCAGAAGAACACGAACCAAATCGTACGGGTGAGAGTTCCCCGTTCTACCGGTTATAGTTTTGCCTATTTGAATGCTGCTTCTTTTAAAAATTTCGGTTTTGAGGCGCAATTAAAATTAACGCCGCTCGTTCGGTTTGGGGAATGGGACTTTAACTTAGGTACGAGCTTTACTTATAACGATAGTAAGGTCCTTTCCATTTTCGGGGATTTGGAGGAGTTGTCCGTCGGTGGATTCTATGCGGCCAGTAATCAAGCTGTCGTGGGTAAACCTGCTTTCGTGTTCAGTGCGAAAGATTATCAGCGAGATCCAGAGGGACGGGTGATTGTGGATGCCGGGACCGGATTGCCGAAAGTTGACGAAACCAATAAAATATTCGGCAGGACAATGCCGAAATACATTATGGGGCTGAATCCGACGATCACCTGGAGAGGATTGACGATCTCCGCTACTTTTGAGTATAAAGGCGGATATTATGCCTTTAATATGATCGGTGCCGATATGGCATGGACGGGAGTCTCCGAAAGGACAGGGGCCAATCACAGGGAACGCTTCGTTTTCCCGAACTCGGTCTACGAGGATCCCAAAAATCCGGGGAAATATATACCGAATGAGAATGTGACAATCACGGATGTGAATGATTTTTGGACGGGAGATAACTACCGGACGGTAGGAACGAACTTCCTGACAAGTGCCGATTCTTGGCGTTTTCGGGAATTTTCGATCTCTTACGATCTTCCACAGTCACTTATCGGAAAACAAAACGTGATCAAAGGCGTCACGATTGCTTTCACCGGACGGAATTTAGCCCTTTGGTTACCGAAGTCCAATGTGTATGGAGATCCTGATTTTCAAGGAAGTTATTTTAGTGATCAGAGAAATGTTTCCGGAGTGGGAGATGCTACTGTGAATCCCCCGACCCGGAGTTTTGGAGGAACAATTACGGTTAAATTTTAAATTAAACGGATATGAAGAAGATACAAATACATATGATTATTCCTTTTGTTATGCTCTTAATAGTAGGGTGTGGCGAGAGTTATTTCGATATCAATCAGAATCCGAACAGTGCGGCGGAAGCAAATATGACACCAAACCTGATACTACCCAGTGCCATGAATCGGGTTGGGGTTTTGACAGCCGCTACCCAGCCGAGTACGGATTACACCCAATTGAACGGAGCGAACGGAAATTATCAGCAATGGATGGGATATTATGCCCGTTGTGCCGGGACTTACGGTCCGAACACGGATCTTGAGGCATTCCAGCTTTCGGCAACTTTTAACCAAGGAGTTTGGCACGATTGGATGGATGTACTGAAAGATTTCGACGTGATGGAGAAAAGTGCTGTTGCCCGGGGGGAAAAGGCTTACGAAGCGATTGCCAAGATCATGAAAGCCATAGGTTTTATGACGTTGGTCGATCAGTACAATAATATTCCTTATACTCATTGTTTCGACATCACAAATTACATGTTAACTCCTTACGACAAAGCGGAGGATATCTATAAGGATTTATTGGAACAATTAGCGAAAGCAGACGAACTGTTGAAGACAGCCGAACAGGGAGAGAATTACGATATCGGGCGTGCGGATGTCGTTTTCAAGGGCGATTTAAAAATGTGGCGGAAGTTAGGGAACACGCAACGTTTGCGGATGCTTATGCATGAGGCTGATTTTCTTGGGGCTGCCGCTTTGAAAACGGAAGCGGACAAAATAGTGGCCAACGGGGCGGGTTTTCTTGGAGAGGGAGAGACTGCAGCCGCTCATTTGACCTATTCGGCGGATAAGGGAAAACAAAATCCTTTCTGGAATACTTATAGAGAAAATGATCAAGGGGTTGCGGATGCTTTCTTCCGGGCCAATAATTTCTTTCTGAATCTTTTACGGGATAATGGGGACATCCGGTATACCTATTTTTACTCGAAAGCTAAAACTCCCACGGGAGGAGAGTATTACATCGGTTTCGATTTCGGGGTGGTGGACAATAGCCTGCCTGATGGAGCCCACTCTTCTATGGTTTCCGGTCCGGGTATCGCTAAATCGGTCGATATGCCGCAATGGTTTTTACCCTCTTTCGAGAGCCTTTTCTTGCAGGCGGAAGCTATCCAGCGGGGAGCCCTCGCCGGGGATGCTCAAAAAGTTTACGAGAAGGCCGTAACCGAATCTTTCGTGTGGTTAGGGGTGGAAGATGCCGCGGAAGTAGCCGACAAATACCTGCATCCCACGGAACCGACCGATACTAAGTTTGCGGAGTGGGACAGCCATCCGGATAAATTGCGATTGATCTATTTGCAAAAGTATATTGCCATGTACGGAATCAACGGGGCGGAATCCTGGACGGATTACCGGAGAACAGGGGTTCCCGATATCCCTCGTTCCAAGCATCCGAGTGTGGGAAATAATCGTATTCCCTATCGTTTGATTTACCCGACTACCGAATACCAGTTCAATAACAAGAATGCAACGGCTCAGGGAACTATTAATCCCCAGGCAAATAAGATATTTTGGGATAAAAATTAATGTTTAAATATTGGATTATGAAAAAGATACATGTATTGATATGGATGATGTCGGTGATTTCATTGGGATTGACTTCCTGCTTGAAAGACGACAGGATCGATGATCTTGAATATGGCATCAGGCCGGAGGATCTTTCCACGAAAAAGATCATCGAGATACCGGCCGATGCGGACCATATGAAATCTATAGCTATTTTGGCTGTGGGGGCCGAACAGGAGATTACGATCGGGGAAGTGAGATTAGCGGCCGAGAAGCCGGCCGGGGAAGATATCGAAGTGGTATTGAAAAAATCCGTACAGGGAGATTTGATACCCGAGGGAGAAGAGTTGTTTCCGTTGGATAAGATCACTCTTCCGACGTCTGTGGTGATCCCGAAAGGAGAACGAGCCGTACCTTTAACAGCAAAGATAAAGACAGAAGCTCTGCAGGCTAATGGCAGTTATCTGGTGATAGAAATAGAGTCCGTGAAGCAGCCGGGTTATACGATAAGCGGAAATTTTGGAAATCTGTTATTGGCTTTGAAAGTACGTAGTCCGTACGAGGGTAAATACAAGTATGAAATGGAGGGGGATTTTGCTCCTCCGGCAAGTACGGAAGTTTACCTGGAAACGGTTAGTCCTACCCGGTTGTCGGCCGGTGGATTATTTGGTGGTAAGTTCTCGAATAAAGTATATTACGAGATCGATCCGACAACGAACAAGGTAACTCTTGACGTCGACGGACAGGCCACTTCCGTTATCTCGGGAACTTATGATCCGAACAAAAAGTCGTTCACGATCGAGTGGAATATTTTAGGAGGAAGGTACGTGAAGGAGACTTACGCGTTGATACAATAGTAGCAACTTAACCCCTGTTTGTTAGCAAGAGGCCGTTCCCGTTTGTAGACGGGGCGGCCTCTTCGTTGTTTTATCTTTACTATTTTTCATGATTATTAACCTTTGCCCGCTTCGACGAAATACATCTCTTCTATGTTCAGGTGCTTCCGGGCTGCTTGAAGAAGGTCCTCCGAGGTGCATTTTTTCATACGGTCGATCATTCTCAAGTAAAAAGTATTGTCCGTATCGTAATTCAATTTGTGTTTCAGAGCATCGGATTGGGCGAAAACACCGTCTAATTCCCGAAGCAGCTCCCCGTGAAAATAACTTTTAACAAGATCCAATTCTTCGGCCGGAATGGGTTCTTGCTGTAAACGGAGTATCTCTTTACGGATTTCAGTAATTGTAGCTTCTGCATAATCGGCATTGACATCGGTGGCGATGTTCCAATAAGAAGCGTTTTTCATACTGACATTAAATGAACTGATGCTATAGGTAAAGCCTTTCTCTTCCCGGATATTGGACATCAGGCGGGAACCGAAATAACCGCCTAAAACCATGTTGAGTAACTGAAAATCGGTATAATCTTCTTCCGTGAGCCTGACCCCTTTTTTGCCGACCCGGATACTGGTTTGCACGGCATCCGGTTTACGGATACGGTATTGTCCGGTAGGCTGGCTTTGGATGTCGAATGCCGGTTCTACGTCCGGAACGGGAGATTGTAGTATGGAAAATTGTTTTTCGACCTCTTGTAAGACGGACGTACTCACATTGCCGGAAAGAAAAATACGGCAGTTCAGGGCACTTACCCGTTTTTGATAAAAATCCAAGAGCCGGGGGCGGGTCACTTGGTCGAAATCTTCTCGGGTAAAATGATTAGCGTAAGGATGTTGTTCTCCGAAAAACAAGCGAAGAAACTCCATACGAGCCAGATAGGAGGTTTTTTCCAAGTTGACCAAATATTGTTGCTTTTTGTTGCGAAGGTAGACTTCCAATTCGTGTTCCGGGAAGGTACTGTCAGCAATCATCTCGGCTACCATTCCGATGGTCTTGTCCGCGTATTTGTTTAAGGAGATCAGGCTGATTTCCGACTTATGCAATCCGCAGTTGTAATCCACGTAAGCCCCGTGATAGTCGAAAAATTCGGCTATCATTTCGGAAGAATGGGAGCGAGTTCCTTCGTTTAACAAATGGAGCATAGTGGAAGCGATGATCGGTCGGGGTTGGAAATAAGCCCCGACAGGTAGAACGACATCCATTTTGAATACCTCTTGTTGAGGGTCGTTCATGTAAATGATTTCTACTCCGTTGGAGAGGATTCTTTTTTGATAATTCAGGACGGAAGGTTTGGTCAAGGCTTCCAGTTGGGGAGGTTGGTTGCGGTTCATACGGATTGAATTGTATAGATGATTGTTCTGTATTTTATTTCAGGTACCATAGGGTAGAACTGTTTGCAGGCGTAAATAGCTGTTGCGCCGTATTTTTTATCATTTCCCGGGTTATTTTTATATACCGGTTGCGCTCTGTATTGATCAGGTCGATATCTCCGAGGTACTCGAAAAATGCCAAGTTGGCAGACTTCCCCTGGTAGTTGATTTCGCTGTAAGAGATACGGGCATCGGTCTTATTGATGACTTTCTGAAGCTCTCTTTCCGATACGTTCTCCTGAATAAAACGATCGATCTCGTTTTGGATGGCCTGTTCTCCCTCTTCGATTTTCACGCCCTCCGATAGTTTTCCGGAAAAGATGAAGAGACCGGGATCCATGTCGCCTGTCACGTAAGCATCTATTTCTGAAAAAAGCTTGCTGTTTTTTATTAAGTTGACGTATAGACGGGAGGATTGTCCGTTGGACAGGATATCCGAAATAATATCACAGGCGTAAAAATTATCCGAATAGCGGTCGCCCATGTGGAATACCTTATACAGGGCATCCGCGGGAACTTTATTGTGCTCGCAGATCAATTGCCGGGCTTCCGTCTGTTCGGGTTCCGGAGATAACCTGTTTTTTACGGTATGGGAGGGAGGGATATCTCCGAACCATTTCTTCACCAACTCCAAAGCCCGAGATTCTTTTATATTTCCGCTGATACTGATAATGGCATTGTCCGGAGCATAGAAACGATGGAAGAAATCTTCGACTTCTGCTAAAGTCGCTTCTTCGATGTGTTCGATTTTTTTGCCTATGGTAGGCCATCGGTAAGGATGGACTTTGTAAGCCAACGGTCTCAATTTTAACCAAATATCCCCGTAAGGATTATTCAGGTAACGTTGTTTGAATTCTTCGATTACCACGTTTCGTTGTACATCGAGGGATTTTTGGGAAAAGTTAAGACTGAACATCCGGTCCGACTCCAGCCAAAGGGCTGTTTCTATGTTGGCTGCAGGGATGGTGATGTAATAATTGGTATAGTCGTTATTGGTGAATGCGTTACTGTCTCCTCCGGCTTTCTGCACATGATAGTCGTAATCGGGAACGTGAGCGGATCCGCCGAACATCAGGTGTTCGAAAAGATGGGCGAATCCGGTTCTGTTCGGATCTTCATCTTTTGCACCAACTTTGTACAGTATGTTTACGGAAACGAAAGGAGTTCCGGTATCCGTGTTACAGATAACCGTCAGTCCGTTATCCAATATATGTCGGGAATAGTGAATCATCGTTTTTCTGTCGCGTATTAAATAGATAGTTTTTCTATATTTTTCAATGCTTGTTCGTAGGCGGTAACGATATCGGTAATAATGTTTTCCGCACTCTCTTCCCGTTGTAGCATGGAAGAGATTTGACCTATTTCCAGTTCTCCTTCTTCCATATCTCCTTCGAAAATACCTTTTTTAGCCCGGCCTTTTCCTAAAACCGTTTTCAATGTTTCGGCATCGGCTCCTTTATCTTCCAGTTCTTTGATGTGTTCGTAAAATGCATTCTTTATCAGGCGGGTAGGAGCTAATTTTTTTAATGCCAGCATGGTATCGCCTTCTTCGAGTTCGTAAACTTTCTGTTTGAAATTCGCGTGGGCCGAAGATTCTGCGGCCACGGCAAAACGACTGCCGATTTGTACTCCTTCAGCTCCTAAAACCATTGCGGCCAGCATCGACTCTCCGGAGGAGATGCCGCCTGCTGCAATGACCGGAAGAGAACAATGTTTAACCACGTTAGGTATTAGGGTCAAAGTGGTAGTCTCTTCCCGTCCGTTATGTCCTCCGGCCTCAAACCCTTCCGCCACGACTGCATCCACTCCGGCCTCTTCGCTTTTCCGGGCGAAAACGGCACTACTGACAACGTGGACAACCGTGATCCCGTGAGATTTCAATAAGGGAGTCCACTTTTTAGGACTTCCGGCAGAGGTAAAAATGATCTTTACCTCTTCCTTAATGATAAGATCAATGAGTTTCTCCATTTCCGGATAGAGCAAAGGAATATTGATACCCCAAGGTTTGTCCGTGGCTTGTTTCATTTTGCGTATGTGTTCCAAGAGAGTTTCCGGATGCATGGAACCCGCTCCGAGCAGACCTAATCCGCCATTGTTGCTTACGGCGGAGGCCAGCTTCCATCCGCTGCACCATACCATACCGCCCTGAATGATCGGGTATTTTATGTCGAAGAGAGTCGTTATTCTGTTTGCCATGTTTTATTCTTTATTTTTGGTTTTATCTATTCATATCGTATGCATGCAAAAATAGTTTTTATTTTGGTATAATACTACCGTATAATACGAACGGGTGTTTCGACAAAGTGAAACACCCGTTTAGCGATAATTTGATGAATGATTTTATTTTTCGATATTCGGTAATTCCAAACCGTATCCTTTTTTCTTGTCTTCGGCTTTTAACCATAATCCTAAAAGGAAAGCCAAAACGCCCAAACTGGCGAAAATCAACATCGGAACGGTATAGTTATAGCTTACACCTTCGACTCCGGCTTTAATCTGTTCGGAAACACCCGGGTTACTTGCTTTTAAAGACCATCCGATAAGGATAGGGAAAGACAACAGACCGATATTCTGAATCCAGAAAATAACGGAATAAGCCGACCCTAAGTATCTGTTTTCTACTAATTTGGGAACGGAGGGCCATAAGGCTGCCGGAACCAAAGAGAAAGAGATTCCTAAAATAACGATGGCCACGTAAGCGATAAAATGATTCAATGGTGCTAACGCGAAGATCAGATGACAACCGCACATCAAGAGAGCTCCTATGATTAACATGGTTGCTCCTTTACCTTTATGATCCAGATAGGCACCTAACAGGGGAGTCAGAACCATGGCCCCGATCGGGAACCAGGAGAATACGGCTGCCGCATCGGTTGCGCTGAGTCCTAAACGGCTTTCCAACATACCCGTTGCGAATTTCTGGAACGGGAAGATAGCCGAGTAATAGAGCACGCATAAGAAGGCAACGATAAGGAATGTTTTGCTGGTAAATAATTTTCCGATGTCGCTGATATGGAAAGGATCTTCCGGTTCCGTGCTCATCTCACCGATTTGTTTATCCAGTTTCTTATCCATGAATACGTAAACCAAGAAAGTCAGCAGACCGATACAAAGTAAGGTACAGCACACGGCAACCGGGGTTACGATGTCCGGATTGATACTTCCGGCCAATAGCGGGGAGATACGGAATACGGCAAATACCCCTAAACGGGCTATGGCCATTTCCAGACCCATGGCTAACGCCAATTCTTTTCCGGTAAACCATTTTACGATCGCTTTTGATACGGTGATACCGGCCATCTCCGTACCGCAACCGAATATGGCGAATCCGATGGAAGCGACTTTGGCACTGGCGGGAATGCTTGTCCAGAAAGAGTTGAAAAATTCATACCCTATACCGCCGTTGTTAAAGTATTCAGTGATGGCGTATAGTTTTATGGATCCTCCGATAACCATTAGAGAAGCCGAGAGAAGTCCCGTAAAACGAACACCCATCTTATCGAGGATGATACCCGCGAAAATGAGGAAGAAGAAAAAAACGTTTAAGAAAAATTCGGAACCTTCTTCCATTCCGAATACGTCCGGACTCCATCCGCGTTCCGTCTCCAATAAGGTTTGTAATGGGGATAAAACATCTACAAACATGTACGCAAAAAACATGGTCGATGCAATAAGGATCAAGGCTGTCCATCTGGCAGCTTTGGAGTCCCTAAGGGTTTGTTGAATCTTTTCAGTCATGATATTTTATTTATAAATTAAAATTTGCACATACACCGTCCAAAAGTAGGATAAAATTTGGAATTTCTTTATATTTTTTTCTCTATTCTGTATACATTTCTGTCATTGGCGCTTCTGGAGATCAATTCGGCTAAAAATCCGGCTAAAAACAACTGGGTTCCGAGAATCATACAGGTCAGAGCGATATAAAAGTAGGGATTATGGGTAACAAGAGGAGCTTTTATCTCTTTGCTTAATGCTATCAGCTTCTCTATCCCCAACCATCCGGCCGCAAAAAAACCGATGATAAACAAAACGGTCCCCAATGCCCCGAAAAGGTGCATCGGTTTTTTGGCGAATCGCGTGATAAAGGTTACGGATAATAAGTCTAAGAAGCCGTTGATGAAACGATTGAGGCCGAATTTGGTCACTCCGTATTTTCGCGCCTGATGGTGGACCACTTTTTCTCCGATACGGGTGAATCCGGCTTGTTTCGCTAAAATGGGAATATAGCGGTGCATTTCACCGTATACCTCTATGTTTTTCACCACGTTATTTTTATATGCCTTTAGTCCGCAATTGAAATCATGCAGATATATTCCTGAAAATTTCCGGGCTGTTGCATTGTATATCTTTGTCGGTATGGTTTTCGTGATCGGATCGTATCTTTTCTTTTTCCAGCCGGATACCAAATCGAAATCCTCTTCCGTGATCATACGATAAAGCTCGGGTATTTCGTCCGGACTATCCTGAAGATCGGCATCCATGGTAATGACCACGTCTCCCCGGGCATCTTCGAAACCGCAATGCAAGGCGGCGGACTTCCCGTAATTTCTTCTGAATTTGATTCCGTGCACGCGGGAATCTTTCCGGGATAGTTCTTCGATCACCTTCCAGGAACCATCGTTGCTGCCATCGTCGACTAAAATGATTTCATAGCTGAAATGATTCTCTTCCATGACCCGGTTGACCCATGTTATAAGTTCGGGTAATGATTCTTCTTCGTTATATAAAGGAATGACAACAGATAAATCCATGGTTATTGTATTAATGTTAATAACGAGAAACGCGTTTGCGTAAAATCCCGGCTAAAAATAGCGTGAGAATGATACCGAAAAATAGTTTGTTCAGGAACTCTCCGACAGCGATACTGGCGGGATACAAAAAAGATTGAATACTTTTTTCAAACGTTTCGTAAAGAGGCGTGTTCCCGTATACTTGTTTTAGGATGGAGAGCATTACTTTTTTGAATCGCTCCATCAGATCGGGATCACTCGTGTAAAAAATAAAGATGTATAAGGCATAGAGAAAAGAGGCAATCGTTAGGATATATATTCCGGTCGAGAAGGATTTTCCGTAAGAGATGATTCCTTCTAAATGGTCGTCCCGGAATTTTTTTACTCCTAAAAAAATACCGGCAATCGTTAGCATTAAAATGATGTTGTTCAGTTGCGGGTTCAGTGAGATATTTTTCCCGCTCCAGAAGAACACTAAAGAAGCTACGATATAACTTCCGCCGACAAATAGACCGAAGATACTATTGTAGAGTAAAAATTCACTTGTTGTTTTTTTCATTATGACGATCAATAGAGTTGAGAATAACCTCTTAGAGATATCATTTCGCCGATTTGAGGCTGGCCTCCGTTTTCCATAAAATTATATCGAAGTAACCGATTCAATTTGATACCGTATATTTGAGAAATCATATACATGCTATCTCCTTTTTTGACTTTATGAAAGGTATAGCCTTTAGGCGCTTTATTTCTCTTGTGCTTTAGAAATACATGCATGCCTGTTCGAATGGAAGTCTCCTTTTTGTCGTTGTAAGCCAATAACCGTTTTAACGGGATTCCGAAATACCGGGCAATGGCTTCGAACGTGTCCCCTTCCTTAATTTTGATACAGGGTCTGTTGTTGATATACACGACTCGTTGTTGATAGTCCGGTCCCCCGTTCAGGGTGTAATTCATTTCGTAGGGAATCGGTTTTACCCGTTTCCCGGGGCGGTCGTAGATGAATAATTTTTCTTCCTCGATGATTCTGATCAGCTTTTGAGCATAATCCGGTGCCGTGGCATATCCTGCTTTTTTCAATCCTTTTGCCCATCCTTTGTAGTCCGTTTTGGGAAGTTCGAAAAGAAAGGAGTATCTCGAGCGTGAGGTCAGGAAGTTACTGTGGTCTACCCAGGATTGCTCCGGACTTTTGTATTTACGGAAACATTCGTTTTTCCGGTCATCGTCTTTTTTAAAACTGGGTCCGCTCCAGTCATGGCATTTGATGCCGAAATGATTATTGGCATTTATAGAGAGCTCGGATCTGCCGCAACCCGATTCCAATATTCCTTGAGCTAATTTAATACTGGCGGGAATACCGGTACGGTCCATTTCCTGAATCGCGAGATCCTTGTATTTTTTGATATAGTGTTGTCTGCTATCCGGATTTGCCGCGGCTACTTGGTAACAAACCAAGCAAAAAATGAAAAAAAAGTAAAATTTGTTCATCATCGGATATATTGTTTTATATTAGGCGGTAAAAATAATAAAAAAAACAGAATGGAAAAAGCGGAATTGAAGATAGAATACGAGGTATATAAAGAATCTTGTCCGGAAGAGTATAAGGAGTTATGTCATGCTGCTTTTGAAATGACACGTAATGCTTATTGCAAATATTCCGAATTTGCGGTAGGAGCGGCTGTTTTACTGAATAACGGAGAGATCGTATGCGGCTCGAATCAGGAAAATGCGGCTTTCCCCTCGGGTATATGCGCCGAACGTACGGCTTTGTTTTATGCCTGTTCCACCTTTCCTGAGGTGGGAGTGAAGGCTATGGCTGTTGCGGCTCGTAATAAAGGGGTCCCTTTGGAAGAGTTTATAACTCCCTGCGGAGCCTGCCGACAGGTGATCTCCGAGGTGATCAAACGATACCGGTCTGACTTCGACGTTATTTTAATAGGACGGAAAACGACTATCAGTGTTAAAGCCAGTCAGTTGTTGCCTTTTGCTTTTGATATGTAATGAGAATACTTCTGTTCTTGGTTCTGTTTGAAATTCTTTTGTATGTTGGACAAGGGAATTGGAAGAATCAATGATCTCATTTTTCATGGATGAGATCATTGATTTTAAAGTCGTGTTTACTCTTTTTTCATAAATAACTTAGACAAAGCAAAAGAACCATCTTGGAAAACAGAGGATGATTTAAAATTGGCAGGGATTGGCATCGTAACGGTAAAGTGGTAGCTGTTTGGGTTTATTTGTATTCGCCACTGGCCGGTTTCCGGGTCTTCCAAAACAGTGATAATAACTACTTTGGTTACTGTAACATCCGTGTAGCTGAATGTGACTGTAATCCGGAAAGTTCCTAACCCCTTTAGTATTACCTGCATTTCTTTTGTAGCTTGGTCATCTACAAAACCAGTGGGATTGCTAATTTCACATTTATCCGGTGTGTCTGATACTGCGGATACGAATGTATTTTTTAAGTAGAAACCTCCCTCGTCTCTAACCGTAAACTTGAGTGTTATTATTTCGTCGGCCCAAACGTTGGAGCAAAAACAGATAGCCATTAACATGATGGCTAACTTGGAAAACAAGCTTTTTTTCATGAGTTTAAGTTTTAAGTTTTAAGTTTGACATTAGTTGATTATATAGGACTACTCCCTTTTTACCCATTTTGCGGCGTCTACCACCAATACTTGTCCTGCGGATAACCCTTTATCGTGTAAGGTTAATTTTACATTGCCGGGAGATATGGTATATTTTCCTAAGGATATCCACCCGAGCGGGTAGTCGATTGCTCTTTCCTCCTCGTTTTTAACGGTATGATAGATGCGAACCTTGTAATTCTTGTTCGTTAGGTCGAGAAGGATGCGTTCTGTTTTGCCGTTATAATCGAATGTATAGTCGTAAGTAAGTTCTTGGTGTCCGCGACTGGCACTTAATTGGCATAGGTAGATGAAAAGTTCGTAAGTACCGCCTTCTTTTATTTCTGCATTCCATTCGACTGTGGATTTTGCCCCTCCGGTTTTGCAAAAGCAAGTAGTCAGGATGTCTCCATAAGCTCCGTTTTCAACGGCACGGGTCCATCGATGGGGGATATTGGATGAGATATAGTTGTATTTTTTAGGTTGTTTTCTTAGTTTTTGAAAAAAAGGTAATTCTTCTTGTATAATACGAAAGCCCGGGTCGGTGTCGTCCACGATGATCTCGTTCGTCGGGGCAAGAAACATCAGGGTGTCTACGGGGCGGATGTCTTGTATATCAGATGGATTAACTTCCGGAACTATGTCACCAAAGCTTGTTATTCCGAAATTTTCCGGCAAATTTCTGGAATAATTGGTATTTAGACAAAAAGAATAACTTAATGGGCGTTCCATTTTATCCGGGGGAACAGAATCTTTCAAAAGATAATATATTTCGATTGATTCATCTGGATGAATCAATCGACCTTGTATATGTCTGAATCCCCTCAGGTTCTCTTCTACAGAAACGACACCGGCAACCCGACTTCGATTCCATACTTTGAAATTCAAAAATATTTTGCCTTGCTGGTTTATTTGTGTTCGGACGGGTTTTATGTCTTTGATATAAAAAGCGGGAACTCCCTGTTCGATAAACCAGTTTTCCACGAGTGGCAGAATATTTATTCCGAGGTTTGTATTTAATTCTCCGGTAAATTGATCAAAAGATACTTCCTTGAATCGATATTTGCGAGAAAAGCCGTCTAAAAATAAATTGAAATCGGGCCATGAAGTTTGCAAAAGGATGTGATCTTGTAACTGAAAACTTTTCAGGCGGATAATATCTTGCAAAACTTCTTGTGTTCCAGGATCTTCCAAAGCTTCTTTTAAACTTTTGTGCGTTAGGTATTCTATCGCCTCCATATCGTTTTTTGTTTTTAGGGATAGGGCCTCGGAAGGATGTTTTTCTCTATACTTTAGCCCGGTATTTAACCATTGGATAACCCTGTTCATGACAGGAAATTCCGTGGAGTTGACGAATAGATTTTGTTCTTGTACCAGAAGTGAAAATGTCCGGTGAGCTTTTGGAAAAAAGAGAGTACCGTTTCTGGTGATTTGTATAGATTCTAATCTTTGCATCGTAAGCCAGTGTTGCTTATGTTCTTCTACATAGAATTTGAGAAGTTGCGGGTAGTCTATCGGTTTTTTGTCTTCCTGCTCCGGCATGAGTATGATCTCCGGATGTATATAGTCCAAAAGGGGTGTCCATGGACGGGAAAAAGAGTGGAAAGAGCGAGGAGTCTCTATGCAGGCTAATTTATGAAAGGGACAGGTCGATTGTTCTAAATAAACGTGTATGAATCCTTCACATCCCTTTATTCTACCCGAATCGGATGCGTTTAGTGCTCCCCGTAGCGGGTAGTGTCCTTTTTTATTGTAGAATTCCCAGCGGGTTATCGAGGTTTTTACCGTATCCCGGGCCATATCCCCCTCGGAAAGGATAATACCTGTCAGGGGGTATTTGTTGTTGAAACATGCGGTATCTCCCGATAATGTCATCTCGCCCTGGGAGATAACGGTTCTTTGCGGGGCAGAGATGACTTTTAATTTGAATAACGTGAAATCCTGTTGGTTGTTGAAAGGTTGGTCGAAGTTTACAGTGGGAATGGTAGTGGGATACCACAAGCATTCCGGTGTAAGTAGTGTAAATTTATCTCCTAAAAAAGCAAAATGACGCCCGAGAGAGAGGATGTATTCCGTTTTTTCCGTACGGAAAAACTCCTCGTTTGAAATGTCCGGGTAGCAAACGAGGGGATCGATTTTACCTTTGTAGTTCACGACCATGCGAGCCGAGTCTCGTGGTTCCATGGCGGCATCCACCAGGATAAGTTGTTCTTTTCGCTGGAAAGGAGTTTTTTGCCCGTTAAGAGTCAACTCCGTCACCTCTAATGCCGGATTCAGGTAAAGCAATAGTGTGTCTGTTTTTCGGGGTGTCCGGTTGACGATAGTCATCAGACTGGTGGCTTCGTATCTGTTTTTTTCTCTTTTGAAAATAATCTCGTGTTCTACGGTATTTATTTTTGGCATGAGGGCGACTTGGCGATAAAGTCGAGAGTACTCTGTTCTTTTGTCCTTGTTATGTTTGAAATGCAGGGAGTAGATGCTTGATGCGATCACGACTCCTCCGACGAAAAGCAGTAGCGCCCGGACCGGCCCTTTAGAGAGGCCTTTATGCTCCGAGAAGTGGGGGAGTTTCGTTATCGCCACGGAAATCAAAACCCCTGAAAACAATATAAAGATAGAACGTTGTAAAAGGTACACGTCGATTCCGGGGTGCCCGGTAATGGAAGAGAAGACATTGGGAATCTCGGAGGCGATGAAATCGAGAATCCCGTGCCCGACTGGAGGTAGAACAGAGATGGATGCGCCCCAGAATATAAACAGGATGAGAGAGGCAATCCAGGCGTTTTTTATCAAAATTTTTAACGCCAAGGACAATCCCGTCATAAACAGTATTGCCGGGAAGGTGAGGGTAAGGAGATAAAACAGGTAGTGAGAAAAATCAAAGGAGAAATTACTGGCGAAAAGATGAATCGTCATCGCGAGTATGATGACGAGTAAATCGATGAGTAAAATCATTTCAATTATCGCCAGGGTCTTCCCGATCACGTATTCCCCGGCGCTTGCCGGACGGGTAAGAAACACGTCGTTCGTGCTTTTCTTTTTATGCTGGTTTATAAAATCTCCGGCCAGAAAAATAACGGCCAGAGCCTGTAGAATACTGAAAAGGTATGCATTCGTGAACGGGATGACCGCCGGGATGTTGACCGGGGGATGCGGAACATTCCATTCGCTATGAAAATAGATATGAAAACTAAGCGTGCAGCCAATGATGAATAGCGTGAAAATGGTAAAAATAAGATTTCTTCGCAGAAGAACTCTTTCGTAATGTGCCACGAGTCTAATGTAATTTATGTTCATGACGGGATCGGTTTATGTTGCTCGTGTTCTTCTTTTATAACAAATTGTCTGTTAAAAATAGAGGTGAAGTCTTCGGAATCAAAAAAAGATGTAAAGTTATGAGGTATCGGCATGTTGACCGTGATGTTTTCGCCTGGTTCTATTTTTATGTCCCATTTGTTCTCCTTCTGGGTTACTGTGATCTTGACGGTTTCGGTTTTGGTTATATCAGTGTATGAAAATTGGACCGTGATACTGAAAGTTCCGGGACTCGATAAAGTTACGCGTATCTCTCTTTGACCGTTCTGATCGGTAAAACCGATAGGATTTTCGATTTTACAATTGGTGGAATCATTGGAAGAGGCTTCCGTTTTTACATTGGCTAAAGCGTAACCTTTTCCGTCTTTAACTGTAAACTTAATGCTTCTTTTCTCTTCAGCCCAAGTATTGGAACAAAAACAGACGGCCATAAACATAATTAGCAATTTGAAGATAAATATTTTTTTCATAGTATATAGGTTTGTGATGGTTTCTTTTAATAATTTAAATATATTCTTAATAAAATCAACGTTTACAAATTTAAGTAAATAAAGCAATGTATGTAAATATAATAAAATATAATATAGTATAAATTTAGTTGTTTGTAGGGATAATAGATTAGGGGAGGTCGTGAAATGGAGGGTGCGGGGGTCAGATTTTGAACGCTACCCGGTTGATGATGGAACGTCCTAAAGTGAGTTCGTCGGTATATTCGAGATCGTTTCCCACGGCGATTCCTTTGGAAAGGGTGCTGATGATCAATTCTTCCCGTCGGGGTAGTTTTTTGTAGATATAGTAACCGGTAGTATCTCCTTCAATGGTGGCTCGCAAGGCGAAAATGATCTCTTTTACCGGAGAGGTTGATATCCGGGAAATTAACGTGTCAATATGTAAATCGGCCGGTCCGACGCCGTCCATGGGAGAGATGATTCCTCCCAGTACGTGGTAAATACCGTGGTATTGTCCTGTGGCTTCGATAGACATCAGATCCCTGATGTCTTCCACGATGCAAATCGTGCCGGTGTCCCGTTGCGGATCGACACAGATTTCGCATGTTTCCTGATCCGTGATGTTATGACATTGGTTGCATTCCCGAATGGATTCTTTTAACTGCAAAATGCTGTTTGTGAACTGTTCGACCTCTTCCTTATTTCGGTGTAGTATATGAAGGGCGAATCGGAGGGCCGTTTTACGTCCGATACCCGGTAGGGTGGCAAATTGTTCTACCGCTTTTTCTACTAATTTGGAAGAGAACGATTGCATTTATCTATTATCTTCTTTGAATTTAATATCTCGAATCATCATTTGTATATCGATTTTTCCCATGAAAACGTTTTCTTGCAAGGTGTAACAGATGTCGAAATATTCTCCTTTACTGATGCGGTTAAAGTAATCCCCCATGCTGAAGGCGATGCCGCTCCGGTCATTACAGATACGGGTGTCGTCTACCACCACTAATTTGAGATGTTCGTTATTACGTCCGACCTGCTTTGATCCGATAAAATTGGTCACGTTTTCCGTCATGAAAACGGGAATGTTGTTATTCGGTCCGAAAGGAGCGAATTTTTGAATCATGTTATAAAGTTCCGGAGTGATATCTCCCAATTTTATTTTAGCATCGATATTGATTTGCGGAATCAACATCTCGTCGGTGATCGTTTCACTGACGATTTGTTGGAATCTTTTACGGAAGGGTTCGATGTTTTCGAGTTTTAACGTTAACCCGGCAGCATATTTGTGTCCCCCGTAATTTTCTAAATATTCACTGCATTGGGAAATGGCGTAATAAAGGTCGAATCCCTCTACCGAACGTGCGGATCCCGTAGCTAAACCGTTAGACTCGGTCAGGATGACGGTCGGCCTGTAATAGTACTCCGTTAATCGGGATGCCACGATTCCGATAACTCCTTTATGCCAGTTGGGATTAAATAAAACCGTGGCTTTCTGGGATTGATCGTATTGGGCCTGACCGATATACTCCAAGGCTTCTTCCGTGATGTTGTGATCCAGTTTTTTACGTTGGTCGTTGAAGTTATTGATGCTTTCGGCAACCTCCATCGCCTTTTGGGCATCATCGGCGATGAGTAGTTCGACCGATTTATTACCCGATTCAACCCGTCCGGCAGCATTGATCTTGGGGCCGATACGGAAAACGATATCGTTGATCGTTAGAGGTTTATTGATGCCGGAAAATTTTAATATGGTGTTCAGCCCCAAGCTGGGGCGTTCGTTGAGCTGTTGTAGGCCGTAGTGAGCCAGTATTCGGTTTTCTCCCGTAATGGGAACGATATCGCTGGCGATGCTGACACATATAAGATCCAATAAACTGTAAAGTTCCGACATCGGAAGATCGTGTTTCAAACTATAAGCTTGGGCCAATTTGAAACTTACGCCGCAACCGCTGAGCCAACGATAGGGATAGTTGCAGTCGCTCCGTTGCGGATCCAATACGGCAACGGCTTCCGGTAGTTGCTCTCCGGGGGTGTGATGATCACAAATAATTACATCTACCCCTTTGGTTTGAGCGTATCGGACTTTTTCTACGGCTTTTACTCCGCAATCGGTGACAATCATGAGAGTGATTCCGTGTTGGGCGGCATAATCGATGGCCCGAATAGAAACCCCGTAACCTTCCGTATAACGATCCGGTATGTAATACTCCGGTTTTTCACATTTATTTTTAAGGTATTTGTACAGTAATGCTACGGCCGTTGTGCCGTCTACGTCATAATCTCCGTAGATCATGATTTTCTCTTCCGTTTGAATGGCTTTTTCTAGTCGGGCAACCGCTTTGTCCATATCTTTCATCAGGAAGGGATCGTGCAGCATGTTTAAAGTCGGATTGAAGAAAGCGTGGGCCTCGCCTGCAGTTTCTATCCCTCTTTGTATTAAAAGGTTTGCAATGACATGACTGCAGTTAAGTTGTTTTGATAAAGTTTCTATTTTTTCCCACTCCGGTGGGGTATTGACTACCCATCTTTTTTTCATTATACACTTTCTCCTATTCAGCTACAAAGTAGTAGAATTTCCCCGTGATTTCAAAAGATTCGTAGTTATATTTTTTTAACCGATAGAGTATTTTATGCTATCGAATTGTAAATCAGAGCGGGCTAAAAGTTAAAAGATAGAGGATAAACCTAAAAGTTTGAAAAAAGAGGAGAGGTTGAGATAGGGGTGAATAAACTTTTTTCACTTTTCATTTTTCAATGATGGAATCGGTTTGTTATGAATTAGTAAATCTAAAATTATTACTATCTTTGCACTTTATTAAAACTTTCGTTTGCGCGAAGTATGTTCTAAAACCGCTAAAAGTTGATTGAAAATGAGCATAGAATTAAGTGAACAGGAAATAATTCGTCGGAACTCGTTGAATGAGTTGAATAAGATGGGGATAAATGCTTATCCGGCTCCGGAATTTAAGGTTACTCATCTTTCTAAAGAGATTCGGGATAAGTTTGAAACCTCTCCCGAAGAGTTACAGGAGGAGGTGGTGATTGCCGGCCGGATGATGAGTCGGCGAATCATGGGTAAGGCTTCGTTTTTTGAAATACAGGATGCTGCCGGTCGGATACAGGTATACGTGAGTCGAGATGATATTTCGGAGGGAGAGGATAGTACGATGTATAATGTGGTATTTAAGAAACTGATGGATATCGGAGATATCGTCGGCGTGAAAGGCCATGTATTCCGTACTAATATGGGAGAGATTTCCGTACACGCCAAGGAACTGACCATGTTATCCAAATCTTTGCGTCCGCTTCCGGTCGTAAAAGAAAAAGACGGAAAAGTATTCGATGCGTTTACGGATCCTGAAATGCGTTATCGCCAACGTTATTTGGATCTGATCGTGAATCCGCAAGTGAAAGAGGTATTCGTGAAGCGTACCAAGATGATCAATGCTATTCGTCAATTCTATAATGAAATGGGGTGTGTGGAAGTGGAGACGCCTGTTTTGCAAGCCATACCGGGAGGAGCTTCGGCCCGTCCTTTTATTACGCATCATAATGCATTGGATATCCCTCTCTATTTGAGGATTGCTAATGAATTGTATTTAAAGCGGTTAATTGTCGGAGGTTTTAACGGAGTTTACGAGTTTTCCCGGAATTTCAGGAACGAGGGAATGGATCGTACCCATAATCCGGAGTTCACTTGTATGGAGGTATACGTGGCTTATAAGGATTATAAGTGGATGATGGATTGTACGGAGCGTATGATAGAGGCGGCGGCATTGGCGGTAAACGGAACGACGAAAGCTCCGTTTGGCGAAAATGAGGTGGACTTTAAGCGTCCTTTTAAAAGAATAAGGATGGCGGATGCCATAAAAGAATATACCGGTTATGATATTACCGGAAAAAGTGAAGAGGAGATTCGGGCGTTTTGTTTATCCATCGGATTAAAGGTAGATGAAACCATGGGGAAAGGGAAACTGATAGACGAGTTGTTTGGAGAGAAGTGTGAAGGTCATTATATTCAACCGACATTTATCTACGATTATCCGGTCGAAATGTCCCCGTTAACCAAAATGCACCGGACGGATCCCGGCGTGACGGAACGATTCGAATTGTTCGTGAACGGAAAGGAGGTGGCAAACGCTTACTCCGAGTTGAACGATCCGATAGATCAATTGAATCGGTTTAAGGATCAATTGGCTTTACAGGAGAGGGGGGATGATGAGGCTATGTTCATCGACTACGATTTCGTGCGGGCGTTGGAGTACGGTATGCCTCCTACCTCGGGAATGGGAATAGGAATCGATCGTTTATGTATGTTTTTGACGAACAGTGCTTCGATCCAAGATGTTTTGCTTTTCCCTCAAATGAAACCGGAAAAGAAAATACCGGTAGATGGCGATGAGAAATTTTTAGCGTTGGGGATTGCCGAAGAGTGGATTCCTGTGATTCGGAAGATCGGTCACCAAACCGTGGAGTCATTGAAGGAAGTTGAGAATCCGAATAAGTTTCACCAGGAATTGTGCGGGATTAATAAAAAAGAAAAATTAGGATTGACGAACCCGACACAGGATGAGGTAAGGGTGTGGTTGAATAAGTAAATTTAAAGTTTTATATTGCGATTTACGATTCACAAATGATATTCGTGAATCGTAAATCGTTCATTATTAATAGAAGTATCATGCAAATAAGTGATAAACCCAGGATCGGGATTGTCGGCGGAGGTAGTTGGGCTACTGCCATATCTAAGATGCTGACGGAAAACAATGGTCGTATTAATTGGTTTATGCGCAATATAGAGACCATAAAGGCTTTTAAAGGTTTGAATCACAATCCGCGGTATTTGTGTGAAGTTGAATTTGACCTGGAGAAAATTAATTTTACCGATGATTTGGATAAATTGGTTACTCAATCGGATATTATTGTTTTTGCCATTCCGAGTGCCTTTTTGAAAAATGTGGTATCTCGATTACGGGTTCCGTTGAAAGAGAAAATTGTCGTATCCGCCATAAAAGGATTGATTCCGGACGATAATTTGATTATCGGGGAGTTTTTTCATAAATGTTATGATGTACCTTTCGGGCAGATCGTAATTATTTCCGGTCCCTGCCATGCCGAAGAGATTGCTTTGGAGCGTCTCTCTTATCTTACTTTTTCATGTGAAGATTTGAAATTGGCCCGGGCGATAGCGCAATTGTTTGAGTGTCATTACGTGAAAACGGCGATATCGGATGATATTTACGGGACGGAGTACGGAGCCGTATTGAAAAACGTCTTTGCCATTGCGGCCGGAATTTGTCATGGATTGAGATACGGCGATAATTTTCAGGCTGTTTTGATATCCAATGCGATTCAGGAGATGAAGCGTTTCGTGGATGCGGTACATCCGATAGAACGGGATATTAAAAATTCGGCTTATCTGGGAGATCTGTTGGTAACGGCTTATTCGCAATTTAGTCGGAACCGGACTTTCGGAACCATGATCGGGAAAGGATATTCCGTGAAGTCGGCTCAATTAGAGATGTTAATGATCGCGGAAGGGTATTTTGGTGTGAAGGGAATTCATGAGATCAATGAACATTATAACGTACATATGCCTATTACCAATGCGGTTTATAATATTTTATACGAGAGAATAAGCCCGACGATGGAGATACGGCTTTTAACGGATGAATTAAGGTAGCATGTTTAAGGGGGATGATGCTGAAAAAATGATTTTAATTTGGAATTGTAAATTAAGCGTGTGGTGAAAAAGATAGGGAAAAGGATGGGACATTGTGTAAGTAGGGCGTTGCCGGTTGCCTTGCGGACGTCGTCGTGGTTTTTGAAAATCATGTTACCCGTCTCTTTGTTCGTCACGTTGCTTTCTTATTTCGATATTCTGCCTTATATCTCCTCTTTTGCAGCTCCTTTATTTAAATGGGTCGGGTTGCCGGGTGATGCGGCTTTGGTTTTTGTCACGAGTATTTTTACGAATATATACACGGTGATCGCTTTACTTTCGACGCTGGATTTTACCGCACGGGAGTGTGTGATTATGGCGACCATGTGCCTGATTTCTCACAATTTTATCGTGGAGACTTTGGTGTTGCAGAAAACGGGTTCTTCTTTTATAGGTATGATCGTTTTAAGGATTGTTATGAGTTTTGTCGCTGCGTTCGGATTGAATATTTTATTGCCGGAGATGGGAGAAAAAATGATGAAGGAGACTTTAACGGTTTTACCGTTTTGGGCAACGATGCAGCATTGGCTGGTTAATGCCCTGTTTCTCTCTTTGAAAATCGTAGGGGTGATTTCGGGGTTAATGATTTTGCAACGGGTCTTGGAGGAGTTTGGTGTATTAAAAGTATTGTCCGGTTTATTATCGCCCCTGATGCGTATTTTCGGGTTATCTCCCGAGGTCGCTTTTCTTTGGTTGGTAGGTAATACCGTGGGGTTGGCCTATGGTTCGGCCATCATGTTGGATTGTGCGAAATCGGGTAAGTTGAGTCACCGGGAAGCGAATTTACTGAACCATCATTTGGCGATCTCCCATTCTCAGTTGGAGGATCCTCTTCTGTTTTGGGTTATGGGTTTACCTTTTTGGTGGTTGATGTTACCGAGAATGGTGCTGGCTTTGATCGTCGTGTGGATAAAAAGAGGGGAGTATTTTATACGTTCTCGTCATGATCATGAAAAGTGGCTTGTAAAATCTCAGGTATCCAATTCTTTAAATTAGTGTTATGGAATATACAATAGAAGAAGTTGAGAATGAACAACAGGCAAAAGAGTTTTTAATGTTGCCTGTGACCCTTTATAAAAATGATAAAAATTGGGTACGTCCTTTAAACAATGATATCAATAATGTATTTGATCCTGATAAAAATCCTTATTTTAAGCACGGAGAATGTACCCGTTGGTTACTGAGGGATGAAAACGGAGTTTGCGTGGGAAGGGTAGCCTCTTTTATCGATGAACATACCTGTCGTATGGATTCTTATGCTGTGGGGGGAATGGGTTTCTTTGAATGTATCGATGATCGAAAGGCGGCTTTTATGCTTTTTGATCGTTGCCGGGAGTGGTTGGAAGCCAGGGGAATGGAGGCGATGGAGGGGCCCGTGAATTTTGGCGAACGCAATGAATGGTGGGGACTCTTGGTAGACGGTTTTGTGCAACCAAACTATGGAATGCCTTATACGCATAAATATTATATAAAATTTTTCGAAGAGTACGGTTTCCTGGATTATTTCAAGCAGTATACCTATCGGACCCGGTTGGTTATGGAAAGTCTTTCGAAAGTAGTGGTATGGAAGTCGGATCGTTTATTGAAAAATCCGGATTATTCGATTGTATGTTACTCTCAAATAGATGCCCGGGAGGCGAAAAAAGCCTTTTTAGAGGTATATAATCATGCTTGGAACGAGAATGTACACGGGGTGGGAAAAATGCAAATGGAGCAGGTAGAAGCCCTGTTTAAGACTATTAAGCCGATTTTAGACCCGAATCTGTTGTATTTTGCCTATTATAAGGGACGACCGATTGGTTTTTTTATCATGTTTCCGGAATTGAACTATATTATCAAACACCTCAATGGGAAATTGAACGGAATAGGACTTTTAAAATTTTTATATTACCGTCATATCAAGAAAGGAAATGTGGCGTTGGGACAGATTTTTGGAGTGGTGTCCGAGTTTCAGGGAAAGGGTGTTGAAGCCGCTTTGATCCGGGTATTTTGTAGTAATATAATCGAAAGGCGTAAGAAATATGATTGGTTGGAGATGAACTGGATAGGTGATTTTAATCCGCAGATGATTCATTTGATGGAGTATATAGGAGCAAAGATATCCAAGACGCATATTACATATCGTAAATTGTTTCGGGAGGATATCCGCTTCTGCCGTTCGATAGATAAAATGAAAGAACGTTCGGAAACGAATTCGTAATTATTAAATAAACAGATATTGTATGGCTTGGTTAGACTCCTTATTTTTCGGGCAAGGTATAGCGCACTCCGTCTTGGTGTTCGCTATCGTTATCGCTATCGGAATTGTTTTGGGCAAAGTAAAGATAAAAGGGATTTCCCTGGGTATTACCTGGATACTTTTCGTGGGTATTATCTGTAGTCATTTCGGGATGAGGGTGGATGAACAGACATTGCATTTTGTAAAAGAGTTCGGGTTGATCCTTTTCGTGTATTCCGTGGGAATGCAGGTCGGGCCCGGTTTTTTTTCCTCCTTTAAGAAAGGGGGATTGACCTTGAACGTGTTGGCCTCGATGATTGTCTTTTTGGGTGTGATCACGGCCTACGTGATTCACTTGATAACCGGATTGCCGATAACGACTATGGTAGGAATCCTTTCGGGAGCCGTAACCAATACTCCGGGATTGGGAGCTGCCCAGCAAGCCTATACGGATATGACCGGGATAGGTGATCCTACGATTCCTTTAGGTTACGCGATTGCCTACCCTTTGGGGGTTATCGGAATCATCGGGTCTATTTTACTGATACGTGTGATTTTCAGGATTAAATTTGAACGTGAGCATGAGGTATTGGAAAAGCAGGATGAAGATAAGGCCACGAGTGCGCAACAATTTTCCGTGAAAGTCACTAATCCGGCTCTGTTTGGCAAGGACGTGATGGAGGTAACCCGTCTTATCAACCGTAAGTTCGTTTTTTCCAGGGTTTGCCACGGGGATGACCGGATTGAAATCGGTTCTTCCGATACCCGATTGAAGGCGGGGGATAAACTATTGGTTGTGGCTGCATCGAAAGATATAGAGGCTATTACAGCCTTTTTGGGAGAACAAGTGGATGTTGCCTGGGAACAATTGGACAAACAGCTGGTTTCAAGACGGGTTGTCATTACCAAATCCGATATAAACGGAAAGTTATTGGGAGAGATGAAGTTGCGGAACTGTTTCGGCGTAAACGTGACGCGGGTAAATCGCGCTGGTTTCGATTTGGTCGCCAAGCCGAATTTGCAATTGCAGATGGGAGACCGTTTGACTGTCGTGGGGCCGGAGGCTGCTGTTAATAATGTGGCGAAGGTATTGGGTAATTCGTTGCGTAGATTGAGAGAACCCAATTTGGTCCCTATATTTTTAGGTATATTTTTGGGCGTTTTTTTAGGAAGTATTCCTTTTACATTCCCGGGTATTCCTCAACCGGTGAAATTAGGATTGGCAGGAGGTCCTTTAATCGTTTCCATATTGATCAGTCGTTTTGGTCCTCATTATAAATTGGTGACCTATGCCACGATGAGTGCGAATCTAATGTTGCGGGAGGTGGGAATTTCTCTGTTCCTGGCCGGTGTCGGGTTGGGAGCCGGAGAAGGATTCGTGGAGACGGTGATCGATGGGGGCGGATTGAATTGGATCGGATACGGTGTCGTAATTACCGTTTTACCCTTATTGATCGTGGGGATCATTGCCCGGCTTTTCTATAAAATCAATTACTTTACTTTGATGGGATTGATCGCCGGCAGCACGACAGACCCGCCCGCTTTAGCTTATTCGAATGGAGTGGTCGGAAACGATATGCCTTCGGTGAGTTATGCAACGGTTTATCCGTTAACCATGTTCCTGCGCGTATTGACAGCACAGCTTTTAATTTTGTTTGTAGCATGAGGGAAGGATGATTTTGTTAATTGTATCTGATTCGAAGAATGCGAAAAATAGTCGTCGGTCTTAGCGGAGGGATAGATAGTTTTGTGACAGCCTTGTTGTTACGACAACAGGGGTATGAGGTTATAGGGGTAAATATGGATCTATGGCCGGCGAATGGGCAGGTACACAATCGTGATTTGGAGGAGTTTTGTAAACAAATAGAAATTCCCTTGTATCGTATTGAAGGGAGGGAACGTTTTGGACGTGACGTGGTTCTTCCTTTTCTTCAGGGGTATTTGGCGGGTATTACACCGAATCCGTGTGCCGTGTGTAACCGTTTTGTCAAATGGGAATTGTTGAAAGAGTTTGCGGATCGGCAAGGAATTCAACATATAGCGACAGGACATTATGTGCGCATCGGTAAAGAGAACGGACACTATTACATATACAAAGGGGTGGATTCCAATAAAGATCAATCTTATTTTTTGTGGGGAGTGAACGAGATGATTTTGAGCAGAGCCTTGACTCCGTTGGGAATCTACAGGAAAGAGGAGGTAAAAGAGATAGCCCGAATGAATGGTTTCCCGCTGCTTGCCAAGCAAAGGGAGAGCTCCGGGATCTGTTTTTTACAAGGAACGGATTATCGTACGTTTATCTGTCAACATACCGGATCGTCTTTTGGCTCCTCAACGGGTGAGATATGGGATGAGCAGGGTAATGTATTGGGAAGCCATCATGGAGTTTTGAATTACACGATCGGACAAAAGCGGGATATTCCTTTAAAGGACGGGAATCCTCAATATGTTTCTCGGATAGAGGCGGGTAGTAACCGGATTATCGTGAGTGATAAATCTGCGTTGTTCCGGAAGCGCATAGAGATAGAATCCGTTCATCTTATTGATCCAGAAGAGATGAATGCTGCAGATATCGAGATAAAAGTCAGGGGATTGGGGTTAAATCCGTCGGGGTATGTTCAGGTGGAGAAGTTACCCGGGAATCGGTTGATGTTGTATTTGTCCCATCCGGCCTGGGCGGTAGCTCCCGGGCAACCGGTAGCTCTCTACCGGGGAGAGCGGTTGATCGGAGGGGGAATCGTTCGAAAAACGATCATTGACGGTGATGAATCTTAAAGTCGGAATTTTTCGGGAGTGGAGTGAAAATTTGATGCGTTAAGTGGCTTAGGCTCTGGAAACTCCGATCGGTGTCGGGGAAATGACCGGAGAGGCTATGGTTTCTACTTGTTTTTCTCGAGAAAAATCTGTTATTTTGCAACGCTAAACACGGGAGTGGCTCAGTTGGTAGAGCATCGGTCTCCAAAACCGAGGGTCGGGAGTTCGAACCTCTCCTCCCGTGCATAGAACCACCTGCCGAGGTGGTTTTTTTATTTGATAGCGGATGAATGTTTTAAAGGTATGCCTATGGTTAAGTTAGTCATATTTGATTTGGACGGTACTTTGTTGAACTCGTTGGATGATTTGGCGGTTAGTACGAATTATGCTTTGCAAAAGCATCGCTATCCCACTCATGAGTTGCTTGAATATCGACGTTTCGTGGGAAACGGAATCAACAAGTTGTTGGAACGCGCATTGCCGGAAGAGGCGAGAACCGAAGAAAATGTGTTAAAGATACGGGAGGATTTTATGGCTTATTATGCCGTGCATAAAGCCGATTACACGGCTCCCTATCCGGGAATTGCGGAGTTGCTGGAGGCCTTGAGAAAGAAAAATATTTTATTGGCGGTGGCTTCTAATAAATACCATTCGGCAACTCAAGCTTTAATCCCTCATTATTTCGGTGAAAATACCTTCGGTTTTGTTTATGGTCAACGGGAAGGTATTCCGGTGAAACCAGATCCGACAATTGTTTTTGATATTCTAAAGGAGGCCGGGGTAAAACCGGAAGAAGTATTGTATGTAGGAGATTCCGGCGTAGATATGCAGACCGCATCTAATAGCGGGATCGTCTCAATCGGGGTGACCTGGGGATTCCGTTCTGCTGAAGAATTAAAAGAAAACGGAGCGATACATATCGTTGACCGTCCTTCCGATATCTTGAAATTATTGCGATAATAAGGGAGCTTGCGATAAGAGGAACAGGTGATTCTGCAACTGATCGCCTGTTCCTCCTATCCGCATATTCATTTTAAATCAACAGAATTCTGTGATTCAATGATTTATTGATTCCGTGATGCAATTACAATTTTCCAATCGTCAATCTATTAATCACCCGATCCACGTGTTCATTGTAAATTTTAGATTGTAGATTGTAAATTAAGAAAATAGCGTTCCATTTACAATATACAATCTTTTTAATCTCTAAATCGTTTAATCTCTAAATCGTTTAATCTCTAAATCTCAGAATCCTTTAATCTTTTCATTGTCTTTTGTCAGTATTTGAAAGAGCTGCCTCCGAGAAATTCGCGAATAATGGAAGTCGGCGGAATTTCTCTGGTAGGAACGGATTGTACATAGGAGAAGAACTTTAAGAGACGTAGAGCCTTGGAGTGTTCCGGGTATTTGGTCTGTACCTCTTCCAGTAAAGGAACAGCTTGTTGTTTAAGAGCTCCTAATTCGTATACCAATGCCGAATTGAAAATAACATCTGCTTCTTCTTGATAAGGTTCGATGTGTTTTTGTTCTCCGGATAGTACGCTTTCCCATCGTTTAAGGGTGTCCCAAGCCGAATATCCCCGGTATTTATGATCGCGAACCATCCGTCGGATCAAACGATTGTCCTTGGGGTTTATGATATTGTGGTTGTCAATGGATATTGAAGTTAATGCCGAAATAAAGATTTTGAAAAGACTTTCTTGGGGCAGGAACTCCGTCAAACGAGGATTCAGACCATGTATGCCTTCCACTATAATCACGTTATTCTTTGAGATCCTGAGTTTTTCTCCGTCGTAAAAACGTTGTCCCGTTTCAAAGGAGAATTTTGGAATCTCGACCTCATTTCCTTGTAGTAATTGCAGGATATTATCGTTGAACGTGTCGATATCGAGAGCGTCAATGGTTTCGAAATCGTATTCTCCTTTTTCGTCTCTGGGGGTATTTTCCCGGTCGACGAAATAGTTATCTAAGGATAAATTTACGGGTTTGATTCCATTGACCATGAGTTGCACGGCCAATCGTTTGCCAAATGTTGTTTTACCGGAGGATGAAGGACCGGCGATCAGGATTACCTTTACCTTTTTGTGTTTCTTTTTGACTAAATCCGCTATTTGGGAGATTTTTTTCTCGTGGAGAGCTTCACTTATTTTGATCATGGCTCCCACTTGTTTATTTTCTATAATTTGGTTCAGATCTCCGATTTGAGAAATTTCCAGGATTTTTCCCCATCTCTTGTATTCACTGAAAATGTTGAATAATTTCTCTTGTGGGATTAAGGGTGAGATTTCCGTCGGATTGTTTCTGTCGGGTAACATCAACAACATACCGTCTTTATAGGAGATCAGATCGAATACTTTCAGACAACCCGTGGTTGGAGCAAGAGTTCCGTAGAAATAATCCGAGGTCCCGTTAATGGAATATACCGAAGTATACATTTTGCCGCGGGTGGAAAGCAAGAGTTTTTTGTCCTTCAATCCTTCCCGTTGAAAAAGTTTTATAGCTTCTTCCGTGGGGGTCTCCCGGCGTATTATCTCCGTGTCTTGTTCGATGATTCTGGTCATTTCTTCTTTCAGACTCAGGATCGTTTCGGGCGTAAGAACCAGGTCCTTATTTGCGATCCGGCAAAACAGACCGTTGGAGATAGAGTATTCGACAATCAACGTCTTTTTCGGGAAAAGCGTTTTTACGGCTTTATAGAGAACGAAAATAAGAGAACGGATATAGATGCTATAACCGTCGAGAGAGGTAACGTCTATAAAGTTTATCCATTTGGGATTGTAAATCTCGTAATGTAAATCCTGTAATTCGTTATTGACTAACGCTCCGAGTATATTTTGATGGTTCTGGGGGAATACGATTTGTTTGAGTTCTTTCAAACTGCATCCTGTGGGTATTATATATTCTTGTTTGTTATTTTCACAATAGATCGTTATTTTATTTTTTTCCATAGCATTGAATATTTTATTTTTTAGGGAACTCATACTTATGAAAACAGTAATGCAAATTGTGTGCCGCTTCGATTATCTGTATTTTTCAGGCTGTCGGGGAATCGCGATATAATAACTTTTCTTTCCGGAAGCATGTAACGTGTTTGCCCTGAGCCAAGGATTAAAACGTTTTAAAGTTTTGTAAGATATTCCGTGAGTGTTGGCAAAGTGAGCCAGATCTTTGATGTTTTTATTGACTTTGACCTCTTCGCATTTTTCTACTTCATATTTCTCCGATACGTGAAAATCGTATAAATGGGGGTTCTCTATGATTTGCTTCATCGCCATGATCCGGAAGACATATCTTCCCGTCTCTTCTCCTAAAAGAAGGTCATAATAATTGTTCTCTTTTTGAAGATTGATTTGTCTTGTTAACATGTTCATTCCGGCATTGTAGGAAGCAGCGGCCATTACCCAAGTACCGAATTTCTCTTTTGCTTTTTTCAGGTACGCGCACGCTGCCCGCGTCGATTTTTCGATATGATACCGTTCATCTACAATTTTGTTCACTTCCATTCCCAGTTCTTTGGCCGTACCGCTCATGAATTGCCATAAGCCGACGGCTCCGGCGGGAGAGACGGCCAAGGGGTTCAGGCTACTTTCGATGACGGCGAGGTATTTGAAATCATCCGGTATTCCCTCCTCTTCCAATATGGGTTCTATGATGGGAAAATACCGGGAGACATTCTTTAATACCTGAATCGTATGGGAGTGTAAATAGGTGTTGACGATTAGTTCCTTGCGGAATGCTTCTGCAATGTCGGTTCTTTTTAAAGGTACATACTCGCCTGCCAAATCGAATGTTTCCGGACAATAAATATCCGACGGCTTCAACATAGGAACAACCTTGGATACGTGTTGTATCTCTAACGTGACAGGACGGTAAATGAGGTAAATGACGGCAGCCGTATCGAGTAGTACGATAAGGAACAGGATTTTTATAATGGTTTCTTTCTTCACTTCTTTTCTATTTTAATTTTCGAATATAATATATTTATACCTATTTTCCTTGCAGATGTAGTCATTGACAGGTACTTTTTAGGTTAATATAAATTCCCTTAATTATAATTTGTGCTTTTGCCAGCGGAAATGTTTCATATAGAGTAACGAGATAAAGCCGATACACAAGCCGTAAGTGACTTCCACCGTCCATACAGATTCGACTGACGTTTGCAGTACGCTTGCCAAAAACCAAATCTGGGCAGTATACAGGATAAGTACGAAGGTCTCGAGGATGAGAGCGTGAGAGGTATTTCCCGTTCCGGATATAGCTTCGAAAAAGGTGATGCCGAAACAAAGGGCGAGTGCGGCCAATCCGACGACATACAGGGAGTTGACGGATGCTTGTATCAGTTCGCTGCTATCCGAATAGATGGACAGTACTTGTTGTGGAAATAGATAACAGATGGCTAATATCGGGAGAACACTTAGCATGGAGAGGCGAATGACCTTTGTGAGCATGGGCATAACCTCTTTTTGTCTTTGTTCTCCTATTAGTCTGCTTGTCAATGTGTTGGCTGTGGCTCCGAAGCCGAATACCGGAATGACGATGAGCATATAAACGCTTCGGACTACAATGGTAATGGCGATGGGCCGTTCGCCCATATGCTCCACCAGGATGAAAAAAATAAACCAGGTCCCGAAAGAGAGAAGTTTTTGTAGCATGGTGGGAAGAGCTGTCTTTAGAATCGTTCCCATAAGCCATCCTTCTATTTTGTGAAAACTGAACAGGGCATATTGTTTGAGAGGGAGTTTAAGTAGGGTATACAGGGTGAAAAAAAGAAAGGCGGAAATTTCTGCCATAACGGAAGCAAGGGCTGCTCCACCGACTCCCAAGTTTGGAAAACCGAATTTCCCGAAGATCAGAAGGTAATTGAATAGCACGTTTACGGTAGCCATAACGGCTGTCGAATACCCGATGATCTTGGTATTGGATAATCCGATATATAGGGCCCGGTAAAGGAAATTAAAACAAACGAAAATAATGCCGTAATGCCGGAATGACATATATTCCATGGCGGCAGCATATATATTGGGTGAGTGGATTGCTGTTTCCAACAGCTCTTTGGTAAAATAATGCTGTACAAGAAAAAGGGACGTACCTAAAAAAGCGACGAAAAATAACCCGTGCTCGAATACGACTCCGATTCGATTAAGCCTTCCTTCTCCGAGACGTCTTGCCACGATAATTTGGATACCGATGGAAAATCCCCAAGCTAAAGTCGAAAAGACGTAATAGTAGATTCCGGCTATGGCTGAAGCTCCGAGAGCAATCTCGCTGACTCTCCCCAGAAAAGCGGTATCGGTAAGTGTAATTAAAGTTTGTGCCAAACTTCCCAATATGATAGGATAGGCGATGTTCCATATGATTTTGTTGCTTATGCTTGTCTTCATCCATGTTTTATTTGAGATACAAAATTACACCTTGTTTACGAAAATTGAAAGCGGGAGATTGAAAATGCGAGAATTTAATAGTAACTTCGTAAGTTCAAAATTAAAAGATATCAGATGACAATAGAAGAAAGAGTTAGCAAGGGCATCATGGAAGCCATGAAAGCTAAGAACACGGTACGTTTGGAAGTATTGAGAAATATAAAGAAAGTGTTTATTGAAGCTAAAGCCGTTCCGGGGGCGGGAGATTCGATTCCCGACAGCGAAAGTGTGAAGATCATACAGAAATTGGCCAAGCAAGGTAGGGACGCCGCGGTTATTTATAAGCAGCAGGGTAGGGAGGATCTGTTTTCCCATGAAATGGCGCAGGTTGAAGTACTGGATGAGTTTTTGCCCCAACCGTTGACGGAAGAAGAGTTGATAGCTGCACTGAAAGGGATTATAGAGAAGACGGGAGCCACGTCGGCTAAAGATATGGGCAAAGTAATGGGAATTGCTACCAAAGAGTTGGCTGGCGTTGCCGAGGGAAAAGTTATTTCGGCAAAAGTCAAAGAGTTATTGGGTTGATCGCTTACGAGTAAAAAGGCATTGATTTTCTCTATCTCTCCATCGAAAATAAGAATAGGATAATACTGTAATAATATAAAATTAATGCTGATCTTTGTCAACAGGAAAAGAATCTGCGATTTATACTCGTGTGAATCGTAATATAAAAATATAGAGATGGACGTAAAAGATTGGACAAAAAATGTGATTAAACAGGCTGAAATCGATAAATACTTGGTCAATGGAAAAGATTTTATCGATGAAGTCGAGATATTTGAGGAGCTTGAACGCCAAAAAAATCCCGACAAGCAAAAGGTGCGTGATATTATAAAAAAGTCGTTGGAGATTAAGATTCTGACTCCTGCCGAAACGGCTACTTTGTTGAACGTGGAGGATCCGGAGTTATTGCTGGAGATGCAGGAAGCGGCCTTGGAAGTTAAAAGACGGGTATACGATAATCGTATCGTTTTTTTCGCTCCCCTGTATCTGTCGAATCTGTGTGTAAATAGTTGTGTGTATTGTGGTTTCCGTGCAGAGAACAAGGAGGAGAAACGGCATGTTTTGACTATGGATGAGGTACGCGAGGAGACGGCAGCCGTTATTGACGAGGGACATAAGAGGATGATAGCCGTTTACGGAGAACACCCGAAAAATAGTGCCGATTATATGGCTGATTCCATTTCAACGATCTATGCAACTAAACGGACGACTCCTACCGGGAACGGGTTTAATAATATTCGTCGGGTGAATGTGAATGCGGCGCCCATGGAGATAGCGGATTTAAAAAAGTTGTGGCGTGCCGGTATCGGTACCTATCAGGTATTTCAAGAAACTTACCACCGTGGACGTTATGCCGAACTACATCCGGCTCATACGATTAAAGGAAATTACGGGTGGAGGCTTTACGCGATGCACCGGGCTATGGAGGCCGGTATCGATGACGTTGCTATTGGAGCCTTGTTCGGTTTATACGATTGGCGTTTTGAAGTGATGGGCTTATTGTATCATGCTTTGGATCTGGAACGGCAATTCGGTATAGGACCTCATACGGTTTCCTTCCCTCGAATGCAGCCTGCTCCTGGATCTTTTATTAGTGAACATTCACCATATTTGGTAACGGATGAGGCTACAAAGCGGTTGGTAACTGTTATACGTCTGGCTATTCCTTACACGGGATTGATCGTGACGGCCAGAGAGAATCCCGAGTTCAGGAGAGAGTTGATTCATATGGGATGTACGCAGACTGATGCTTCTTCTAAAATAGGTATTGGAGCCTATTCGAAGAAATTGCGTCAAGAGGAGAATTCGGATAAAGTCCAGTTTATGCTGGGAGACCAGCGAAGCTTGGATGAGGTGATTCGGGAATTGGCCCAGGATGGAATGATAACCTCTTTCTGTACGGCCGGTTATCGTTGCGGGCGTACGGGAGACAAGATTATGAATTTGTTGGAAAAAGGTGTGGAGGGAAAATTTTGTAAGCTGAATGCCGTCTTGACGTTCCGGGAATATCTGAATGATTATGCTTCTCCTGAAACCAAAGCGATCGGAGAACAATTGATTGAAAGGGAATTGCAGGAGATAGAACACACCTCTTTCTTTACGGATAAGAAGTTATTACCCACGTTCAAATCCTATTACGATCGTATAGCTAAAGGGGAACGTGACTTATACATGTAGTAAAGGACTCTTTAATATTAAAATTGCCTTTTTGATTCATTCAAAAAGGCAATTTTAATGTAATGCGTTCGGCTTCTTTTTGTCTTTTAATCCTCTCTTTTTCTCCTCGCCGGAAAACATATATTAAACCGTAATATTCACATTTCTTACGACGTTCCTCCTCGTCCTCTATTTCCATGTAATAGTTTTCTATTTCATTCCATAAGGTTAAAATATACTCATCCGCTTCACTACGGAATTGAGCTACTTCTGCGCAACAACGTGCCGAGTTCTGTTGGAATTGTTTTTGAGAAGCATATCCCTGTTTAAAATTTTCATAATTGACTTTTACTAAAGCGATGGAAGGGCTATAGACAGGATTACCTCCTCCGTTACGGGTCCGTTCCTGTTCTCCGTTGATGATCTTGGCTCCCCATTCCAATAAATCCTGTTCGCTAATCAGGGGAGGAAGTTTCGAATTGTTTTCATCTAACCCGTAAAAGGTTCTGGCCGAGGATTTCAATTCTCCGCGGGCAATAGTAAAATTCAATACCTGTAAAAAATGGGATATGTATAATTTTGCTTTTCTGGTGTATTCAGCGTATTTTCGGCTGTTAACGTTTTGTTTGTCTCTCGCGACCTGTGAATTGGTAATGGCCGTTTTGAATTTGGGTAAAAAGAACTCTATTTTTTGTTTCAACGAAGGAGAAAAAGGCAAATCGTTGAAATCCGAGGATGCTTCGTTCTTCAATGCTGTTTCCAAAGCACGTATCCTGGCCGCATCCGTATTGGGTAATCTTCTGTAAGGCATGATATTCCTATAATTATAAAGTATGACAAGTTCTAAATGCGAAGGTATGAAAAAAAGATGTGGGAATCAATAATTCGTACAATGAGTTTTGTTAAATTTGACTGAGTTTCAATTTTATTCCGGAATTGTGTTTTTGTAATGGGAATAATTTTCGAGGATATTATTTACAAAATCATAAGCTTGTTTGCCGTCACAATACCCATGCCGGATTAATGTATCCCGATAGAACTCGGGATTGGACTTGTGGAGTAGAAAGTAATCGACATTATTATTCCATACATAGGGATTCTTATTGTACGCTTCGGCTAATTTCATCGCATCTATGACATGTCCGGGGCCGGCATTATACGCAGCTAACGTGAATTTGATCAGGTCTTCTTTTTTCAACGGGTATTTGGAAAATATTTTTTCCAAGCGTTTGAGATAAGTTGTTCCTGCGCGGACATTATCCTTAGGATTGGTATAATCTTCGATACCGAGAGTGAGGGCTGTTTCCGGCATGACTTGCATTAATCCTACGGCTCCTAACCATGAGACGGCTTCCGGATTAAATCCGGATTCTTGGAAAATAATAGCGGCCAATAATCGCCAATCCCATCCCATCGTTTGGGCTGCTTTTTTTATGATGGGATCAAAACTCGATATCTTGCCGTTTTTTAATTTGTAGTATTTGGAATTGTGCAGGGAGGTCACGTAGCTACTATTGAAATATCGGTTGTATAGAACATTGAATTTGCCGCTTTTTTTAATGTTGTTTAACCACGCGTTTAGTTCGTCGGTAAGGAGAATTCCGTTTAATGCAGTCCCCCAGGCAATGGGAAATTCGTCGGATAGGCCCAGGCTGTAATCCAGATAAGGCATGTAATGTGCGGCTATTTTGGCAATATTATGGTCTGTAACGGTAAATTCCGCTTCCATGTTTTCTACCATGACCAGAATGTCTTCATACGTCGCCTCCGTTAGGGGAGAGATATTGAATTCCGAATGTAACGAGTCTTTCAACTGTTGTAAAAAATCTTCATAGAAAGTACCTTTTTGGATGTAAATGTCTTTACCCGATAGTTGCGATAGCGAATCGACGTGTTCCTTTCGTTTTTTATTTTGTACAAGTACACTATGGGTTTTGAATAGAGGATTCGTGAAAAGGATTCTTTTCTTCCGGTTTTCGGTGACGGATAGACTCATGGCAATCAGATCGTATTTCCCTTCGTTTAATTCCTGAATGCACTCTTCCATGTCCGAGTTTACTTCGACATGCAGCTTTACTCCGAGATATTCGGCAAAATCTTTGACGAGTTCGTAATGAAAGCCTTTTGTGACGCCTTTGTAAACATAGTAGTCGGTCGTGTTATAGTAAGTGCAGACATTCAATACGCCTCGCTTCGTGATTTCTTCCAATAGACCCGACCGGGGAAATACAAAAGGCTCCTTTTGTTTTACTTTGCAAGCGTTTAAGCAGCATAAGAAAAACAAGATGTATGTAATCTTTTTTACAACGTACATACAACAAATATAGGAAATGATCTGTAAATTATCAAATTAGTCAAAGAAATTCCATCTTAAACCAAATTTTACGGTTGCCGGTCCGATGGCGTAATTGGTAGCCGAAAGGTAGTTCCGGTTGCCGAAGAATTCATTGAAATGATCGTATTTGACAAAAATATCCGCCCGTTTTATATTTAACGTGAGGAATACGTCCATCTTGGGATAATTGCCGATTTTCTCTTTTCTTTGGTTATAAAATTGCATGATGGAGGGCATATAGGCGTCTGCATAGAACTTGGTCGTGTAGAAAACATCGATACCGAATTGCAGGCCTAACACCCTTTTGAATAGACGATTTTGATAATAGTTGTGGGAATATAGGGCAATCTGGGGAAGTGCAAGTATATCTTCCTTATTGCTGACCTGATAGTAGACTTTTTGATCGAAATAAAAATTGCCTAACCTGAAATTTTGTTTTACCCAAGCCGTGAATATCATTAAGTTCCCGTCGTATTGCCGGGGCATGGCAGTCGTATCCAGATAGATGTATCCTTTGGTATTGTTTAAGGCGATGCCGACTTCTGTACGGCGACGAATATTCCGGTATTTTCCTTGTAGTTGGTAGGAATGAATTTTTCCGAAGTTATTTTTCCAGATGTTATGATTTCCCATGTAAAGCTCATAAAATGGGTTGGGGGTTTTATTTTCCAATGATGCATTGATCGTTACCGACGAATTTTTTCCCCGGTTCAGGTATTGTGTGATCTCTCCCTGTAAGTTATAATCCGTATTGTAGTCGCCGAATAAACAGTAGGCGGCCCATATGTCGAAATTAAACAGGGAGTTGGTGTCTACGTTAAAGGTTCCGGCTGTCAAATAAGTCCCCGTGTACTTACTGCTTCCGAAATCGTTCGTTGTCGTATCCTGATCTATATTGATTCGTTGGTGATAATTCAGGTACTTGAAATTTAATCCGGCGTATATACCCGGTAAGTATTTGTACTTGGGATGTTCATTCACGATGAGTTTGGTCGTGATCTCGAACCGTTTGTTGTTGACGATATCCGCATTGGACATGCTGTCGATATAAGTGTTCGGGAAAAAAGATGTTTCTACGGATTTCTCCTTGAATTTGTACTGGTTATCTTGCACATTAAAGGATAATACCGCTTTCATCGGATAGACGATGGTCGTGTCCGTACGGGCGGAGTCCCGTTGGGTAACGATCTCTTTTCCCTTCCCGATGTTGTATTGGCCTAAAGTATAAAGATTGAAATTATAAAAATTGTTTCGAGGTTCACTGACGAGATTCGTCGGGATTAATTGCGAATCCAAGGTCGTATCCCGTAAAAAGTAGAGATCCTGAATTCCTCCGTTTTCAGTATAGTGGCCGACATTTTGGTTGATGAAAAAAGATATGGCTACCCGTTTTAGCTCGTAAGAAGAAAAGAACGAGAGATTATAGGTTTTGGACTTTTGGTAAGAGTAAGCCCCGAGTCCCGATATGATATTGTAGCGGAAACCGGCACTCCAATAAGGACGGATGTTTTGGACGTGCCATACGTCTAACAGGTCTTCTGATTTGGTACGGCCTCCTCCGTTGAAGTAGTTGAGTTGGGTGAAAGGGGTTGTCGTGTTGTATTCCAAGGCGTCTTCCGGTTTGAATATATAAGCTCTTACCCGGTTCAGAGGGAAAAAATCTTCGCTTTCGATCCGGTTGATAAAGATATTGGATTCATAGGCCGAAGGTAAATTGCCCAAGTAGGTATTGGAGACGCTTTGTTTAAATATGGGATTGAAGTTTTGGATTCCATCCGTAAGAGTGTCCAAAGGGATGAATTTTTTATAAACACCGTTGTGCATCCATCTCCAAGTCATACGATAATGTTTGACATCGGGCTTTTCTACGGAATCTTGTTCCATTCTTCTGTCCCGGGGATCTCTTTCCTCCTCGTTGTCATAGTCATAATCGCTCTGTGCCAGCGATATGATAGAGCTTAGACAAAATATGATGATATAAAATAATTTTTTCATGGCCTGCAAATATACAGAAACTTTTAAAACTCTCATAAATTAATTACCTTTGCGACTCGTATGTTAAATAATTTTAGTATGGATAAGAATCATCTCGTATCAGAAGAAGAGAATGAAGTGAAATCATTGAATTTCATAGAACAGATCATGGAAGAGGAGCTGGCAGAGGGCAAGAACGGAGGACGGGTGCACACGCGTTTTCCGCCGGAACCTAACGGTTATTTACATATCGGCCACGCGACGTCGATTTGTCTGAACTTCGGTTTGGCGGCCAAATACAACGGGAAATGCAATTTACGTTTCGATGATACCAACCCGTCGAAGGAGGATGTGGAGTATATTGATTCGATATTGGGGGATATCCGGTGGCTGGGATTTCAATGGGAAGGAGAACCTCATTACGCTTCTGATTATTTCCAACAATTGTATGATTGGGCGGAAAAGATGATTATGGAGGGAAAGGCTTACGTGGACGATCAACCGGCAGAAGCAATCAGCGCCCAACGGATGACGCCTACCGAACCGGGAGTAAACAGTCCTTACAGGGACCGGACTCCGGAAGAAAATCTGGATTTGTTCCGGAGAATGAAAAGCGGAGAGTTTCAGGCCGGAGAGAAAGTGTTGCGGGCCAAAATAGATATGGCCTCTTCTAATATGTTGATGCGCGACCCGATCATGTATCGTATTATGCACGTGGCTCACCATCGTACCGGCGATCAATGGTGTATTTATCCCATGTATGATTTTACGCACGGGCAAAGCGATTACCTGGAAGGGATCACTCATTCCATATGTACCTTGGAATTTGAAGTACATCGACCGTTATACAATTGGTTTTTGGATCAGTTGATCGAAACCGAATATCGTCCCCGGCAGATCGAATTCGCTCGTCGCAATCTGAGTTATACGGTGATGAGTAAACGTCGTTTGTTGGAGCTGGTGCAGAAGGGAATCGTGGCCGGATGGGACGATCCCCGCATGCCGACTATCTCCGGTTTGCGTCGGGCCGGGTATACTCCCGAATCCATTCGTAATTTTGCCGAAAAAGTGGGCGTTGCCCGCCGGGAAATAGTCGTGGATATGGCCTTGTTGGAGTTTTGTATACGGGAGCATTTGAATAAGGTGGCCCCTCGGGTAATGGCCGTGTTGGACCCCGTGAAGGTAGTTATCGATAATTATCCGCAAGGACAGACTGAATACGTGGAGATCGAAAATAACCCGGAAGACGAGAGTGCCGGAACACGGGCAGTCCCTTTCTCCGGAGAACTCTATATCGAGCGGGATGATTTTATGGAGAATGCTCCGAAGAAGTTTTTCCGTATGACGATCGGAAATGAGGTCCGTTTAAAGGGAGCTTATATCGTAAAATGCGAAAGCGTGGAAAAAGATGAGGAGGGAAACGTGACGACAATCCATTGTACGTATGACCCGGATACGCGGAGTGGTAGCGGGATCAATAGCAACCGGAAAGTAAAGGGGACTTTGCATTGGGTTTCCGCGGCGGAAGCTATCGATGCGGAGGTGCGATTGTACGATCGCCTGTTCAAAGATCCGGATCCTGCCGGGCATAAAGATATTGATTTTAAGGAATTTTTGAATGAAAACTCTTTGAAGGTGCTTACTCGTTGTAAGCTGGAACCGAGTTTGAAAGAGGTGAAGGAGGGAGATCGTTTCCAATTCCAGCGACTGGGATATTTTTGTGTGGACAAGGATTCGCAGCCGGGGAAATTGGTGTTTAACCGTACCGTGGGATTGAAGGATACTTGGGCAAAACAGAATAGTTAATTACTTGATATTAATGAGATGTACGATTTGCAATGCCGGCTTTTTCCGGCGATTGTAAATCGTAATTTGTACTTTAAAATTAAAACTAAATGTTGTCGAAAAAGAAAGTTGTATCGGAAGTCAGGGCATATGTATTGATTACGATAGGTCTGATGATGTATGCTTTTGCCGTGACCGCCTTTTTAGCTCCTCAAAAGATTGTAGGAGGCGGGGTGACGGGTATAGCTACGATTATTTATTTTTTATCGAATGAGTTGATTCCTATCGGTGTCAGCTATTTCGTCATCAATTTCTTGTTGGTGGCTATCGCCATGAAGATATTGGGTCCCAAGTTCGGAATTAAGACGATCTACGCGATATTCATGAGTTCTTTTCTATTGGGAATACTGCAGAGTTATATCCGGGAACCTCTGTTGGAAGACCGTTTCATGTGTGCCATCATCGCCGGTATCATGTGCGGTGCCGGAATCGGAATTTCTCTGGTAAACGGGGGAAGTACGGCAGGAACGGATATCATAGCCATGATCATAAATAAATACCGGAATATCAGTCCGGGTAAGATTATCATGTATATCGATGTGGTAATCATCGGTTGCAGTTATTTTATCGAAGGGAGTTTTCAGGATATTATGTACGGTTACGTGGTCATGGGAGTGGTTTCTTATACCATCGATATGGTATTTACCGGGCAGATGCAATCCGTGCAATTCCTTATTTTTTCGGATAAATACGAGGAGGTGGCTAATTCCATTACCCATGATCTGAAGCGGGGGGTGACTGTTTTGGATTGTTTGGGCTGGTACACGGGATCGGCCCGGAAAATGTTGGTAGTGGTGGTCCGTAAAAGCGAGATGCAAAATATCATGCGGGTGACCAAATTGGTCGATCCGGAGGCGTTTTTAACCATGAACACGGTAATGGGGGTTTACGGTAAGGGATTCGATACCTTAAGACCTTAACCCTGAATATTATTTTAAAAAATCCTCCCCGATCTGTTATTGCAAACCGGGGAGGATTTTTATGACTGTTTATGTTTGCGGAAGCGGTTATTAGATGTAAAGATTAATGTAAAAATAGTATGATAAAGTTTTTTGTAATGGTTATTTTCTTTTTCCCTTTGCTTTTGCTGCAAAGTAAAGAGGAAGGGAGTATTCCGGTGTATGTTTTGATCGGGAAAAATTCGGTGAATATTCAATATGTTGAGGAATATGACAGTTGTAGACAACATACTACTTATTGGTTCAGTTTTAAGGATACATTTGATTTAGAATGCACTTTTGTTCGCTATACCAATATGCGGGAAGATTATTTAAATGATACATTAATCAAATCCCGTTCTTTTTTGGATAGTATCTCTTATTATGATGAAAAATGGTTGTTGTCTTTCCCAAAGTCGATATTTTAGATAATTGGAGGAACCGGATTTATGTGATTGATACAACCAGCTTAGGACGAGACTCGATTGTTTTGCGCCGGTTTGATTTTTCGGCAGAAGAACCTACGGATGATGTCATCATGGAGGAGGAATTTAAATTTAATTAGATAATTTATTTTTTCTTTGGATCGTCCTTAGTTGTGCTTAAGCGATGCGGGAAGATTTTTGTTTTATGATTTTTTGATTTTCATCAAGTCATCCTCCGTTATAAATCGTAAATCGTATTATCTTTGTAAGAGATATAAAATGGAGAGAGATGGAAATAAAGGTATTTGTAAATAATCCATGGCAAGAGAACACGGTCGTATTGTATGATGAGACGGGTGAGGCCGTGGTAATAGATTGCGGATGTTTTTCGGAAGAAGAACGTCTGCGGGTGAAGGATTTTTTAGCGGATCATCATTTGAAACCGGTTGCGTTGCTGGATACCCACTTGCATATAGATCATATTTTCGGGAACGATTTTATGTTTAATGAATACGGTTTGTCGGCTCAAGCTCATCCCGCGGATGCTTTTTGGGTAGAGGATGCGGAAAAGTATGCGGCTATGTTGGGGGTACGGGGGATTACTCCGCCACCGGCCTTGGGTGATTTTTTGGAAGACGGCCAGATCGTTCGTTTCGGTCATTCGGAATTGGAAGTCATTCATGTCCCCGGTCACTCTCCGGGTGGCGTTTGTTTTTATAGCAAAAAGGATAAGTTGTTGATTTCCGGTGATGTGCTGTTTGAGGGGAGTGTCGGACGGGCGGATTTACCGGGTGGCAATATGGCGGAACTTTTGGATGGGATACGTGCTAAATTGTTTGTTTTACCCGATGATGTACGGGTTATTCCGGGACATGGAAGGGAGACAACGATCGGAGCGGAAAAGAGATATAACCCTTTTTTTCAGGTTTGAGATGAAAACGATTGGAATTATGGTGGCCATGAGTTCGGAATACGAGCTGGTCAGGTCGCTTTTAACGGGAAAGCAAGAGAAAGAGCATCATGGGATATGTTTTTTGGAAGGACAGGTAGAGGGGTGTCGGGTTGTTTTGGTGAAGTCGGGGATCGGTAAAGTATGCTCGGCCGTGGGAACGGTTCTGTTAATTCGGGATTATGTTCCGGATGTCATTATCAATACCGGGGTGGCCGGGGGAATCGATCCGCTTACTCGGGTGATGGATATTGTGGTCGGAAAGCAGATGGTATATCACGATGTTTGGTGCGGAGAAGGAAATGAATACGGGCAAGTACAAGGATTACCGTCCCGGTTTGTATCGGATGAGGAGCTTTATCGGGTTGCGTTGGATATTCCTCATGAAGGACAGGTATATGGCGGGTTGATTTGTAGCGGGGATCAGTTTATTACGGATCAGGCGGCTTTAGCTAAAATAAAAAAGAGATTTCCGGAGGGTTTGGCCGTGGACATGGAATCCTGTTCTATCGCTCAGGTCTGTTATTTGATGGATATTCCTTTTTTAAGTTATCGTATCATTAGCGATACCCCTGGAGTGGAGAATCATTCCGGACAATATCGAAACTTTTGGGAAGAGGCCCCTAAACGTTCTTTCGCGATGTTGAAAGAGTTGATTACGCGTGTCGGAAAAATGAAAGCAAGGATATAAAATGGAAGAATAATGGAAAAGATACCGAGTTTTACTATAGATCATATTCGTTTGTTAAGAGGAATATATGTTTCTCGGAAGGATACAGTCGGAAACGAGCTGGTTACGACCTTCGATATCCGGATGAAAGAGCCGAACCGGGAACCGGTATTGGGCCAAGGAGAGTTGCATACCATCGAACATTTGGCAGCCACTTATTTGAGAAATGACCCGCAATGGAGAGATAAAATTATTTTCTGGGGTCCGATGGGTTGTTGTACCGGAAACTATTTCTTGGTAAAAGGGGATTTGGAGCCTCGGGATATTGTGGAATTGATGCGTGAGACCTTCCGGTTCATCCGGGATTTTGAGGGTGAGATTCCGGGAGCGGCACCTAAGGATTGCGGAAATTATTTGTTACATAATTTACCTATGGCCCGATATGAAGCGGCTAAATACCTGACGGAGGTCTTGGATGTGATTGAAGAAAAAAATATGGTATATCCGGAATAGTATGAAATGGATTTGGGGAATAGTGCTGCTGTTATGTATTGTCGCTTGCGGTACAAAGCAGGATAAATCCAAAAATATCAGTGTGAGCATATTGCCGCAAAAATATTTTGTAGAGCGTATCGCGGGGGATTTCGTACGAGTGAACGTGATGATTCCGCCCGGCGCCAATCCTGCTATAAGCGATTTGACATCCGAGCAGTTGAAAATGCTGAATAATAGTTCTCTCTATTTTGCAGTCGGGTATTTGCCGTTCGAGCTTACTCATATTTACTCCTTATTGAAAAACAGGAGGGATATTCAACTGATAAAACATACTGACGCTATCGAGCTTCCGGAAAAGGAGTTTCCGGCGCATAAACATGGAGACGTGGAAAGTTTGGACCCGCATATTTGGATGTCGCCAACTTACGCCAAACAGATGGCTCGAACCATACGGGACGTTTTGAGTGATAATTTTCCGGAAAAAAAGAATCTTTTTTCGGAAAATTGCGATCGCTTTATGCAGGAGATAGATAGTGTGGATCGGGAAGCCCGTCGGATTATTTTATCCAAACGGCATAAATTGTTTTTGATATATCATCCGGCTTTAACTTACTTTGCCCGGGATTACGGAATGGAACAAATAGCGATAGAAGACGAGGGTAAAGAGCCTAATCCGGTTCATGTGAGGGCGATTATTGATCGTAGCCGGGAAAAGGGAGTGCGGGTTGTTTTTATTCAGAGTCAGTTCGATGAGGCTAATGCGCGTGCTATCGCTACGGAGATCGGGGGAGAAGTGATAGCAATTGATCCCTTGAGTCCGGATTGGAAGGAAGAGATGATCTCCTTGTTAAAAATCATCGATCAAAAGATGGATTGATATGAATGAAATTCTGGAATTAAAAGGAATAAGTGCGGGATATGAAAATCATGTCGTTTTGCGGGGAGTAAATCTAACCATTCATGACAATGATTTTATCGGTATTATCGGACCAAACGGAGGAGGAAAGACCACTTTATTAAAAGTCATTTTGGGTTTGATGAAACCGTTTTCCGGGGAGATTATTTATCATACCTCCAAGCAATCATTATTTGGTTATCTGCCGCAAAACAGTCGTTTTGATGTTCGTTTCCCAATTAGCGTGGAAGAAGTTGTGTTGTCCGGGTTGATGTCAGAAAAGGGAGTATGGAAAACCTATTCGAAAGAAGATCGGTTGAAAGTAAAGGAGTTACTTGATACTTACGGAATGGGGGCATATCAGAAAACACCTATCGGGGATCTGTCTGGAGGACAAATGCAGCGGGTGTTTTTGTGTAGAGCTATTATTTCATCTCCTAAAGTGTTGATTCTGGATGAACCCTCAACTTACGTGGATTCCAATTTTGAGAAGGAGTTTTACGAATTATTGGAAGAGTTGAATAAAAAGATGAGTATCGTGATGGTTTCCCATGATTTGGGGATGATATGTTCTTACGTGAAAACGATTGCCTGTGTGAATGGGGGCTTACATTATCATGAGTCGAATCTGATTTCTCAGGAACAGTTGAAGATGTATAATTGCCCGATAGAGTTGATCTCTCACGGGACGGTGCCTCATCGGGTGTTATTGAAACACGAGAAAGACGGGGAGTAAAAATTAGAGATGGGGAATGATATGAAATACAACTTATTAATAATCATGAAAATATCATATTTTTAGAATCTAAAATCTACAATTGTAAATTTAAAATTAGAAGATGTTCGATTTATTGGAGTACGGATTTTTTCAGAATGCCTTAGCCGGAACGATATTAATCGGGATAAGCTGCGGTTTGATAGGAACTTATATCGTGGCTAAGCGAATGGTTTTTATTAGTGGGGGAATCACTCATGCTTCCTTCGGAGGTTTGGGATTAGCTTATTTTTTGGGTATCTCACCCCTTTTCGGTGCTGCTGTATTTGCTTTGATTGCCGCTTTCTGCATTTTGTATTTATCCGATAACAAGCGTTTCAAAGAAGACTCTTTAATCGGTATATTTTGGTCGGCCGGAATGGCTATCGGAGTACTGTTTATCTACTTGACACCGGGCTATGCTCCGAATCTCCTTTCTTATCTTTTCGGTAATATATTGACTATTACCGGGGATCAACTTATGATGGCATTGTTGCTCTGTGTAATGATTTTTCTTTTTTTTATGAAGTTTTATCGTCCGCTTTTTTATATCGCTTTCGATAAAGAGTACAGTCGGACCCATTATATCGCTCTTTCTTCGATAGAGATCGGAATTACGGCCTTAATTGCTCTTTGTATCGTTCTTTGCATGAAGTTGGCGGGAATCATTCTTGTTATCTCTTACCTGACCATGCCTCAGGCTATCGGAGGTATGTTTTATAAAAATTTCAAACAACAGTTGATACTCTCTACCTTAATTAGTTGTTTAGGATCTGTCGTGGGACTTTTTCTTTCCGCTTTTTTGGAGATCCCTTCCGGGGCTGCTATTGTCCTCTGCTTTTTAGTCGTTTTTCTGTTCTGCTATTTGATTAGACGCAAAAAGTGAATCCCGGGCACGGTTCTCAAGCGTACCCGGGGTATTGTTATTTACTTGATGTAGTTTTGTGCGAATTGGCGTCCGGCACGTAAGGCTTTTAGATTCATTTCCACGATGTCGGCTCCTTTCCGTTCGAAGATTGCTGCAATTCCTTTTTCGAGGTATTCGAAAGGAATCTCGATAAAGGGTGATGCGGCTCCTAACATGACAAAATTACTGGCTCTGACGTTTCCGGCTGCTTCTTTTGCGATGGTATCGGCATCGATGATTACCTGGTGAGGTAATGCCTTTAATGTTTTCATCAGCTCTTCGGTATCCGGGTAGTTCGGAATATTGATGAACGGCGTGGAGTTGGTTACCACGTATCCGCCTTGTTTCAGGTAAGGCAAATAACGTAAAGCTTCCATAGGTTCAACCGAAAGAATGATGTCGGCTGAGCCTTTGGCAATCAGATCGGAGAAGATCGGTTGATCCGATATTCTCATATAGGATTGAACATCCCCGCCCCGTTGGCTCATCCCGTGGGTTTCGGCCTGTTTCATGTATAAATTATTGGTGAGGGCCGCGGAACCTAAAGCGGCAGCGATTGACAATATACCTTGTCCTCCTACACCGGCTAATATGATATCTGTCTTCATGATTTTTAATTTTAAAATGGATTTCCAATTGATCCGTTATCTTTTATTTTTTCTTTTTCTTAGCATCGCGGGAAGCTTTCTGGATACAAACTCTTCTCGGAATGATCACGGATACACCCTTGTATTCTATCTCGTCGCGAATAATCTTACAAAGTTCATCGTGGTTTTTCGGAACAGGAAGCAAAACCCGGATGTGTTCCGGCTCTACTCCAATACCGCGACAGATGGCTTCAAGATGTCCTAAGGCGGAGGATTCCTGTCCTCCAGTCATAGAGATGGATTCGTTGTCTGAAATAATGATGGTAATGTTGGATTTTTCATTTACGGCATCCAAAAGCCCCGTCATCCCCGAATGGGTAAAAGTAGAGTCTCCGATAACGGATACGGCGGGATATAATCCGGCGTCCGCTGCACCTTTGGCCATAGTGATAGAGGCTCCCATATCTACGCAGGAGTTAATGGCTTGGAAAGGAGGAAGGGCACCTAAGGTATAACATCCGATGTCCGAGAAAACCCTTGCGTTGGGATATTCGGCCACGACGGCATTTAACGCGTTATATACATCCCGGTGGCTGCAACCTACGCATAAAGCGGGCGGGCGGGGGGCTACTATTTCCGGTACGGGAGCTCCTTCCGTTACGGGTATTCCGAAAGCCTTGGCGATCCAATCCGGATTCAATTCTCCGTCGCGGGGAAGCGTGCCGTCCAAGCGTCCGTGTACTTCTTCTTTTTCCAGGTATCCTTTTAGTAATTCTTCCATGATAGGATATCCCTCTTCGATTACCAGAAGTTTTTCACAGCTTTCAGCCAATCGGGTAATCATTTTTCTGGGGAGGGGATACTGACTAACCTTAACTACCGGATAAGGGCATTTTCCTTTAAATACTTCCATCAGGTAATTGTAACCGATACCGCAGGCAATAATCCCCATGGATTTGTCGGCCCCGTCGATGTAGCGGTTGAATGCGGAACGGTCGGATTCTTCTACGAAAGCGGTTTGTTTTTCTAATAATATCTTGTATCTTTTTTTTGCGATGGCAGGTAATAATACGAATTGGCGTTTGTCTTCCGGCAGGTGCAAGTCGTTTTCCTTGACGGCCTCTCGGGTTTCGACTCCGGCACGGGAGTGAGCCAGGCGAGTAGTGATACGCATCATTACGGGGGTTCCCATTTTTTCGGAAAGTTCAAAACCGTAGCGGGTCATTTCGTATGCTTCCTGTTGGTTGGAGGGTTCTAACATGGGAATGAGTGCGAACTTTCCGTAAGCGCGGGAGTCTTGCTCGTTTTGAGAAGAGTGCATGGACGGATCGTCGGCAGCCGTGACCACCATTCCGCCGTTTGCCCCGGTAATAGCCGAGTTCATGAAACAATCGGCAGCGACGTTCATTCCCACGTGTTTCATACAAACCAATACTCTTTTACCGGCGTAAGACATACCCAAAGCAGCCTCCATGGCTGTTTTTTCGTTAGCGGACCACATCCTGTGAACGTTACGGGCGATAGCCTGTTTGGATTCTTGAATGTACTCAGTGATCTCTGTTGATGGGGTTCCGGGGTAAGCGTATACTCCGGAGATTCCTCCGTCTATAGCACCTTGTGCAATAGCTTCAACACCTAATAATAGTTGTTTTTGCATAGTGATAAGATTATGATATTAAGTTTTTGTTGATTTTTATAATGGAAAAACGGTTTCACGATCTACAATCGTGAGACAACGGGGCGTTCGGTTTATAGTCCTCCGAACAGTTTAAGAACGCCTACAATGTAAGCTAATACGAAATAATACTCTGACGGACGATACATCACGCGTTATTTAAAACGTTTTCAATACTCATTTCGGTGCTAATGTAGCATTATTATTTAACAAGAGCAAATTTTTATATCGTTTTACCTGATAACTCTATTTTAAGCATCCAACGAGTCTGAAAAATAAAAAAATAGAGTCAAATACCTGTTTTTCTTGAGGGAATTCGTTAATTTCGACCAATTAATCACTGAGATCATGTTTAAACGTATAGAGAGGTCATTTTCGGCTAAGTTGAGTTTTTATTTGATAGCCTCTATGACTGTTTGGGCGATTGTTATGTTTGGTGTTTTTTATCACTATGCCGTGTTGAAGTTGGAGCGGGATGTAGACGAGCGAATATGGAATATTGCTGAAAAATCAGATTTGCGATTGACCACTCTTTTGCGAGGGGTGGAGAAAATTCCGAAAAATATGGCTTGGATGATATCCAATGGGTTCTTGGATGCGGATTCTATCTTCAGTGTTACTCGCCGGGTGGTGGAAGACAACGATGAAGTTTTTGGTTGTGCCATTGCTTTTGAGCCGAATTATTTCAAGTCTAAAGGATATTATTTTGCTCCTTATTCTTACATGAGCCGGGATTCGGTGATAACCGTTCAGTTGGGAGATGTCGCCTATAACTATTTTGAAATGAGATGGTATGCCCGTTCCAAGAAATTCGGTATATCGCGATGGAGTCAGCCTTATAGGGAGTTTGGGGATCATGATATAATTACATCCACGTATTCCGTTCCGATGTACGATAGGAAGAGACGTTTTATCGGTATTTTCTCTGTCGATTTGTCGACTAATTGGTTGACCGATCTGGTGGATTCTATTAAGCCGTACCCGAGTAGTTATGCTATTGTTATTGATAGCTTAGGGAATTATATTGTTCATAAGAGGGAGAAAAATATGGTGGAACGGACCATTTTCGACGTGGCCGAGGCGATGTCCGATACGACGGCAATGTTGGTTGCCAAGCGGCTTGCGGCGGGTAAAAAAGGGAAGATGCGGATGTTGGATAACGATGAAGATGCCTATGTATATTATATGCCTTTAAATGCGACCGAATGGTATATGGCAATCGTTTGTCCCTACCAGGAGATCTATCGCGAATTTTTTCAGTTTAATGTTATCTTATGGGTGGCTTTTTTGATTATAATATTGATGCTTTACATCATAAGTTCCGGAACGATTAGGCGTCTGACTGCTCCGTTGAAAGATTTCGCTCAATCGGCCCGGACGATAGCCTTAGGAAGGTTTGATACGCCTTTGCCCGTCATCCATTCGAGGGATGAGATGGCAGAGTTGCGGGATTCGTTTGAATACATGCAGCAACAATTGACGATGTTTATCGAGCGCTTACAGCAGACCACTTCGGCAAAAGAAAAGATAGAGAGTGAATTGCGAATTGCTCATGATATTCAGATGGGGTTACTTCCTAAACCGGCTGTTGCCTGTCCCAAATGGGAAGGGGTGGAACTTTATGCCGTTCTGAACCCCGCGCGACAGGTCGGGGGTGATTTTTACGATTACTTTGTAATTGGAGACGAACTTTGTTTTGCGATAGGGGATGTGTCGGGAAAAGGAGTTCCGGCTTCTTTATTGATGGCTACTACATTGAGTTTGATGCGTTCCATCTCCTTTTCGAATTTCGAACCTCAATACGTGACGAATTTTATCAATCAGGGGTTATTGCGTTCGGGACAGCCGGATCGGTTTGTCACTTTTTTCGTCGGAATGCTTCATTTGAAGAGCGGGAAGTTTAAATTTTGCAATGCAGGTCACTCTTTACCCGTTATGATCCAACCGGACCATTCGGTTCGGATTATGGAGATGGAACCGAGTCTTCCTTTAGGCATATTGAAGGAGTACGAGTATAAGGAGTACAATTGTTCATGGGAGCCGGGAGCAAAGATGTTGCTCTATACGGACGGAATTACGGAAGCGGAGAATGTCGGACATAAGCTTTATTCGCGAGAGCGACTGTTGGAAACGATTCGAAACCATGCTTCTTCCTCTTCGAAAGGAATGATCGAAGCCATTCTGATCGATGTCAATGAGTTTGTTTCGGGAGCCCTTCAATCTGACGATCAGACCTTGTTAAGTATATCTTTTTATCCGGAAACAGAAGAATAGACGACCTTGTTCGTGCATGAATAAGGTCGCCTGTCCCATGTCATTTTTTTAACGCTACGGCCATTCTTTCGATCCCCCAAATCAGTAAGAACCCGAGGACGCACATGAGTACGGCTTGCCATGTATAAGGATCGCTTACCTGCATTTGTTCGAAGGTATGGGGCAGAACATTTTTTTCCGTTTCGAATATCTCTCCGTTGATGAATTCCGGATTGTTGATTTTCCAGGGCCATATTTTATTCAAAGATCCGATCATAAACCCGATCAATAACGCAACCGTCAGTCCGTGATAATTTTTTAATAGCCAAGAAAGTAAATGAGAAAACGCGATTAATCCGGAAACGGCTCCTACTAAAAAAATAAGTAGTATACCGATATTGAAATTACTAACGGCGGTGATGATATATTCGTATTTCCCGAGTAAAAGGAGAATGAACGCTCCGGATATTCCGGGTAGGATCATGGCACAAATGGCTATAGCTCCCGAGAGTAAGATAAACCACCAGGTCTCCGGTGTCGTGGTTGGGGTAAGTACCGTGATCGTGTAGGCTATTACACCTCCTGCTAATAACGAGAGTACGGTAAAGGTGTTCCAGTTTTTAACTTCTTTAAAAACTAAAAAGGCGGAGGCTATGATTAGTCCGAAGAAAAAAGACCAGACATGAATAGGATATGTTTCTAACAGGAATTTCATTAGTTTGGCTAAGGAGAATATGGATATAGCTATTCCGGCAACCACGGAAAATAAGAAATTACCGTTTATATGTTTCCATAATTCTTGCCATCTGAAGGTGAACAGAAGTCGTAAAGCTTGTAAATTAATGGAGCGAATGGAGTTGATTAATTCTTCATATATTCCGGTAATAAAAGCAATGGTGCCTCCGGATACTCCCGGTATGACATCAGCCGCACCCATCGCACATCCCCGCAAGACAAGTAATAGATAGTTTCTTTTTTGCATATATTTATATTAAAAATGTTTTTTCGCTTATACGCTGAACACGTTGCGATGTTCAAAGCGCAGCAAGTCAAATACGGTTTTTACCGGGGTAAAAGTTGACAAGGGAACTTCGACGAAGAGCGTGTTCCAGTTTGCCATGGCTCCATTCCAAAGTCCGGGTAATTCCTGAACTTCGATTTCCTGGCCTTCATAAGATTTTTTGGAGATGAATCCTTGTGTCGCATCGATGAACTCATTTAAATCGAATTTTTTTCCGCGATAATTATAAGTACTGCATACGATATCTACCGGATTGAAATGAGTCGCTTTGGAAAATATTTTTTTCTGTTCCTTATCCTTTAGATCGATTTGGGCACTTTCCAAGATCATTAGGCGGCTTCCCGTATCGTCGCCGACCCAGAAAGGTCCTCCTCCGGGTTCTCCTTCATTTTTAACCATGCCACATATGCGAATGGGGCGATCCAGTAAATGTTTCAGGTATTTGATTCGCTCTTTGGCAGAGGAGAATGTAAATCCTTCCTTTAGTTTGTACCCTAAATTCTCACTTATGAAGTTTTCGATCTCGTTCAATTTTTCTTCCGTTAAATTATTCCTGTTTTTAGTCAGAATCTTCAGGTAACCGAATACTTTTTCCTGGATATCGAGCAATAGTCCGGCTAAGATCTTTTTGTATTTGATCGTGTCGGCTTTGTTCCTGTCCGGAGCTACATTGTCGATATTTTTGATAAAGATCAACTCTTCTTTCAAATCGTTCAGGTTATGGATTAAGGCTCCGTGTCCTCCCGGCCGGAAAACGATGTTTCCCTGGGCATCGCGTAAAATATTTCCATCTGCATCCAAACTAATCGTATCCGTTGAGGGCTTTTGAAGGGAAAAAGAGATCTTGTATTTTATGTTGTACTCTTTTTGGTAATCCTTTAGAATGTTTTTTAACAGTAGTTTGAATTTACCGAGGTGCTCTTCGGAAACTGTAAAGTGCAGATTGGCTGTTTTCCCGTTGTTACAATACAATGCGGCTTCCACGAGATGCTCTTCCAATGCGGTTCGGATATGATCCTGATAAATATGAAAATCAATAAGGCCCTTGGGAGTCGAATTGTAATTCAACCCTTTTTCTGTCAACAGGTACTCTAAGATTTCAGAGAATTGATTTTTCCACAAAAGCTTATCGACATCTAACATGTCTTTATAAAGGGCTTCCTTCAGATGAGGATAGAAGGGGAATTCTTTTAGTTTTTCGAAGAAGGAGAATATGGTTCCCGGCTCTTTGTTTTGTCGGAAATTCAGGTAATCTTCGTCGCTTCCCGTGTAGGTATTATAGAATGTGTTTAAGGTTTTGAACATTCGCGAAGCGGAACCCGAAGCCGGAACCATTTTAACCATATCGAGAGCGTCTTTTTTATTTTCGAAGATTGAAATATAATTGTTTTCCTCTTCTTCTGTTAAACTTTTTATCCCGTTCCGAAGAGTGGCCGCATCTTGAAGTTTGACAAATCCGAAACCTTTCTTGAAATTTTCGATTTGTTTATCAATTTGTACGAGTTTGATGCCCCGGTGTCTAAATTGTTTAATATCGTTCTTTGTATACATAAATTTCAAATTTGAAAGGTTAGTAATAGTTCCGTAATGTACGAATGAATTGTGAAATAGTATGCGATTAATTGTTAAATTAAACAAAAAGCACGGCAGGGCCGCGCTTTTATTTAATTTTCATCTTCATCGTATAGGTCTTCTTGGTTGTCCAGCTCTTTTTCAAAGAAATCTTCTGCTTCTTCCAATAGACTTTCTACATCATCGATGCAAAGAGGCTCTTCGTCAATCCAGTAAATACGTTGATTACTATAGAAGCCGTCCATATCGCATTGTATGATACAACGAGGTTTTTCTGTATGTACAACATACAATAGATCAGATGCTTCCTGTGAATTGTCTGCGATGAGAAACTTCGGTAACATAATGTTTATTGTTTTAAAAATTCAAAGGCAAATATAAAGAATAATTGAAAATTGAAAATTGAAACCCGAAAATTATTTTCGGGTGAACGGGAAGTAGAGAAAAAAGCGTATCTTTAGGGCATAAAAAGAGATAGAATTTAAAGTTCAAGAAGGGAGGAACGGATGCTCTTTTGGGGTAACGTCATATATTCAAGGAGTTAACAATGATTGCATTAAAAATATTATCACAGGTTATTCCCGTATTGAACCGGGAAGATCGTTGTTCTCAAGCATTGGGGTGGATGGAAATTTTTAGAGTTTCTCATTTGCCTGTTGTTGAGGGAGATGAATATTTGGGGTTATTAGAGGATGAGACAATATATGCTCATGGAAATTTGGAAGACCCTATCGCATCTTTGGAGATTCACAGGGAGTCGACGTTTGTATATGAGGATACTTATATTTATGATATTGTCGGTGTGGCTTCAGCCGGAATGTTGTCCGTTATCCCCGTGTTGAGCCGGAGTGGAAAATACAGAGGAGTTATTCTGCCTGCTGATATTTTGTATCAGGTTGATCGCTTGTTAGGTGCTAATTTGCCCGGTGGGATTATTGTTTTGGAGGTAAATAATATTGACTATTCTTTAGCGGAGATCGCTCAAATTGTCGAGTATAATGAAGCGAAAGTCGTCAGTTGCTGTGTAACGGGAGGTGGGGATACTAACAAAGTGTATGTCGTCTTAAAAGTGAATACTTCTAATTTGGAACCTATACTGGAGACTTTCAACCGATACCAGTATTCGATAAAAATTACTTTTGTAAACGGCGAGGAGTACGGCGAAGAGTTGAGGGAGCGTTATGGTCAATTGATGAGATATATGGAGATGTGAAGAAGCATCTGATTAAATTTTGTAGGTGATATGAAAATAGCAATATTCGGGAGGGTGGTGGAAACTCATTTTTTCCCTTTTTTGGAGAGCATGTTGGAAGATTTAAGAAGGAGAGGAGCCGTGTTGAGTTGTTACCGTCCTTTTTATTCTTTTTTGGAGCGGCGGAGCGGGGATATGGCGAAGTATTTCGACTCCACTTTCGACGGGGTTTTGTCTAAAGGGGAGGTCGATGTGTTATTTAGCGTGGGAGGAGACGGAACTTTCCTGAACTCCGTTATCTATGTAAGGGATAGCGGTATACCTATTTTAGGCATTAACAGCGGGCGATTAGGTTTTTTGGCCAATATCGCTCAGGAGGAAATTTCTCGGGCCGTGGCGATGCTTTGCACTGGAGATTTTGAAATCGAACGGCGGGATCTGATCCACCTGGATATAGAAGAAAATCCGTTTTCTGATTTCAATTATGCATTGAACGAGGTTAGCGTGTTGAAAACGGAGCGATCTTCTCTTTTGAAAGTACACGCTTATATTGAAGGTGAATATTTGACCACTTATTGGGCCGATGGTCTGATTGTGGCGACTCCGACCGGTTCTACCGCTTACTCTTTGAGTGGCGGGGGGCCCATCGTGTCTCCTGCCTGCGACAATTTAATTCTGACTCCGGTAAGTCCTCATAATCTGAGCATCCGTCCCTTGATTTTACCGGGAAACGTGAGGGTCAAGCTACAAGTGGAAAGCAGGTCTGCAGACTTTATGCTGAGTTTGGATTCCAGGATGCATAAAATATCGAATATTCGTGAATTGTACATATCTTCGGGGAATTTTAAATTGAATGTGGTTAAAATGCCGGATCACAGTTATTATGAAACACTGAGGAATAAATTGCGGTGGGGTGAGGATTTGCGAAACGAAAAGTGAAAAATAGTAAAAAGTGTGAGAGGATATGGAGAACTCTTGTAAATTTGCAATCTCATCTGGTGAAAAATTATGATAGAAGAAATCAAACACAAAAGGAACGTGCCGGATCATGTGGCCATTATCATGGATGGTAACGGAAGATGGGCCAAGAGTCGGGGGTTGGAACGATGGCAAGGACATAAAGAGGGGGTGGATACGGTAAAAAGAGTTGTGGAGGCAAGTGGGGAAATCGGACTGAAATACTTGACTCTTTATACCTTTTCGATAGAAAATTGGAATCGGCCTAAGGAAGAGATAAGTATGTTGATGGGATTGATGGTTGATGCCATTCTTGCCGAGACGGACAACCTGATGAAGCAACAAGTACGGGTAATGGCTATCGGTAACCTGTCGGATTTGCCTGAAGCGGTATATCGGAAATTGAAAAATTTGATCGCTCTGACGTCGGAAAATACAGGGGTGACCCTGGTACTGGCATTGAGTTACGGAGCCCGATGGGAGCTTTTGGAGGCGGCGAAACATTTGGCTAAGGATTATAAGAGTGGGAAAATATCTGATTTAGAGAGTATTAATGATGAAAAATTCGCGTCATATTTGACAACGACCGGGATTCCGGATCCGGATTTGTTAATTCGGACAAGCGGTGAATGTCGGTTAAGTAATTTCCTTTTGTGGCAATTGGCGTACACGGAACTATATTTTATTGACAAATTTTGGCCTGATTTTGAAAAAGAAGATTTATATTTGGCCATTCGTAATTTTCAAAAACGAGAGAGACGCTTCGGAAAAACCGGAGAACAACTAAAAAAGTGAGTCAGATGATAGGAAAAACAGCGTTTGTACTGATATTTATATTTTGTTTTAATTGGGTTGAGGCCCAAGTTGCGGATTCGACAAAAAAAGAAATCGAGATTTATTATTCTGATCCTAAATCGTACGAGTTGGCCGGGGTGGAGATAACCGGTAGCGGCGGAGGTTATGATAAGGATATTTTATTACAGATGTCCGGATTGATTGTCGGACAAAGGATTACCATACCCGGAGATGCGATAACAAAAGCTATACGGAGATTATATGATCAGGGGATTTTTTCTGATATCTCTATCTCCGTGGACCGGATCGAAGGAGATAAAGTGTATCTGAATTTGTATATTCAAGGAAGTTATAGGCTTTCGAAAGTATTGTATGTCGGTTTGAAAAAATCGGAAGAGACAAAAGTACGGGAAAAATTAGCTCTTATGCCGGGTATCCAGGTAACAGAGAACACGAAGGTCAATATAAAAAGAGGTATTGAGAAATATTTAAAAGAGAAAGGGTATTACAATTCCTCTATCAAGATTATTCAAAGAGATGATCCTGCCGTGGAGGGGAGTGTGATATTGGATGTTATTGTCGAGAAGAATAGCAAAATTAAAATTTCCGATATTATTATTACGGGGAATAAAGAGATTAAAGCCCGGAAATTAAAAGCGGCGATGAAAAAAACAAAAGAAAAATCTTTTGTTAATTTCTTTAAATCCGCTAACTTTATAGAGAAAAATTATGACGAAGACAAATTTAATCTTCTGAGCAGATACAATGAAAAAGGGTATCGAGATGCCGTTATCCTGTCGGACTCGATCGTTCCGGTTTCGCCGAACAGGGTGAAGATTTATATTAATCTGGAAGAAGGGAATAAATATTATTTTAACGATATTACTTGGGTGGGTAATACCAAATACGAATCGTGGCGTTTATCTTCACTATTGAATATCAAGAAGGGAGATGTCTACAATAGCAAGTACCTCCAAGAACGGTTGTATATGGATGAGGATGCAGTAAGTAATATATACCAGAATAACGGTTATCTTTTTTCGAGACTGGATCCTATTGAAACGATTGTCGGCAATGATTCGATTAACTTGGAAATTCGTGTGATCGAAGGACCTCAGGCCACTATTAACAAGTTAATGATAAGGGGTAATACCCGTACGCATGAACATGTGATTCGTCGGGAATTATACACGTATCCGGGTGAGCTGTACAGTCGACAAGATGTTATTCGGAGTATTCGGGAATTGGCTAACATGGGTCACTTCGATCCGGAAAAGATCGATCCTAAATTCGAACCGCATCCGGAAGCCGGAACAACGGATATTATTTACAATGTATCAGAAAAACCCAATGATAAGATCGAGTTATCCGGAGGTTGGGGGGCCGGAATGATCATCGGTTCGTTAGGATTGACATTCAACAACTTCTCTATCCGGAATATTTTTAATTGGGATTCCTATCGTCCTTTACCGCAAGGAGATGGACAAACATTCAGTTTGAAAGCTCAAACGAACGGTAAGTATTATACCTCGTTCAGTATCTCGTTCCGGGAACCGTGGTTAGGAGGGAAGCGTCCGAACTCGCTGAGTGTTTCGGCCTATTTTTCCCGCCAGACAGGTTATTCCCGTAATTATTATAATTCTTATTACGTGAACTCCAATAAATCCAAGGATTTTTATAATTCGAGCGAGTTGATGTTGACTTACGGTATTAGTGTCGGGCTGGGACGGAGAATTACCTGGCCGGACGATTGGTTTACAATGTATAACGAGATCTCTTATCAACGTTACGAGTTGAAGAATTGGCCCTATTATATTTTTAGTGACGGAAATTCCAATAATCTATCTTTTGCAACCGTGTTGAAGCGGAGTTCGATAGATAACCCTTTGTACACGAAACAGGGAAGTGAATTTACCTTGTCCTTGGCTTTTACTCCTCCTTACTCTTGGTTTGATAATCGTGATTACGCGACGGAGAAGGACCGGATAAGGTATAAATGGATCGAATATCATAAATGGAAGTTTAGCGGGAAAGTTTATGTCCCTTTGACGGATGTGAACAAACCTCGTCCTTTGGTCCTTTATGCGTCCGTTCAATACGGTTACCTGGGACATTACGATAGTGATAAAAAATCCCCGTTCGAAGGATTCGAAATGGGTGGAGACGGAATGTCGGGATATAGCTTGTACGGTCGTGAATATATCGGGTTGAGAGGATACGAGAACGGATCGTTGACGAATGCGGGGTCGAGCTTTATTGCACCGAATGCCGCGGATGCGAGTCTTTATTCCAAGATTACCATGGAGATCCGTTATCCTATTTCGTTGGCACAATCGGCGACTATTTACGCGTTGGGATTTTTGGAGGCGGGAAACTCATGGTATAAATTAAAGGATTTTGAGCCTTTTAACCTGTATCGTTCTGCCGGGGTCGGTTTACGCGTATTTTTGCCTATGTTCGGTTTGTTGGGTATAGACTGGGGGTATGGATTTGATGAAGTGCCCGGTCGTCCGGGAGCTGCCGGATCGCAAATACACTTTGTACTCGGTCAGGAATTTTAGTTGACATAATCTTTTTTTTGTAATTTGTTAGGTTAGATTAATAAGATAAAAGAGTGAAAAAGCAATTAATTTATTACTTTTGTAAATCATCAAATAGACAAACATTATGAGGAATACAATGAAATTTTTTGTTTTTGTAGCATTTATTTTTGCTGCACTTACAGCTTCGGCTCAGACGAGTCCTATAAAGTTAGGGCATTTAGATACGGATAAGCTGTTAAGTATAATGCCGGAATTTAAGGATGTACAGACGAAAATACAACAGAAATTTGAGGCTGCAAGGAAAGAGTCTGAGGATATGCGTGCGGAGTTTGCCAAAAAGTATCAAGAGTATCAGCAAAATGCGAAAACGTGGACTGATATTATCAGAGAAACGAAAGAGCAGGAATTGCAACAAATGAATCAAAGAATACAGGATTTTGATACGAATGCAGGTGAAAGATTGGATAGAGAGAGAAACGAGTTGATGGCTCCGCTTCTTGAAAAGATTAAAAAAGCGATTACCGAAGTGGGAAAAGAGAATGGGTATACCTATATCTTTGCAGCCGGTGCATTGCTGTTTGCAGCTGATAATAGCGATGATGTATTGCCTTTGATTAAGAAGAAACTCGGGATTCTATAAAGTCGATCCGATATAAAAAGCCGCCGATGGCGGCTTTTTTTTTTGTTTAATATCTCGAAAAAGGTTATATTAGCACCTATATATAGAAAAGAAGTATGAGTTGTCCAATAGGGGTTTTTGATTCTGGTTATGGAGGGCTTACGATATTGAAAGATATTGTGAAAGAGATGCCTGGATACGATTATATTTATTTGGGCGATAATGCTCGGACACCGTACGGAACCCGATCCTTTGATGTCGTTTATGAATATACCCGCCAGGCGGTTTTTAAATTATTCGAAATGAATTGCCGGTTGGTCATACTTGCCTGTAATACCGCATCGGCCAAGGCTCTTCGTACGATTCAGCAGGTGGATTTACCTTTGATTGACCCGGAAAGAAGGGTGCTGGGGGTTATTCGTCCCAGCGTGGAGGCTGTTCCCCGTTTTACGACGAACGGGCATATCGGGGTATTGGGGACCAAGGGTACCGTGGCTTCCGGTTCCTATCTTATGGAAATTGCCAAGATACATTCGGAAAAGGGACTCCGGGTTACGCAACAGGCATGTCCCATGTGGGTTCCTCTGGTGGAGAATGACGAAATAGATTCGCCGGGGACGGATTATTTTGTAAGAAAATATGTTCAGGAGCTAATGGAAAAAGACCCGATGATAGATACGATTATATTGGCCTGTACCCATTATCCGCTGTTAAGAGAGAAAATAGATGAGATTATACCCGAGGGCGTGACTGTTGTTGAGCAGGGGGGCTTGGTGGCCCGAAGTTTAAAAGATTATTTGGAACGTCATCCTGAAATTGACGGGCGACTTTCCAAAGAGGGGAAAATCATATATTATACGACTGAAAAAGGGGGTATGTTTGACCGGATGGCGGCTTTATTCCTGCAATCGGACGTAACTTCCCGGCATATAGAGATATAACCGTGACCTAAATCATGATGGATATGACAGAGCAGGAAATAATAGAGGCAGCTTTCGAGGATTTATTGAATTCCATGCGGAAGGGGACCACTGAAGAGAATAAGAGGTTAATTCGGGTGGCGTTTGAGTTTGCCAACGAGGCGCATCAGGGGGTTCGGAGAAAATCCGGAGAACCTTATATTCTTCATCCGATTGCTGTGGCCAAAATCGCGACGAAAGAGATCGGTTTGGGAACGAAGTCGGTGATCGCCGCTTTGCTGCATGATGTCGTGGAAGATACGGATTACACGGTAGAAGATATATCCAATCTGTTTGGGCCTAAAATCGCTTCTCTCGTGGATGGATTGACGAAAATCAGTGAGGTGATGGGATCGAATACCACGAAGCAGGCCGAAAGTTTTCGAAAAATGATCCTTACTTTGGCTGATGATGTTCGTGTGATTCTGATTAAAATTGCCGATCGTTTGCATAATATGCGCACGTTAGACTCCATGCCCGAACATAAGCAGGTGAAAATAGCGGGAGAGACGTTGTATATTTATGCTCCTTTGGCTCATCGTATGGGACTGCATGCGATAAAAACCGAATTGGAGGATTTGAGTTTGAAATATGAAAATCCGGAAGAGTATAAAGCTTTAGAAAAACGGATTCAAGCCTATAAAACCGAAAATACGAATCTTTTTCAGCAGTTTATTATTCCTATACGGGAGCGTTTGGCGGAGAATGGTTACCGGTTTGAGATTACGGCACGTACCAAGAGCGTCTATTCTGTTTGGTCTAAGATGCAACGTCGCCATATCTCGTTTGAGGAAATATACGATTTGCTGGCGGTACGTATTGTTTTCGTTCCCAAAAGTAATCAACCCGAAAAATGGCAGTGCTGGAACATATACTCCCTGATTACGGATTTGTACAGTCCCAAACCCGAGCGTATACGGGATTGGGTCAGTGTTCCGAAAGCGAATGGATATGAGGCATTGCATCTGACGGTAATGGGACCGGGGGGACGGTGGATTGAGGTTCAGATTCGTTCGGAACGTATGGACGAAATCGCGGAACGGGGATTAGCCGCCCATTGGAAATATAAGGGCGATACGGATGCTAATTCCGAATTGGATAAATGGCTGGCTGGGATCAAAGAGATGCTGGAACAACCGGGGACGGACGCTTTAGAGTTTCTGGATGAATTCAAAATGAATTTATACGCGAAAGAGATCCGGGTATTTACTCCTAAGGGAGATATGAAAACTCTCCCCAAAGGAGCAACGGCTTTGGATTTTGCTTATGATATCCATACCGAAATCGGAAATTCCTGCATCGGGGCAAAGGTCAATCATAAGTTGGTTCCCATGAGTCATGTTTTACAAAGCGGAGATCAGGTGGAGGTGTTGACGAGTGATAGGCAAAAGCCTCAGGGCGATTGGCTAGATTTCGTGGTTACGGCCAAGGCGAAAACGAATATAAGTGCGACTTGCAGGAAGGAAAAGAAAGAGCAGGTCCGGAATGGCGGAATGATTTTTGAGAAATTGCTGGAGGATATGCGTCTACCCGATTCCCCAGAGACAATGAGGAAAGCACTCAATCATTTGAAATTGAATGCAAAAGAGGATTTGTTTGTTAGCTTGGCTAAAGGGCATCTGGATGTGGAAGAGGTGAAGAGGGCATTGAAAAGAAAATCGGAAAATAAATTTGTAAAATACTGGAAATTACAGTTTTTCAAAAACGACAGATCAGATGCGGCGAAAGAGGGGGGAGCGGGAGATAAAAAGAAAAAGGATGAAAAGGTCTTTAATGATGTTGTGGAGGATGCCTCCGATTTTATTATTGCCCCTTGCTGTAATCCTATTCCGGGCGATGATGTCGTCGGAATGAAGATCGACGATAAGATTACCGTTCATAAACGTAAATGTCCCGAAGCCATTCGTTTAATGTCCCGTTACGGGGATCGAATTGTGCCTGTCAAGTGGGTTAGTCATAAGATTATGTCTTTTTTAGCCGTGATTAAATTGAACGGTATTGATAGTATGGGGATCGTGAGTGATATTACAATGATTATTTCTAAGGAGAATAACGTGAATATGCGCACGGTGCATTTTGAAACGAAAGACGGAATATTCGAAGGAATGATTCATTTATACGTACATAATACGGCGGATTTAAACAATCTGATGATGAAAATAGCTTCGTTGAAAGGAGTGGAAAACGTATCTCGAGTGGAGAATATAGACCTTTAATTAAAATTCTTCTAAATTAGATGAGCATGTTTTCGAGATTTGTTGTAATTTAGCAAAGTCATAAATCAAGTGCTTTGGACTCAATGGAAAAAATAAAGGAGACGGTAAAAGAGATTTTTACTACTTACTTGCAGCAAAAAGGACATCGTAAAACACCGGAACGATATGCTATTTTAGATGAGATCTATTCTCATACAGGACATTTCGATATCGAATCTTTGTATGTTTTTATGAAGAATAAAAATTACAGGGTAAGTCGGGCAACTTTGTATAATACGATTGATTTGCTGTTGGAGTGCAAACTGGTGATAAAACATCAGTTCGGAAATAATATTGCCCAGTTTGAAAAAGCTTACAACAACAGGAAACACGAACATATTGTATGTAAGGTATGCGGAAAGGTGGAAGAGTTTGCAGACCCTCGATTGGAGGAGATCGTTGAGCACGTGGAGGATAAATATGATTTTTCGGTTCATCATCATATGCTTTATATATATGGTGTCTGTCACGACTGCAAGTTGGCTGCTTCGAAATAAATATTACCTTTGTACGTTTGTTTTTTTAGTAATTGTTTTATAATCCAAAATCGTTGTGCTTACGCGGCGATTATAATTAAAATAGTATCAAATGAAAGTAGATGTATTGCTGGGGTTACAGTGGGGAGATGAGGGAAAAGGAAAGGTCGTTGATGTTTTAACGCCTCATTACGATGTGATTGCTCGTTTCCAAGGAGGTCCTAACGCGGGACATACGCTGGAATTTAACGGTGAAAAATATATTCTTCGTTCTATCCCTTCCGGAATTTTTCAGGGGGATAAAATAAATATTATCGGGAATGGTGTCGTGTTGGATCCTGCTTTATTTAAGGCGGAAGCAGAGGCACTCGAGGCGTCCGGTCATGATTTGAAGAAGAGATTGCATGTATCTAAGAAAGCCCATTTGATCCTTCCTACACATCGTTTCTTGGATGCTGCCTATGAGGTGGCTAAAGGAGATGCCAAAGTGGGAACGACGGGGAAGGGAATCGGACCGACTTATACGGATAAGATCAGTCGTAATGGCGTTCGCGTAGGGGATATTTTACATGACTTCGATACTAAATACGCGAAAGCAAAAGCTCGTCACGAACAGATATTGAAGAGTTTGAATTTTTCATACGATTTGTCTGCCGTTGAAAAAGAGTGGTTTGAGGGAATCGAATATTTGAAACAATTTCAATTGGTAGATAGCGAACATGAGGTCAATCATTCGTTGAAAGCCGGAAAGTCTATTTTGGCGGAAGGGGCACAGGGAACGATGTTGGATATCGATTTCGGTTCTTATCCTTTTGTGACCTCGTCCAATACCGTTTGTGCCGGAGCTTGTACCGGGCTGGGGGTGGCCCCGAGCCGTATAGGAGAGGTTTACGGTATTTTTAAAGCCTATTGTACCCGTGTCGGAAGCGGTCCTTTCCCCACGGAGCTGAAAAACGAGGTGGGAGATCGGTTGTGCGACCTGGGACATGAGTTCGGATCCGTTACTGGAAGACGTCGTCGTTGCGGTTGGATTGATTTGGTTGCGTTAAAATATGCCATTATGATAAATGGTGTCACGCAACTCATTATGATGAAAAGTGACGTGTTGGATTCTTTCGATACCATCAAAGCCTGTGTAGCTTACGAAATTGACGGAAAAGAGGTAGAGGATTTCCCTTTCGAAATCAATGATAACATCAAACCGGTTTATGTGGAACTTCCCGGTTGGAAAACCGATATGACCCGGGTGAGTTCGGAAGATGAATTTCCGGAAGAGTTTAATAACTATTTGACTTTTCTCGAAGAAGAGACGGGAGTGCCGATCAAGATCGTTTCCGTCGGACCGGATCGGGAACAAACGATCGTCCGTTATCAGGAGTAATATAAAATGGAGTGTCGGAGGACACTCCATTTATATTTTCTGTAAGATATAAACGGCGATACCACCGAGATAACCGAGGAGGGCGATCCATGTGATATGTTTGAGATACCAAACGAAATTGATACGTTCTAACCCCATGACCACAACACCGGCTGCGGAGCCGATGATGAGGATGCTGCCCCCGACTCCCGCGCAATAAGCCAGGAGTTCCCAAAAGGTACCGTTCGTGACGAAATTCATTAAATAGGGCGTGAGGGGTTGCGTTTCCGGGGTAACGAGAGGATACATGCCCATGGCGGCAGCCACTAAAGGAACATTATCGATGATGGAAGACAGTAATCCGATGATACCGTCGATAAGGTAGACATTGTCCAGTTTCTCGTTAAGGAAGGTGGCCATATGATTTAATATTCCTACGGTTTCTATAGCGGCAACGGCCAAAAGGATGCCAAGGAAAAAGAGTAGGGTCGAGTAATCTACTTTGGGGAGTATGGCCGAGACTCGGTAAGGGAAAGTCGTAGCGGGTGTTTTTTTGCGGTTGTAAAGAATCTCAAGGTATATCCATAACATGCCTAAAGCTAATAGGATGCCGACAAAAGGCGGTAAATGGGTTATGGATTTGAAAACGGGGACAAACAGCAAACCGACGATTCCCAGTAAAAGAATAATAAATTGCTCGCGATGGGAGACGGGTAAATTGTTGCCGGTAGTTGATGATGCGTTGGAAACGGTAGCCGTATCTCCTTTGATCTGAAAAGAGACGATGATCAGGGGTATCACGATAGAGATCAGGCTGGGAAGTAGAAGTTGTTTCATAATGCGAGCGGCGGTTATGTTGTCGTGTATCCAGAGCATAATAGTGGTGACGTCTCCTATGGGAGTCCAGGTTCCGCCCGCGTTAGCGGCGAGGATGACGATGCTTCCGAATATCCATCGTTCCGTTCGATCCGTAATCAGGCGACGTAACAACATGACCATCACCATGGCTGTCGTCAAATTGTCTAATACGGCCGACATGAAAAAAGTAAGAAAGGCGATAAGCCACAATAACTTTCTTTTACTTTTTGTTTTTATCTGCTTGGTAATGATGTCGAAGCCATGATGCGTATCTATGATCTCGACGATTGTCATGGCCCCGAGTAAATAAAATAAAATTTCGGCAATATTCCCTAAGTGGTCTATTATTTGCAGGTTAATAAGATACTGAATGGCTTGCTCCCGGAGAGAGAGAGAATGCAGAGAGGGATTTGCCGTAACGTATTCATGGAAAGAAGTGTTGTTGGCCGAGATAATGATATCCGGGCCCGCAAAGATACAAAGGGTCCAGAGTAGCATTCCTAACACCAAGGCCGTAGCGGTTTTATTAACCCCAAGGGAATGTTCGAGGGCAATAAACGTGTAACCTATGATGAATAGTAAGATAGCAATTGTGATCATATTCTTTTGTTTCTGATAAACATCATACGTTATTTTGCGTAAATTTGTTGGTATTCATAAATAGAAAAGAGAGGATATGATTTGGGATTTTATTTTTAGATTATTTGTTGCGGGTGTTTTAGGTGCGATTATCGGTTTGGATCGGGAATACCGGGCCAAAGAGGCTGGTTTTAGAACACATTTCTTGGTCGCTTGCGGTAGCGCTTTGTTTATGATTGTTTCAAAATATGGTTTTGAAGATGTTTTGGGAGATAAGGGTATAGGGTTGGATCCCAGTCGTATAGCTGCGCAGGTGGTGAGCGGGATAGGTTTTCTGGGGGCCGGTACTATTATTATTCAGAAACAGTTTGTACGCGGCTTGACGACCGCGGCAGGGGTATGGGCAACAGCAGCTATCGGACTTGCCGTGGGAGGCGGAATGTATTGGCTGGGTGTCGGGGCTATGGTTTTGACTTTACTGGGACTTGAAGGGTTGGGGTATTTGTTTAAGAGGATAGGGTTACGGAGTGTATTGTTGGTGTTCACGACAAGCGCGCGTGAAAATATTAAATTGGTCACGGATGAGATCGAACGCAAAGGACATACTATCGCAAGTTATTCGACGGAAACCGGACAATTAGGTGATTCTTCGACTTACCGGGTGACTTTAATTATAAAAACGAGAAGGGCAGGGGATGAAAGTTTGTTATTTCAATATATGCAACATCTTCCGGATATGATGATAGACCGTATGGAATGAAAAAAAAACTGCCTTACAGGGCAGTTTTTTCTATTGGTTTAATTTCCATGTTTGGAATGGAATTTCAAACGCATCAACCTCAGGTCTTCTTCCGCGTAATCCCCGTCGAACTCATCATAAGCATCTCCGATATTGTCGCTCTTGGCTTCCATGAAATAATCGAATATTTCCTGTTGCTGCTCTTCATCGAGGATTTTGTTAATATAGTAGTCGATGTTCAATTTGGTACCTGAAAATACAATAGCCTCCATCTCTTTGATTAATTCCTCAAAAGATAATCCTTCTGCGGAAGCGATGTCTTCCAGATCGATTTGGCGGTCGATATTTTGTATGATGTATACCTTAAATTTGGATTTATTGGCGACGGTTTTAACTACCATATCCTGAGCCCGTTCGATTTCGTTGTCATCCACGTATTGTTTGATCACCTCGACAAACTCCTTACCATATTTTTGAGCCTTTCCTGTTCCTACTCCTTGTATGTTAGCTAACTCTTCGAGGGTAATCGGATAGTTGATACACATGTCTTCCAGTGACGGGTCCTGGAAAATAACATAAGGGGGCAGATTGTTTTTCTTGGCTATCTTTTTTCTTAAATCTTTCAGTATGGCAAATAATGTGCTGTCTAACGCTGAAACACCCCCCTTTTCCTGAAGTTTCTCTTCAGATTCTTCAAAATTATGATCTTCCATCAGCATAAAATCTTTAGGTTCTTTTAAAAATTCGTGTCCTTTTTGAGTTAATTTAATGACACCGTATTGTTCAATATCTTTTTCTATATAACAGCTAACTAAGGCTCTTCTGAAAACCATATTCCAGAATTGGGGAGTTTTTTCAGAACCGATACCGAAAGATTCCAGTTCGTCGTGATGATACGATTTTATAGTAGAATCGGTTTCTCCCATCAGAATATTTACCAGATGCTCGACCTTGAATTTCTCTTTAACTTCCAGAATCGTATTTAAAGCGTCGATCAAATATTCTTTCCCTTCGAATTCTTTTTTGGGGAACAGGCAATTATCGCAGGAACCACAATTTTCTTCCTCGTAGGTTTCACCGAAATAGTGTAACAGGACTTTTCGCCTGCATAGGGAAGATTCCGCGTAAGAGACGGTTTCAAACAAAAGTTGTTTACCTATCTCTTGCTCCGCAATGGGTTTCCCCTGCATGAATTTTTCTAATTTCTGAATATCTTTATAACTATAAAAAGTCAGGCAATAACCTTCTCCTCCGTCTCTTCCCGCGCGTCCGGTTTCCTGGTAGTATCCTTCCAGACTTTTGGGTATATCGTAGTGGATAACGAATCTGACATCCGGTTTGTCAATGCCCATACCGAAAGCGATCGTTGCGACAATGACGTTTACCTCTTCCATTAAGAATTTGTCCTGATTCATGCTCCGGGTTGCCGCATCCATCCCCGCGTGATAAGCGGCTGCTTTGATGCCGTTCACACATAAGACTTCTGTCAGTTCTTCTACCTTTTTTCGACTCAGGCAATAAATAATGCCTGATTTACCCTCGTTGTTTTTAATAAATTTGATGATGTCTTTTGTCGGATCGATCTTCGGTCGTACTTCGTAATATAGATTAGGACGGTTAAAAGAAGATTTGAATACTTGGGCATCCAGCATATCTAAGTTTTTCTGAATATCGTGTTGTACCTTCGGTGTTGCCGTTGCCGTTAAGGCGATTATGGGAGCTTTCCCTATTTGTTCCACGATAGGACGGATTTTCCGGTATTCCGTACGGAAGTCATGCCCCCATTCGGAGATACAATGCGCTTCGTCCACGGCAAAGAAAGAGATATTGACCTTACGGAGGAATTCGATATTACTTTCTTTGGTTAATGACTCCGGAGCTACATACAATAATTTTGTTTTGCCGTTGAGTACGTCTTCTTTTACGCTTAATATGTCGTTTTTACTGAGAGAAGAGTTCATGAAATGAGCTACGCCTTCAGATTCGCTAAAGGAGCGCATTGCATCCACCTGGTTTTTCATTAAAGCAATCAGCGGAGAGATTACAATCGCTGTCCCTTCCAGAATGAGAGCGGGCAGTTGATAACATAAAGATTTTCCCCCTCCCGTAGGCATTAAAACAAAAGTATTGTTTCCTGCCAGTACATTCTTAATAATCTGCTCCTGATTCCCTTTAAAATTATCAAAACCGAAATACTCTTTTAATTTAGCATGTAAATCAATTTGCAATCCCATGATTTTATTAAAAATTTCTACACACCTCCATAGGAGGGAGTGCAAATTTATAACTTAATTTTTTTGTACAAACAAAATAGGCGATAATAAATCTATTCCTACACATTTTTGGGGCAATCGTAAAAAAATAATACTTTTGCCCTTAGTAAAGTTATAGACAAAAACCGAGTGTGCAATAAATTTTGATTTTTTTTTTTGCTGAAACTCGTTTTTTGAAATTAATAAACGAAAAGGAGCATGGTAGACATAAAATCAATCGCCTTGAATGTGATTCGGGATGAGGCCGAAGCTATTCAGAATCTGTCCCGATACATAGATAAAGACTTTGAGGCTGTCGTAAAATTGATTTACGAGAGCAAAGGACGCGTCATTGTTACCGGTATCGGTAAAAGTGCCATCATAGCGACGAAAATTGTAGCGACCCTAAACTCAACGGGTACTCAGGCTATATTTATGCATGCCGCTGATGCTATTCACGGTGATTTGGGAATGATCCGGGAGGAGGATGTGGTTATCTGCGTTTCAAAAAGTGGAAATACTCCGGAGATAAAGGTACTCGTCCCGTTGATACGGAATATAGGTAATCATAACATCATAGCCATGGTCTCTAATACCGATTCTTTTTTGGCACAAAATGCGATGTATGTTTTGAAGGCAAAAGTGGAAAAAGAGGCCGGTCCTTTAAATTTAGCCCCGACAAATTCAACTACGGCACAATTAGTGTTAGGAGATGCATTAGCAATGTGTCTGATCGGTTGCAGAAGTTTTTCTAGTCGGGATTTTGCTAAATATCATCCGGGAGGTTCTTTGGGAAAACGTTTGTATTTAAGGGTCGCAGATGTTTTTGATAAAAATAATCGTCCTTGTATCAAGAAGGAAGCGGGAATTCGTCCGGTGATTTTAGCGATGTCGAAAGGAAGATTGGGAGCTGTTGCTATTGTGGACGAAAACGAGAAACTAATAGGGATTATTACAGACGGTGATTTACGGAGAATGATGGAGAAATATGAAGATGTCGACGGATTGACGGCAAACGATATTATGTCGAAGTCTCCGAAGACTATTTTTGAAGAGGAGTTGGCTTATAACGCCTATCGGTTGATGGAAAAAAATAGTATTACTCAACTGGTCGTTGTTGACGAGAAGTTACGTTATAAGGGAATCGTTCATTTACATGACATATTGCGCGAAGGGGTGGTTTGATGGGATCATGATTTTAAAGGTGGCAATGAAAAATTTAAAAGTGGGAGATTTTGAATATGATGAAACGCGCAAAATTCATTCTATTTTTATTTTTGTCTTTATGGATTACCGAATTATCGGCACAAACAACTAAAGTACGCGGACGGGTGACCGATGCCAAAACGGGAGAGCCTTTACCTTTGGTAAGTATCTCTTTTGTCGGAACTACGATCGGAATTACCACGGATTTTGACGGATATTATACAATTGAAACCCGCGCTGAAGTGTCGGAGATTATGGCGGCTTATCTTTCTTACGAGCGGCAGGTGGTAAAGATAAAGCCGGGAGCATTCAATACGGTGGACTTTAAACTGGTACCGGTTGTTACGGATTTAGAAGAAGTGATGGTGACTCCGGGGGAGAATCCTGCTCACGCTATTTTGCGTAATATCTCTAAAAATAAGAGACGAAACAACCCGGCCGAGAAGGACTCTTATCATTGTTCCACTTATACCAAAATGGAACTGGACGTGGCCAATATAAAACCGGAATTTAGAAATAAAAAACTGCAAAAGAATTTCGGCTTTATATTTCAATATATCGATACCTCTGTTATAACGGGTAAAGCTTATCTGCCCGTTATGATTTCGGAAGCTTCAGCTGACTATTATTATCGGAAAAACCCCCGCTTAAGCAGGGAAATTGTAAAAGCCAGTCGTATATCGGGCATAGAAGAAGATTATACCCTGGCCCAATTCACGGGACATCTGCACGTGAACGTGAACCTGTATGATAATTATATTAATATTTTTGAAGTAAACTTTGCCAGTCCTTTAAGTGAACACGGATTGATGTATTATAAATATTTTTTGGTGGATAGTGTTCAAAAGGAAGGGAGAAAGATATATAAGATTCGTTTCCATCCCAAGGGAAAATCGATTCCGGTTTTCGACGGAGAGATCAATATCGATTCTTTGACCTGGGCTTTGGAGTCCGCTACCTTGCGTATGGTAAAGGGATTAAATGTAAACTGGATTCGAGATTTGGTGATTGAAAATACCAACGAGCTGGTGAATGATTCGACCTGGTTTTTGAAACAGGACAAAATCATGGCGGATTTTACCGTGCAAATGAAAGATTCCTCTAAGTTGATATCTTTTATGGGACACCGGCAAATCGACTATTCAGATGTAAGGATTAACGAGGATATTCCGCCGGAAATTGCCAGGTTGGATAATGATATGATATTGAGTGAGGATGTGTTGAAGAATGATGAGAGTTATTGGCAGTCGGTGCGTCCTTATCAGTTGAGCGAACGGGAACAGAATATCTATAATATGGTAGACTCGATAAAGAATGTGCCTTTGTATCAAAACATATATGATTTGATCAATACGGTGCTGTTCGGTTATTATCCGGTGAAAAAAGTGGAGTTGGGACCTTATTATAAGTTATTCAGTTTTAATAAGCTGGAAGGTGCAAGATTCCAGCTGGGAGCCCGTACCACGAGTGAATTCAGCAAGAAAATACGCCTGAGCGGTTACGGTGCTTACAGTACGAAAGACAATGAATTTAAAGGAGGGGGGAGTGTGGAGATCGTATTCAATACGTTGCCGACTTCCAAAATGACGATCGGGGGTAAACATGATGTGCTTCAATTGGGTGCGAGCGAAAATGCTTTCACTACCGGAAATATTTTAAGTTCTATTTTCTCCCGGGGTAATAATGAAAAATTGACGCTTATCAATCAATTTGATTTACGGTATGAAAAAGAGTGGTGGTCGTGGTTTACCAATACTTTTGCCTATGAATACAGACAGATGTTTCCTACCCCTTATGTGGATTTTTTCCGTCCGGATAGTATGGAGGTAAGCCAGATCCGTACCTCACAATTCCGCTTGGGATTGCGTTTTTCTAAAAATGAGGTAGTGGTACGTAAGACTTTCGACAAGATGTCTATGGGGTCTAAATACCCTATTGTCGGTATGGATTTGATCGCAGGTGTAAAAGGGGTTTTTAACAGTCAATACAATTATCAACGTTTGGAGCTTTCCGTTAAACATGATTTTACGATTGCTCCGATAGGTTACAGCGACGTTATGTTGTCCGGAGGGAAAATATTCGGAAAAGTTCCCTATCCTTTGTTGAAATTGCATGAAGGGAATGCGACCTATTTCTATGATCCTTATGCTTTTTCTTGTATGAATTTCTACGAGTTTGCCTCGGATTTGTGGGGAGCTGTTTTCTGGGAACATCATTTCCGGGGATTTTTCTTGAGTAAAATTCCGTTAATGAAGCGGTTGAAGTGGCGCGAGGTGGCGACAGTAAAAGCGTTGTGGGGATCTTTGTCCGATAAAAATAACGGAAGCCGACCCGACACGGAAGCTTTGTTGCTCTTTCCCCAAGGAATGTCTTCGGTTTCGAAACCTTATATAGAGGCTGGGTTCGGTGTTGAAAATATATTTCGATTTATTCGTATCGATGCCATGTGGAGAATAACTCATCGGAAGGATAAAGATAGGCAGGACGTGGATAATTTTGCCATTAATTTTTCCTTGCATTTGAATTTCTGACGGAGAGTTATCGTATAGGCAAATTGTCACTTTTGATCATTTTTGGGTGACGGCTTTTACTTTTACGTCGAAAAGAATTATCTTAGCGCGATAAAACTGAATAATATGAAATTAAGGGCTGAGGATCTGGTAAAAAAATACAAAAGCAGAACCGTCGTAAAAGGAGTTTCGGTAAACGTGGAGCAAGGGGAGATCGTGGGGTTGTTAGGGCCGAACGGGGCAGGAAAGACGACCTCTTTTTATATGATCGTAGGTTTGATCAAACCGAATGGCGGACGTATTTTTTTGGACGATACGGAAATTACGACGGAGCCGGTGTACCGGAGAGCTCAACTGGGAGTCGGTTATCTGGCGCAGGAAGCTTCCGTGTTCAGACAACTGAGCGTGGAAGATAATATCAAAGCCGTACTGGAGATGAGTAAGTTCCCGAAAGATTATCAAAAGCAACGTTTGGAAGAGATGTTGGATGAGTTCGGGTTGCAGCATATTCGAAAAAGCAAAGGTATCCAACTGTCGGGGGGAGAACGTCGGCGTACGGAGATTGCGCGGGCTTTATCCATTTCTCCGAAATTTATTTTGTTGGATGAACCGTTTGCCGGTGTCGATCCCATTGCCGTGGAAGACATTCAGAGTATAGTACAGAAATTGAAAGAGAAGAATATCGGTATTTTGATTACGGACCATAACGTACAGGAGACCTTGTGTATTACCGACCGGGCTTATCTGCTGTATGACGGACGTATATTGCAATCGGGTTCAGCGGAACAATTGGCGGAAGATCCGGAGGTGAGACGCGTATACTTGGGAAAGAATTTTGAACTAAGAAGGAAAAAATAAAAAAAGGTTTAAAAATTTTGGAACTGATAAAAAAGCACTATATTTGCACCGCAAATTAGCAAGCGGGCGTGGCGAAATTGGTAGACGCACTAGACTTAGGATCTAGTGCCGCAAGGCGTGGGGGTTCGAGTCCCTTCGCCCGCACTTGAGAAAGAGCTGGCCGCCTTCATTTAGGTGGCTTTTTTGTTTGTTTTATCATTATTATCATTTATCATAGAGAAGTATGAATATAACACAAACCCAGATCGATGACCTTAACGCAACTCTTAAGGTTCAATTAGATAAGGATGACTACGCTACCCGCGTGAACGATGCATTGAAGGAGTATCAGAAGAAAGCAGTAATTGACGGTTTTCGTAAAGGTAAAACTCCCTTTGGGATCATAAGGAAGATGTACGGTAAGGCCGTGTTGATAGAGGAGATCAATAAATTGATAGGAGAAGGGCTGACCAAATATATTCAAGACAATACACTGAATTTGCTTGGGGAACCGCTTCCTAACGAAACGGAAGGACAGGATTTGAATTTGGATCAGGAGAATTTCGAATTTACTTATGATATTGCATTGGCTCCCGTGATGAATGTGAAGTTGAGCAAGCGTGAGAAAGTACCTTATTATACGATAAAGATTGATGATGAAATGATAGACAAACAGGTCGAGAGTATCTGTAAAAATAGCGGAAGTCTTGAGGTCGTTGATGTTGTTGAAGGGACAGAGTATTTGAAAGGTGAGCTGATCGAATTGGACGAAAACGGGAAACCGAAAGAGGGAGGAATTCGCAATGAGGATGCTTCTGTTTCCGTGTATCATATGAAGGACGAAGAGGCTCGTAATGCTTTTATCGGGGCAAAAGCGGGAAGTGAAGTTATTTTCAATCCGGCAAGAGCTTATCCGAATAAGACTGATTTTGCCGCCATGTTGGGAGTAAGCAAGGAGGAGGCTGAGAAAGTTAAGTCTGATTTCTGTTTGATTGTCAGTGAGATAAAAAGATATGTCGATGCGGAAGTTAATCAGGCATTGTTTGATAAATTATATGGAGAGGGTGCGGTAAAGAGTGTGGAGGAGTTTCGCGCTAAAGTAAAAGAAGATTTAGGAAACCAGTTTAAGGGACATAGTGAATATCGTTTCTCTGTGGATGCTCGCGATAAAATGCTGAAAAAGAATGAGGATGTTGTTTTGCCGGAAGCTTTTTTGAAACGTTGGATGGTGGCTACGAACAGGGAGATGACACCCGAATCGGTAGAGAAGGACTTCGATTCTTATCGGGAGGAGTTCAAGTGGCAGTTGATTAAGACTGCTATGGTTAAGGAGTACGAAATAAAGGTAGAGGATGAGGATATGAAAGGAATGGCTCGTGAGATTGCGGCAGCTCAATTGCAACAATACGGATTGTACGGTCTGACCAATGAACAGTTGGACGGTTTTGCCGTTCGTTTGTTGGAAGATCAAAAGCAACGTGCCAATATGTACGAGAGAGCTTTGGAGAATAAAATTTTCGCTACCGTGAAAGAAGGTGTAAAATTGGAGGAGCAGTTGGTAACGATGGATGAATTCGGGAAATTGTTTGAGAAGTAATTTTTTTCAATATAGAAAAAACTGCCGGAAAATTTTTTCCGGCAGTTTTTTTATGTTTCCTATTGTTTTTAACATGTTTTGTTTTTAAAATGGAATAGATTACTCTATTTTTGCTGTATGAATAAAGTCTTGTATCTGATCTTGTTATTGCAATTTGTTTCGTGTTTTACTTTTGCTCAAGCTCGGCATCCCGCTAATATAAGAATAAGTGCAGATTTTAAAGATACCCCCATTTTAAAGGTATTGGAAGAGATAAAGCAAAAGAGCGGAATCAGTTTTTTATGTAATCACGAACAAGTTCGGGAACTTCCTCCCGTTACCAAACGTTTCCGGTCGGAGACGATAGAGAATATATTGAAATTTTGCCTGAAAGATTCCGGACTTGATTTTCAGTTTGTCAATCGTGTTATTATTATTACTCCCATGGAGCCTGAGATGATAAATAAAATGGAGATTTCCGGTCGGGTATATGATATCTCCGGACTTCCTTTACCCGGAGTAACCGTGAAGTTGGATGGGACTGTTGTCGGGGTCTCCACGGACCGAGAGGGGCGATTTCGGTTGGATATTTACCCTCGTGAAGCGGGAGTTCTTCTTTTTTCTTTTGTCGGGATGAAACCGCGAAGGATTCCGATTATTCAGGGGCGGACAACGGGTATAAGTGTCTTTCTGGAAGATGATCCGGAATTGATAGATGAAGTGGTGATTACCGGTTATTCTAATTATGCGAAAGGTAGTTTTACCGGAAACTCAACAACTATTTCCGGAGATAAATTGCTGAGGGTTTCAAAAACCAATCTTTTGAGTGCCATTCAGACGTTTGAACCTTCTTTCCGAATCCATGGGAATAATGAATGGGGATCAGACCCGAATACCTTGCCGGAACTTTACGTGAGGGGACGGTCGGGTATAGGAGTCACGGAGTTAAGCAAGGAAGATTTGACGAAGTCGGCCTTGGAAAATAATTCCAATTTGCCGACGTTTATTCTGGACGGTTTTCAGATTGATATTCAGAAAGTGTACGATATGGATATGGATCGGGTGGAGAGTATCACGATTTTGAAAGATGCGGCGGCAACGGCGATGTATGGTTCCAGGGCCGCCAATGGTGTTATCGTTATTACCACTCGGGGAATACGGCCGGGAAAATTGCATGTCGGCTACCGTATGAATGGGGAGGTGGCGTTTCCTGATTTGTCGGATTATAATCTGATGCATGCGGCAGAAAAAATTGAAACCGAACGGATGGCAGGTTTGTTCGAACCGGATAATGCCTCTTCTGAGGTAGCGGGACTTGCGGAGTATAATAGTAAGTTGAAACAATTGGCTAAAGGAGTCGATACCTATTGGCTGTCGAAACCGGTACGTGCGGTTTTCAATCATAAACACTCGCTGGTTATGGAGGGGGAGACCGGAAACCTGCGGGTGGGGGTGGACTTTCTTTATCACCAACAGAACGGTGTTATGAAAGGTTCTTTCCGGAACCGGACCGGTGGAGGTTTAAACCTCGATTTTCGTTATCGTTCTTTGCAACTTCGGAACAGGATATCTTATTACGCTGTCCGGTCGGAGGATTCCCCTTATGGGGTATTTAGCGATTATACGAAACAGCTGCCTTACGACGAATATCGGGATGATAAAGGAGACGATCTGCCTTATTTACAAAATTGGCATTCCGGCCCCTTGAAACTGAATCCTCTTTATGAAGCCGGTTTAAAGAGTTTTGCTTATTCGAATTATAATCAATGGATCAATAATTTCGATATAAACTGGTACGTGAATGATTACCTCTCTTTTAAAGGAGGAATCAGTGTGAGTCACCGGACTTCGGAGCGGGAGGAGTTCACGGATCCGCATTCCTTGAAACCGGTAAATCTGGAGAGTACATTGAAAGGCTATTTGGACATAAGAAAGGGAAAAGCTCCGGAGTGGAATACGAATGCTTTGGTAACCTATGACAGGTCGGTGGGGGTACATTATATTCATATGACGGTAGGAATAAATATTCGTTCTTCCCGGACTGAGTATATATCTTCTGCTTACCGGGGATTTGCTTCAGGGGATTTACATTCTCCCAATTATGCCATGGAAGTCGTTGTAAAACCGACGTTGGGAGAGGTGACCAAAAGACTTTTGGGTGTATTCGGGAGTCTGAATTATGCTTATCGCTCGATCTATTTGTTTGATGTTGCCGGGCGTGTGGACGGTTCTTCCGAATTCGGAAAAAATAGACGGTTCGCCCCTTTTTGGTCGTTGGGTGCGGGAATCAATCTGCACCATTGCTCTTTTATGAAAAAAGGGTCTGCTGTGGATCGTCTGAAGGTAAGGATGAGTTACGGGCAGACGGGGAAAGTGGATTTTCCCGCCTATTGTGCCATCTCCACTTACGAGGTGACCTTGGATGACCTGTATAAAACGGGTTCCGGGGTTTTGATGAAGACTTTGGGAAACCCTAATTTGAAATGGGAACGGACCAATACGATGGATATCGGAATGGAACTGGAACTGTTTAAGGGGGTGTTGGCTTGTAATTTGAGTTATTACGATAGTCGCACGCGCGATTTGATTACGGATGTGACGATTGCAGCCTCTTCCGGCTTTCCCTCTTACAAAGATAATTTGGGAGAGGTACGGAATCGGGGAATCGAATTGTCATTGAGTGGAAACTTGATAAATAAATCCGATATTCATTTGAATGTGTACGGTAATTTGTCGCATAATCGGAATCGAATAATGAAGATTTCCGATGCCTTGAGAGAGTATAATCGAAAAGTTGACGGGTACTATGGAGACTATCACGAGGGGCTGAGTGATTTAAAATATACCCGTCCATTGTTGAAATACGTGGAGGGGGGATCTTTAACCGCCATTTGGGGAATGCGCTCTTTGGGAATCGATCCTTCCACGGGGAAGGAGCTGTTTCTTGGTCGACAAGGAACGATGACCCAGGAGTGGAAGTCCGGAGAACAAGTTGTCATTGGAGATTACGAACCGGATGTTCGCGGAGCTTTCGGATTTAATGTGAAATACAAGGGATGGACATTATTCGCCTCTTTTCTTTATGAGTTCGGAGGACAGCGATACAACGAGACCTTGGTTCGAAAGGTGGAAAATGTAGATATTGCCGAAGAGAATGCAGATCGTAGGGTTTTGTTGGAAAGATGGCGTAAACCGGGGGATAAAACATTTTTAAAAGATATTCGGAATAGGGAGTTAACCCGGCCGACCTCCCGTTTCTGTCAGGATTATAATGTACTCTCTTGGGATGCGGTGTCGTTGGGATATGATTTGGATCGAATAGGGACGGAACGTTTGGGAATAGAAACCATGAGACTGGAATGGAGTATGAATGATGTGTTTCGTTTCTCCTCCATAAAAGAAGAGAGAGGTATTTCTTATCCTTTTGCCCGGAATATGAGTCTTACTTTAAAAATATCTTTTTAATGAAATCGGTATTGGGGATAATAGCTGTTTTGATCGTATTTGCGTTTACCTCTTGTGAAAAGTGGTTCGAGGTAACTCCGGCCGGAGAGGTGGCGGAGGATGATCTGTTTCGGAATGCAGAAGGATTTCGGAACTCTCTGAACGGAATATATCAGGGTATGAGTAGGGCTTCACTTTATGGCCAGGAGTTGTCCTGGGGTTTCATCGATGTGTTGGCTCAGTATTATGACGTGAGAAATTGCAATGATATCGGTTATCGGGTGGTTATTGATGCGGATGATTACAATTATTCTCACGCGACCGTTCGGCCGAGATTGGATACGCTATGGATAAATGCCTATCATTTGATAGCCAATTGCAACACCCTTCTAAAACGGATAGAAAAGACAGATTCATCTTTGTTCAGGGATGGAGGCGGGGAGTTGGAGAGGCGATTGATAGAGGGAGAAGCATTGGCTATTCGGGCTTTTCTTCATTTCGATATATTACGGCTTTTTGCTCCGGCTCCTCTCGTTCATAGTGGAGAAAAGCGGGTGCCTTATTGTGATCAGGCCCCCTCTGTTAATTTTCCTCGTTTAACAACGGAGGAGGTGTTGGGGAAAGTCATCCGGGATTTGGAAAAAGCCAAAAGGTTGACAGCTTCGTTTGATACCCTTTACCAAACTCAGATAATGTTGGTGGATTGTCGTTTAGGAGATTCGAAATTGGCCGGGGTAAGCGATTTCCTGTCTTTTAGGGGGTATCGGTTAAATTATTATGCTATATGCGGGTTATTGGCCCGGGTGTATCTCTATCAGGGAGATAAGGCGTCGGCGATGAGAGAGGCGGAGAAAATGATTTACTCTTCTCTCTTTTATTTTTCAGAACCGTCGGAAGCTAAAAAGGGGAATTTAAAACTATATGATGATGTTATTTTCGGACTGTATAATAATAAATTGGTTGATATATACGGAGCTTTGAATGATGAGGGGCGTACCTCTTACTCCTATCTTTTTTTGAAAGATCGAGAAGAGCTCCGGGATAAGGATCCGGATGACGTGAGGGTGGGCGAAAGTTTGGTGGTTAAACGAAAGGATAGGGACGTATGTGGTAAGTATTTTTACGTGGCTCCTCCGGCTTATCGCTTAAACAACAAATTGATACCCGTATTGCGTCTGAGTGAATTGTATCATATCTATATCGAATGTGTATATGATTTGGTCGGAGAAGAGAGAGCAAAGGCGGTGTTCGCCTATTTACGCTTTTGCCGGGGATCCCGACGGGAACTCTCCTTAGGGAGTAAGGAGCGGCTTTATCGCGAACTACTGTGGGATGCCCGCAAAGAGTATACGGCTGAAGGACAGTTGTTCTATATGTATAAAAGACTGAATCGGAATATTACGGTTGATGGTAAGACCTATGGAATGTCGAAGAATTTTGTATTTCCTCTTCCGGAGGTAGAGACTAATATATGATGAAAATGCGGAAAATAGGATGGATCGGTTTGTGGATTCTTGTTTCTTGTTCTTGTGGTAAGTCCGAAATGAAAATGTTCGGCGGAAAGAATTATGTCTATTTTGCCGGACGTTACGATCGGGATAGCGTCGAGGTATCGTTTTATTTTCATCCGAATACGGAAGTGTTGAGTATCCCGGTTCATTTGAAGGTCTCCGGAGATTTGCTGACTGAAGATAAAACATTCGTGATTGAAGCGGACGAGTCTTCGACGGCGGAAATTACCGATTATACTTTGCCGGAGTGGAAATGGAAGGCGGGGGAGGTTGAAGATTCTTCTTTTCAGGTGGTTTTGCACTATTCGCCTAAATTGGAGACCCGAGTTGTCCGTTTGGTTTTGAAAGTCGTGGAGAATGAGAACTTTTTACCGGGGGATATGCCTTACCGGAAAAAGATCATTCGATTTTCTGCTTTAAAATCAAGGCCGTTGTGGTGGAATGATAAGATTACGGACGAATATTTGGGACCTTATACGGAGAAAAAATTGGATGTTTTCATGGAAATTACCGGGGTAGGCGATTTGACAGGACTGGACGAAAACAGAATACGTTCTTTGGCGGTTCAGTTCAAGTATAAACTTATTGAAGAGGCAGAAAAGGGGAATATTATTCAAGATGAAAATGGCCCCATGTATAAAACGGTAAGTGTAAGCGTGTAATGAGAAAAATTGTTTTAGGAATAGGGATATGTTGTCTCTTGTATGGTTGTTACAAGGATAAAGGAAATGATGACTATGTTCCCGTCAACGAAATCGTCATTCGGGGAATCTCGGCCCTTTATCAAAAGAATGCGGGGGAAATATTGGAGATAAAACCGGAAGTTTATTATAGTTACGATACGATGGCTCCGAAGCATTGGGCTTATCGATGGAAGATCCAAAGGGGTAAAATAATAGGTAATCAGCAGGATTTGCGTTATCTGGCTGATACGATCGGAGAGTTTGAATGCTATTTTAGCGTTAAGGACAGCGTCAATGGTATTGAGTATGTTAAGGAGTTTATGTTGCGGGTGACGTCCCGTTACAATAAAGGATGGATGATATTATCCGAAAAGGATCAGATTTCCCATCTTTCGTTTATTCAAGAGAGGAGTCGGGGAAAAGGGACGGAGTATACGGCCTATCCGGATGTGTATGAGGTCGAAAACGGGGATGTGTTGGGAAGTTCCCCGGTAAAGTTACGAGAACATTGGCCGGGGAGTGATTATTCGGAGGCGGCCGGGGAAGTGATGGTCATGCAGAGAGGCGGACAGGGGTGTGTGGAATTAAACGACGTCTCTTTCCGGAAGGTGATGCATACGCGGGATGAGTTTCTTGAAAAAAATTATCCGCCGGGTTTTGTCATTAAGGATGCGCTTCACGGGATTTGGTCGGGTTATTTGCTTAGTGAAGATGGCGGTTTGTATTTTCGGAAGTATTTGACGAATGAAATATTGCATAGTGGAGCTTTTATGCAATTTAGAGCGGCTTACGGGGGAGAAGAGCTTCAGGTCGACCGATTGGTGCTTACCGATTATCAAAAGGTCCCTTTCTTTTTGTTGTACGATGAACGGCATAGAAGATTTTTGTGGATTTCTGATGCTGAAAAAGATGCGACTCGTATTGAAAAATTATATTATAGGGAGGAAAGACCGGCCGCATTTATGGATATCACGGGATTACCTTCCGGAGTAGACCTGTCGTATATAGGGTATTTGAGCGAGGAGTACAAGAGTTGTGGATTTTTAGTACTGTTGCGACGGAATGATGAGGTGATTGTCCAAACTTTTTCTGTTACCCTTGATCGGGAAATTATAAATCCCTATGCGGTGAAATTCAAACATCCGGATCTTTTGGATGGAAGAAATGTAATGACCCTTTTGCCTAAGCGTGGGTATTTGCTTTTTTCGGGTGGTATGGACCAGCGGGGGTTGTATTGTTATGATCCTGTTTCTAATGATATCAGGCAAGTATATCTATTCGATAGTCCGGTATGTTCGATAGCTTATAATTCGGACGTGACAGACCGGACGAATACCCGGATCGGGGTAGGGTTGGAAAATGGGACCTTCATGGTTCTGGACGCCTCTTCCGATTCTATTATGACAGGTCTTGTCCCGTTATATACTTCAGCTACCTCTTTTGGACGAATCGTCGATGTTGTTTATAAAATGCAACTTAAAAGTGCTTTGTAAGCTGCTTTCGCCTCTAAAGTAGTATCCTTATTCTTTGGATTACGAGAATTGAAGCAGGATTATAAAGAGAGGAAAAACATGGAATCGTTTTTAAGTAAATGAGCTATTATTTTTATCTTTGTTCAAAATTATTTGACAGGAGATGGATGAGAAAAATAGGGAAAAAGAGATCTATCGGGTAACAATCATAGGTTCTGTTGTAAATTTTTTATTATTGGCTTTTAAATTTATTGCCGGAATATGGGGGAAGAGTAGTGCTATGATAGCGGATGCCGTACACTCTTTATCCGATTTTGCGACGGATGTGGTTGTTCTCTTTTTCGTGAAGGTCTCCGCAAAGCCGAAAGATGAGGGACATGATTACGGACATGGAAAATACGAAACGTTGGCGACAACGATTATCGGGTTGATATTGTTATTGGTCGGAACCGGTATCTTTTGGAACGGGTTGAATCGTATTTTGGCCGTGACGAGGGGGGAGGAGATTGGCAGTCCGGATAGGATCGCTTTAATAGCGGCTATTGTTTCGATTGTTTTAAAGGAGATTTTATATCGTTATACCCTTTCGGTGGGGAAAAAAGTAAATAGTCAGGCTGTCGTCGCTAATGCCTGGCATCATCGTTCGGATGCATTTTCCTCAATCGGAACGGCTTTGGGTATTGGCGGAGCTATTTTTTTAGGAAAAGAGTGGCATGTTTTAGACCCGGTTGCTGCGGTTGTCGTGAGTATTTTTATAATAAAAGTTTCAATTCAGTTGATGACTCCCGCTTTGAACGATTTATTGGAACGCTCTCTCCCGGAAGAAGTGGAAAAAGAAATTTTGACCGTTATAAGTGAAGATGTGCAGATAAAGGACCCTCATAATTTGCGAACGCGTCGTATAGGAAATGATTTCGCCATAGAGATTCATGTACGCGTCAACGGTGAATTGACGGTGAGGGTGGCTCATATGATTGCAACGGGAATCGAAGAGCGTCTGCGAAAGAAATACGGTCCCCGTACGCATGTTGCGGTGCATGTAGAACCGGAAAAATAACGTGGAGCGATGCAGGTATACAGGTTGTTTATTTTTATGTATTTCGTTTCGTGCGTGCTCGTTTCGTGCGGAGAGAAAAAAGCGAAAAGGCCTTTTGTATATTTTAGAAATTATTCCCGTACGTTCAATGATTTGAATAATAGGCATATCGATGCTGCTAAGCGCTTGGGAATAGAGCCTCTTGCTTCTTCTGGTGAATTTAAAAGAGCAAGTAGAAAGTTGAAAAAGATCTCTTCCTGTGGATTGTATCATGTGGATGAGTTGACCCATTCGATCCCTTATTTGGTTCCGGAGGCTTATGATTTGCTGGAAAAAATTGCAGAGAATTTTAAAGATTCGCTTCGTGCCAAAGAGCTTCCGGGACATAAACTTATTGTTACGAGTGTATTGAGGACAGGAACAAGCGTTAACCGATTGAAGAAGAAGAATCTGAATGCCAGTTCTAATTCGGCTCATATATACGGGACTACTTTTGATATCGCTTATTCTCGTTACAAGCGAAAAGGGTCGAAATCGGAGACCAGGGATAAGTTGAAAACCGTATTGGCCGAAGTACTCCGGGATTTACGTAAGCAAAAAAGATGTTACGTCCGTTACGAGTATAAACAGGGCTGCTTTCATATAACGGTACGGTAAAGGTTTAAATTGTAAATTCAGCAATTCATACCCATGTACAGACAAGACAGAAAGTATGGTAAGATGCTGCTTTAGCTTAAAAATTGATTATCTTTGCGGACTCGTGCGAGCGGAAGGAGAGAAGGATCTTGTTATTGCTCGATAGCTTTAATTTAATGTATAATTAATTGATAATAATATATTATGAGTCTACAATGTGGAATCGTCGGTTTACCGAACGTGGGAAAATCGACCTTGTTCAATTGTTTAAGTAATGCGAAAGCCCAGTCTGCTAATTTCCCTTTCTGTACGATAGAACCGAATGTGGGGGTAATAACTGTGCCGGATAAGCGATTGAATAAATTGGTGGAATTGGTACAACCTCAAAATGTAGTACCAGCTGTGGTCGAGATCGTGGATATTGCCGGATTAGTAAAAGGGGCCAGCAAGGGAGAAGGTTTGGGGAATAAGTTTTTGTCTAATATTCGGGAAACGGATGCTATAATTCATGTTTTGCGTTGTTTTGATGACGATAATATTGTCCATGTGGATGGAAGCGTTGATCCGGTAAGAGATAAAGAGATTATAGATACGGAGTTGCAGTTGAAGGATTTGGAGACGGTTGAAAATCGATTGTTGAAAGAGGAGAAAAGGGCGAAAACCGGAGGAGATGCCTACGCGAAAAGACTTGTGGAAGTATTGTATCTTTATAAAGAAGCACTGGAGAGAGGGGAGTCCGCCCGGTCTGTTAAATTGACCGACTTACAGCAGGAGGTTGCTAAGGAGCTGATGTTATTGACGAATAAACCGATTTTATATGTTTGCAACGTGGACGAAGTATCTGTTGTAAAGGGTAATAAATACGTGGATGCGGTTCGAGAGGCCGTGAAGAACGAGGGTGCGGAGGTTTTGGTGATTGGAGCGGCCATTGAAGCGGATATAGCCGAATTGGAAACGTACGAGGAGAAACAGATGTTCCTTGAAGATTTGGGGTTGGAAGAGGCAGGAGTCAATAAATTGATCCGGACGGCTTATAAGCTGTTGAATCTGAGAACTTATTTTACGGCAGGACCGAAGGAAGTTAGGGCGTGGACGTTTAAGAATGGAATGAAAGCACCCCAAACCGCCGGCATTATTCATACTGATTTTGAAAAAGGATTTATTCGAGCGGAAGTTATTAAATACGAGGATTTTATTGCTTTCGGGTCGGAGGCTAAATGCAAGGAGGCGGGAAAAATGTCCGTGGAGGGAAAAGATTATGTCGTGCAGGATGGCGATATGATGAATTTCCGGTTTAATGTATAATAGGTGGAAGAACGATAATCAAGACGGTTTTGCTTTTTAAAGGCATAACCGTTTTTTAATTGTGCTTATGAAGACGTTGACTCGATTATTCGGTTTTGATCCGCGTACGATGCGTGTAAAGACAGAGGTAATGGCCGGAGTGACCACTTTTTTGACGATGTCGTATATTTTAGCGGTAAATCCAGATATGCTGTCTGCTGCTGCCATGGATAAAGGTGGGGTTTTTACGGCAACGGCATTAGCCGCGGCTGTCGCTACTTTGTTAATGGCCGTATTGGCCAAGTTGCCCTTTGCTTTGGCTCCCGGAATGGGACTGAATGCTTTTTTTGCTTATACTTTGGTACAGGTCATGGGATTTTCTTGGGAACAAGCGTTAACTGCTGTATTTATCGAGGGAATAGTCTTTATTTTGTTGACACTTTTTAATGTGCGTGAAATGATAGTGAATGCTATCCCTGCCTGTTTGCGTCAGGCCATTTCCGTGGGCATAGGTTTGTTTATTGCTTTTATCGGGTTAAAAAATGCAGGGATTGTGGTCTCTGATCCGGTTACCTTTCTTGCGTTGGGGAGGTTTACCCCGTCGGCCGTATTAGCCATGACGGGTATTGTTTTGGGAGGAGTATTGTTGGCCAGGCGTGTGAAAGGTGCTCTCTTTTACGTGATATTGGTCTGTACTTTGATCGGAATTCCTCTGGGTATTACTCGGATCCCGGAAAACTTTTCTCCGGTTTCTTTACCGCATTCTCTTGAGCCCGTGTTTCTTAAATTTGATTTTCATGCATTATGGGATCCCGATATGTTGATTGCCATATTCTCGTTGATTTTTATGGATATATTTGATACATTGGGAACTCTTGTAGGGACGGCTAACAAGGTGGGAATGGTGGAACCCGACGGAAAAATTCCCCGAATAAAAAAAGCGTTGTTGGCTGATGCGATAGGAACGACGGCCGGAGCCGTATTGGGAACCTCTACAACGACAACCTATGCCGAGAGTGCGGCAGGAATTGCGGAAGGAGGACGTTCCGGACTTATGGCTTTTACGGTCACCTTGCTCTTTTTAGTCTCTCTCTTTTTTGCACCTCTTTTTTTGTTGGTTCCCAGTGTGGCGACGGCCGGAGTTTTGGTAATCGTAGGCGTATTTATGTTCGATGCCGTGGGGAAAGTTGATTTCGAAGATATGACAGAAGTACTTCCTGCTTTTATTACGATACTTATGATGCCTTTGACTTATTCCATTGCCGAGGGGATCGTTCTGGGAATGTTGTCTTATACTTTTTTGAAAGTGTTGAGCGGAAGGTATCGTGACCTGAATCCGGTCATGTATGTTTTATCCTTATTGTTTATATTGAAGTATATATTTGTTTAACAGCCCTTGAGAGAAGGAAGACTACTCTTCCGGCTCTCTGTTTATAACGTAGTTTCTCCATTTGGAGATGAGTTGTTGCATGTCGTCCGGAATTTCCGAATCAAAGGCCATGTATTTTTCCGTCGTCGGGTGAATGAACCCCAAGGTTTTGGCATGTAAAGCCTGACGAGGGCAAATGGCAAAACAGTTTTGTACGAATTGTTTGTATTTGCTGAAAGTCGTTCCTTTCAGTATTTCATTGCCGCCGTATTCCGGGTCGTTGAATAACGGATGTCTGATATGCTTGAAATGAGCCCGGATTTGATGGGTCCTTCCGGTTTCAAGTACGCATTCAATGACATTTACATATCCGAGACGTTCCAGCACACGGTAATGGGTGACGGCGTGTTTGCCGTATTCACTGCCTTCGGGAAAAACGCCCATGATTTTCCGGTTGGAAAGATTCCTGCCGATATTGCCGATGATCGTACCGTTATCTTCTTCTAAATTGCCCCAACAGACGGCGACGTACTTCCGGTCGGAAGTTTTATTGAAAAACTGTAAAGCGAGTTTTGTTTTGGCTTCTTCTGTCTTGGCAATGACCAATAGTCCGGAAGTATCTTTGTCTATCCGGTGAACAAGTCCCGGTCGGGGGTCATTTTCTTTAAAAAGAGGATTGTCTTTTAAATGCCAGGCCAAGGCATTGACCAACGTGCCCGTGTAGTGGCCGAAAGAGGGGTGTACTACCATACCGGGTGCTTTATTTATGATTAGCAGGTCATCGTCCTCGTAAACAATATGGAGTGGAATGTTTTCGGGAATGATCGTGATCTCTCTTTTCGGATGAGACATCATCACCGAAACCACCTCTTTGGGTTTTATCTTGTAGTTGGGTTTTACAGGTTTCCCGTTTACCAATATATTACCCGCTTCGGCGGCATCTTGTATTTTAGTACGTGAGGCGTTGGGAATCCGGTCTACTAAGAATTTGTCGATTCGTAAAAGGGCCTGTCCGGAATCTGCTTCCAGACGAAAATGTTCGAATAACCCTTGTGCTTGTTCTTCCTCTTCGTTCAGTTCGTCTATATCTTCTATTTCTTCGATCATTCTTCTTGTGTTTCAGTGGAAAGAGAATCCTGTACAGCTAATTTTTCCTGATCTTTTGTCAAATAAACCGTTAGGTAACTTCCTAAGGTAATCTTAGGATGTTCTTCGATATCCGGCGTTTGTTGGTAGATAAAAGCTTCAAGTCGATCTTGTGGGGTACGAATGGTTTCATCTGTAATAACCTCTCCTAAATTTAAGAAAGAGAACAGAATAAGAGTTTTGGCCTCTTCTAAGGTTTTGCCCCGTAAATTCGGAATGAAAATCTGGTTATTACTTGTATTCCCATCCCCTAATATGATATCGATACTCTCTCCTTTCTGGATAATATCTCCGGGTTCGATAGGTTCCTCCTTGTACATGAAACCCAATACCAGATTCTTAAAATTGGAGGAGGTATATTTTAGTCGGCCGATATTAAAACCGATATTTTTTAACTTTTGAATGGTCTGTCTGAATGCCGTGTTTTTTAGATTCGGGAAAATCAACTTTTCCGGAGCGTTGGCATTGATGGTGAGTTGAATGGTCCGGCTGTTTTTTACCTTGGATTCGGGAGACGGAAATTGCTCGACGACAGTTCCCGCTTTCGCATGATCGTCGTAGATAGAGTCGATAACGACGGCGAATAAATTTTTTTCTTGAAGAAACGGTGCGGCCTCCGAAGGCGTGAGTCCTCGTAGATCAGGTACGGAAATGTATTGACCGTGCAGAGTATAGCTGTCTAAACGTTGGAGAACAACGTAACCGATAAGAAAAAGAAGTAACACGGCTACCAGCAGGTTGATGCCCCAGAATATGATTTTTTTTGTATTGAATACACTCATAAAATTTTACGTGTTTGAATATTTCATCTTTCCGATTTTTTTACTCAGAATGATGGATTGATCTCTTTCCCTGGCAAAAATAGCAGAGATTTTTCAATTATCTATTACTATTTTACTATTTTTGCTATGAAAAGGGATTTTGGTATTTTGTAAAACGAGGTTTCCCTTTATGAAAGGATTGTTTATTGTAAATGAAATAATAATATGATCAGAATTGTATTGTTGCTTGTTTTTCTTGGGTGGATAGGAGGTGTAAAAGCGCAAGACGTAAAGATTGAGCGCTCTAAAGAGATGGTCGTATGGAAAGGAAAAACATATTACCTGCATACGGTGGAACCCGGCCAGACTTTGTTTTCCATTTGCAAGGCTTATGAGGTTAGCGTGGAAGAAGTGATGGTGCTGAATGAGAAAAAAGACAATAATTTGACTATTCATGAAATATTAAAGATTCCTTACGTGGAGCCTTTTAAACGTTTGGATAACCAATTTTATTATCATAAGATCAAACCCAAAGAGACTCTGTACTCTTTATCCCGTAAATTTGGGATCCGTTTGAAACGTATACTGAAAGATAATCCGGAATACAGCGAAAAAGATCCTATTCCGACGGGTTCAGTCGTTCGTTTGACTTTAAAACAGATAGATAAGGATGTTTTGAATGCTGAATTGGCATGGGAGGACAGGCAAGTCAGGGAGGAAGCGGAGGTGGAGGCCTTACGGGTTGCAGCTCAAACCGTGAAAGATGAGGTCGATCGGGAGATAAAGAGGATAGAAGAGGAGGTACAGCACCCGGTATCGACTTACGCGGAACGTCCGGTCTTTTCCTATCAGGTAAGAGTGGCTTTGCTTTTGCCTTTCTATTTGAATAATAATCAATATCCTGAAGAGAAACCTGTTGTATTGGACTCTCTGGCGGTCGACCAGCAAGAAGAGAAATGGAATTTATATTCGAAGTCAGAACCTTTTGTACAGTTTTATGAAGGGATATTAATGGCTGTCGATAGTTTAAAAAAAGCGGGATATTCGGTTGATCTTCAGGTGTTCGACACGGAACGGGATCCGGGTAAGGCACGGATGATAGCTAACGAGTTGAATCGATTCAATCCCCAATTGATATTGGGGCCTGTGTATGCCAATACTTTTCAAGTCGTGGCGGATCAGTTGTATGATAAGTCCATACCCATGGTATATCCTTTATCTGCCCGTACGGAGGGATTGGGGCGTTTCCCGAATTTTATTCAGGTGAATACCTCTACAACGACATTGCTCGAAAATATGGCTGATTGGGTCGTGAAAAATAGTATCGGAGCTAATCTTGTGGTTATTCGTCCGTCCGGGGTTTCCGCCAATTCGGAGGAGAGTCAATTGCCGTATTTGGTAAGATATCGGTTGCAACCGGATATGGAGATGAAAACGATAAATTGGAGTTCGAGTATAACGGTAGATTCGCTGAAAATGCTTTTGAAACCGCATGCGGAGAATATTATTTTGTTTCCTACGGTTAATGAAGCTGCGGCGAGCCGGGTATTACCGGTATTATCGGCTTTGCCCGATAGTTATAAGGTAACGGTTGTGGGTTTTCCGGATTGGTTGAAATTTACGACATTGGGCGATGATGTGTTCTTTAAACTGAATGTGAAGTTGTTTATGAATAGTTATGTCGATTATCAGTCGGAACCAGCCCGGAAGTTTGCAGAACAACACCGGAAATATTTTTACTCGGAACCTACCCCGATTGTGAATCGAGCTTTTGATATCGGATTGTTTTTTATGAAACAGGTCGCTGATTACGGCAGGCAGGTATTAGGTCATCTGGGAACGGAGGATGAGGAGGCTTTATTCACGAGGTTTAAGTTCAAAATGTTACCTGGGGGCGGGATGGAGAATCGTGGATTGTATTTGGTCCATTTCCGTTCTAATTACGAGATAAAAATAACACCGGTAAATTAAAAGTTTCTTAAAGAGGATGTTATTATTTTTCTGTGTTTGCCGTAGAAAAATAGTCATGTATCGATGACACGGTCGTTGTGATTATTGTCGTTCGTCAATTGGTTTCCCCTAAATCATGTTAATTGAAAATGGACGGCACTCTTTTTGCAGCGATTAATCAGTTCGTATAAATCACTAAAATTTTGCAGTATGGCAGAAGATATAGCCAAGGAGATTATTTTAAAAAAGTACAGGTTACTTCTGAAATCATGTAAGAATTTGATCTCTAAAGAGGATATTCGTTTGGTCCGTAAGGCATTTAATATGGCTACGAGAGGGAGTAAAAATATGCCCGGGGCAGATAGAGAAGAGATGATTCGTATGTTGGAAGTGGGGCTTATCATTACTTCCGAAATAGGATTGGGAAGGACCTCGATTATTTGTGCCATGTTACATAAGGTAGCGGAGAGTGACGGTTTGTCAGAGTTGGAGATTCGGGAGTTATTCGGTGAGAAGGTAGCCCAAATTCTGTCCGGTTTACGCGATATCAGTCGTATTTATGCAACGCATGCGATTGTGGATTCGGATAATTTTCGTAAGCTATTGCTTAGTTTTGCGGAGGATGTACGCGTGCAGTTGATTTTTTTGGCCGAAAAAATTTATGATTTGCGTCGGGCGGATTCGTTTTCCCGAGAGGAACAGTTGAGGTTGGCTCGGGAAACGAGGTTTATTTATATACCGTTTGCGCATCGTTTGGGATTGTATAACGTAAAGTCGGAAATGGAGGATCGGGCTTTACGTTACGAGGAGCCTGAGATATACGAGGATATCTCTCGTAAATTGGAGGATTCGAAAGATACCCGTGAGAAATATATCGCGGAATTTATAGCTCCCGTCGTGGAAGAATTGGATCGACGAGGTATAAAGTATAAGGTAAAGTATCGTACGAAAACGATAGCTTCCATTTTGAATAAGATGCGCAAGAAACAGGTGGAGTTCGAGGAGATATACGATATTTTTGCCGTTCGCTTTATTTTGGATAGCCGGGGAGCAGAAGAGAAAGCCGATTGCTGGCGGGTATACTCTATCGTGGCCGATAAATATACTCCTAACCCGCAACGTTTACGAGACTGGCTCTCTGTGCCCAAATCGAACGGATACGAGTCATTGCAGACAACTGTTTTGGGTCCGAACAATCGTTGGGTAGAGGTGCAGATCCGGACCGAACGAATGGACGAAATAGCCGAGCGGGGATTTGCAGCCCATTGGAAATATAAAGGAGGAACGGCAGATAAGGCGATTGAAAACTGGTTAGCCGAGCTGAGGGATATTTTGGAAAGTCCGGAGGTCGGGGCTGTCGACTTGTTGGGGGATATAAAAATTAATTTGCAGGATAAGGAGGTACATGTGTTTACTCCGGCCGGAGATTTGAAAACCTTATCGGCAGGTGCTACTTTGTTGGATTTTGCTTATGCCATTCATACGGATGTCGGATCAAAGTGCGTGGGAGGAAAGGTGAATCAAAGGAATGAAACCCTGCGCTATGTTTTAAAGAACGGGGATCAGGTTTCTATCTTAACATCTAATAATCAGCAACCGAGTGCCGACTGGTTGAATATCGCGGTAACTTCTAAAGCCCGGAATAAGATCCGGCAATACCTGACCGAGCAATCGAGAGCGCAAGCGGAGTTAGGTAAAGAGATGCTGATGCGCCGTTTTAAAAACTGGAAGTTGGAGTTGACGGATGAGGTGATAAGACGTTTGCAACAGCATTATAAGTATAAATTTGCCATTGATCTGTATCAGGGAATTGCGGAAGGGAAACACACGATGACCGAAATTAAGGAGTGGGTCACGAAACCGAAAGAGGAAGAAAAACTTGTTGTGCCAGCGAAAGAGGTACAGATCATTCATCCTAAAAAGGTGGATGAGGATGTTTTGTTGATTGACCGGAATGTGGACAATGTCGTTTATAAGTTTGCCCGGTGTTGTAATCCTGTTTTCGGAGATGAGATTTTGGGGTTCGTTTCGATCGGAGAGGGAATTAAAATTCACAGGAAGCAGTGTAAAAATGCCATGGATTTGGAAAAGCGTTATCCTTATCGGATCGTAAAGGCGCAATGGACGAACGGGGGTGCTACTTCTTATCAGACGATCTTAAACATTGTCGGACGGGAAGATGCGGGGATGGTGAATAAAATCACAGAGGTGATTTCGAAAGACCCGCATGTTACCTTGAGAGGGTTATCCATTAATTCCAGCGAGGGATTATTTGATGGAAAAATTACGGTATTGGTAGGAAATACGGAACATCTTTCCCAATTGATTTCCCGATTGAAACGGATTCAGGGCGTGATGAGAGTCGCCCGGCATGATTCGGTTATTGAAAATTAAAAGAAACTGATTAACAGCATAATATTTAACAGGGTAACAATTCCGCCGATCGCGTAAAGTAAATATTTCGTATAGGTGGAATTTTTATATTTTCCCATGACCTTTTCGGAAGAGGTGAGATGTACTTGTAGAAAAATAGTGATGGGAAGTTGTATGCTAAGTGCCATTTGAGAGTAGATAAGTCCTTGAAATGGGTTGGAAACAATTAAAATCAATCCGAAAGCCACGATCAAAGAGATGAGTACGCCCCACCGGGAATGGTTGTCTTTAATGTCGTAAGGTTCCTTGAACATACCGGCGAAAATGGAGCCTGCAGCCATGCCTGAGGTAATGGTAGAGGCTACCCCCGCAAAGAGTAGAGCGACAGCGAAGATGATAGCTGCATTGTTTCCCAAAAGAGGCTGGAGCAGGGTATTGGCTTGTTCTAATTCCGTAACGGGAGTTCCGTGTTTAAAAAAGCTGGCCGCGGCTAAAAGAATCATGGCGCTGTTGATCGCCCAACCGATGAACATCGAGAGAATGGTGTCCGCGTATTCGTAACGTAATTGTTTCTTGATCACTTTATCGTCTTGAATATTCCATTGCCTGCTTTGAATGATTTCCGAGTGTAAAAACAGATTGTGCGGCATGACGACAGCTCCTAATACGCTCATGATAATGACCATGGAGCCCTGGGGAAACGAGGGAGTTATCCAGGCTACGGTGGCGGCGTTCCAATCGATATCGACTAATGATAATTCGTAAATGAAAGATAAGCCGATAATGGACACGAAAGCGATAATCCATTTTTCAATGATCCGGTAGGTATTGGTGAAAAGCATAATCGTAACGAAGAGTAGAACCAACAATGAACCGGCCTTTATCGGAATATGAAAAAGCATTTCCAGGGCGATAGCTCCGCCTAAAATCTCGGCCAGTGAGGTCGAAACGGAAGCTAATACTGCGGATCCGAGGATTAAGTTGGCCTGTTTAGGTTTGAGATGGGTTGCCGCTGCCTCCGACAGACAAAGACCGGTGGCTATGCCCAAGTGAGCCACGTTATGTTGTAGAATAATTAACATGAGGGTAGACAGGGTAACCATCCAGAGGAGGGTGTAGCCGTATTCGGCACCAGCCGCCAAATTGGAGGCCCAATTTCCCGGATCTATAAAACCGACCGTTACCAGTAAACCGGGACCGATGTATTTCAATATTTCAAGCCCGCCGAAATTCGGATGATGTTTTGCCGTACTGAATAATTGCTTTAAATGTTTAAGCATAAGTTCTTTTGTAAAAATAGATTTATTTTTGAGTGTATAGACTAAATTAGTTTATAATTTTGAAACTTCAAATATATTCTTTACGATTGTAAGAGGAAAAGAGTTTATATAATAGATGAATATGGTACTGAGTGTAGTTTTAGTTGTATTATCCCTGGCGATTCTTTATTTCGGGGCGGATTTTTTAGTGAAAGGAAGTTCATCCATGGCTGTTCGGGCGGGAATCTCCCCTTTGGTGGTCGGCCTGACGGTTGTTGCCCTGGGTACGAGTGCTCCCGAATTGGTGGTTAGTATAAAATCGGCATTGGAGGGTATCGGTAGCATCGCCGTGGGAAACGTGATCGGTTCCAATATTTTTAATATTTGTGTGATTTTAGGGATTTCCGCCATGATCTGTCCTTTGCAGGTCGATAGACGGTTGATTCGAATCGATACCCCAATCATGCTTATAGCTTCTCTCCTTTTTGTGCTGTTGTTTAGCGATGGGCATTTCGGGCGACTCCCTGGGATCCTGTTTTTGGTGGGGATTGCAGGATATATGTTATTTTGCGTATATAAGGCTAAAAAAGGAGAGGCTATCGAAGGGGAACAGGAGATAAAGCCGACGAAAAGTTGGTTGTTGGATGTAATTCTGGTGATAGGCGGATTGTTGTTATTGGTTTGGGGATCGGATATGTTGGTGAAAAATGCCGTGATCATTGCCAAAGCTTTGGGATGGAGTGAAGCCGTAATCGGATTGACCATCGTTGCTGCCGGAACGAGTATGCCGGAATTAGCGACTTCCGTCGTTGCCGCCTTAAAAAAAAGGACGGATATAGCTATCGGGAATGTAATCGGTTCCAACATATTTAATTTATTTGCCGTGCTGGGAGCTACGGCAACCATTACTCCCATCCGGACAGATCAGATTAATGTATTGGATATGGCTGTCATGCTGGGGGCGGCTATCATTGTACTCCCTTTTATGCGTACGGGATTTCGAATTGAACGTTGGGAAGGAATAGTACTATTTATTATTTATTTGGTTTATACGCTCTATTTATTGATATAATTTTAGTGCCTTCGGATTTCTAAAACGCCAAAGTAACCTTGAGTGACAGGATAGGATGGTATCATCACAAGTACTCGTTGCCGATGCGGTGAAATGGGTAAAAGTCAAAGAGTAATGATAAACGTTTTCGCGTATGAATGTTACGTATATTTAATTTGAGATTATTCTTATAAAATATAATCTATCGATAATCTGCTGTTTTATAATGTAGTACGAGTGTTTATCGTGTAGTAAAGATTGAATACGATCAATAATTTAATTGTTATTATTGTTGGCGTGTGCAATTATTTTATCTATTTTAGTAAAATATATTAATTAAATCACATAACCATGAAGAAGAAATTGTTATTTGTTTTGGTGTTATTTATGAGTTTTACCGGGTTTAAAAACGGAGAGGTAAAGGTATCGGAGGGTTTATATATGACGAAGGGAATCCTTCGGGGTACGGCGATTCAACCTGTAATAACCGAGAAAGTTCCTAAAACTCTTGTTGTTAAGGGTTTTGAAGGACAGATTATTTCGTTTTATATTGTATATACCTCGCAACCAGAGGCTACCTGCGAGGTGTATAAGGATGGTAATCTGTATCATGGAGATATCGAAGTGCAAAAGAAAAAAGTAACTGTTACTATAAAAGAGGCAAAGACCAGTGATTCTGGCAGATATAAAATAGTACTTAGAAATACGGCAGGAACGACCGATGTATCATTTGACGTGACGGTATTGGCTGATCAGTGAAGATAAATTTATAACCTTATTGGAAATGATTGTGCCGGGAAACGGGTTTTGACCGTTTCCGGCACAATCTTTTATGTATAACCTTAATTTTCATGGTTTTTATTCGGTTCATTTTTGTTTGTAATAAAATAATCTGGAAATAAAATACATCATTTGTCGGTCGTGTTCCATTTTATGGCTTATTTGTTTTTATAATTCCATTTAATATGTAGTTTTGTATGTATATATTCCAAAAATGGACGATAAATGAAAAATGATATTCTGAATTTTCTTGCGGGTATAAATACAAAGGATGCTAAGGCATGGGAAAAATTGTACGACGATTATTACATTCCGCTTTGTCATTATGCCGTAAGGATTCTTAATGACCATGATCAAGCTGTTAATTTAGTACAGGCAGTTATTGTTCGTTTATGGGAAAAACCTTTGTATTTTGAACATATTGCGGAATTTAATGTCTACCTCTATCGGGCTGTTCATAATAATTGTTTGAAAGAAATTCGGGATCGTATTCGGGAGTCGGAATATTTGCAGGAGTGGGAAACTTTCGAGGAAAAACATTTTTCGGAGACATTACCGGAGGTCGTTTTTGAAGAAGTAATACGTAAATTACGTCTGTTGATAGACCGGATGCCGCCAAAACGTCAAAAAGTGATCTTGTTGAGTATGAAAGATATGACTAATGAGAATATCGGAAAAGAGTTGGGAATTTCTGTAAATACGGTAAAAAAACACAAGAAAGAGGCTTATGCGATGATAAAAGAGGAAATCCGTTCCGATTTGTTCCTCTTGTTTTTCTTTGGGAATAAATTTTAAAGAATAATTGATTTTTGGAGGTACCCGTTTCTCTTTTTTGGGATTCTTTATAAGATATACTTTCGAAAAGAATGAAAAAGTACTCAAAAATAATAGACGAATTATCTGATTTAACCTGTCGGGAGTTGTTAAGCTGGTTAAACCTTGCAGAGAAGGAACGGTTAAATTTTTTGCGGGAAGAATATGGGATTTCTATGTTTGATAAGAAAAAGATCGTGGCTTGCGTAGAGGCAGCAGAGAATTCTTTTGACAGAAAAAAAGCTTATCGGGAATTTAGAAAACAAATTCGAAAGCCTCGAAATATGTCCGGACGTATTACTTTGTGGGGATCGATTGCTGCAGCATCGATCGTAATTTTTTTAGGGATTTGGCAGGGAATAAAAGAATCCTCTTTACCCTTGGAGCGTGAGGCTATGAATCAGATTGAGCCCGGGCGTTCTATGGCTGTCGTTACGATGGCAGGTGGAAAAAGAATTCGATTGGAAAGAAATTCTCTGCAAGTGAGAGAGGAGGATGGGACAATGCTACATGTGGCGGAGGGGAAATTGACTTATTCTCCTACTTCGGAGGATACGATATCTTTATTAAATACATTAAATGTTCCTCGTGGAGGAGAGTATAATTTGATTCTTTCGGATGGGACAGAGGTGTGGTTAAATGCCGAAACGGAAATCACTTTCCCCGTGAAATTTTCTGGTAATTTCCGGGAAATAGCATTAAAGGGCGAAGCCTATTTTGAGGTAAGGAGTGATTCTTTGCACCCTTTTATTGTTAAAACTTCCAAAGGGAAAATAAGAGTATTGGGAACAAGCTTTAATGTTCGTGATTACGGGAATGAAAATGAAACTGTGACCACTTTGGTTTCGGGAAAAGTGCTCTACTCGTCGAAAATAACAAATGAGGAAAAGTTGACTTTATTACCCGGATTTCAGGTTGTGGATCGTGGTGAAGGCCAGCCGGAGTTGAGAAAGGTAGACTTACTATTTTACACTGGATGGCGGGATGGAAAATATGTTTTTGAAGATACTTCTCTGGAGGATATTATGAATACGTTGGAAAGATGGTATGATATAGAAGTATTTTATGTAACGCTGGAGGTGAAAAAATTACGTTTTACCGGAGATTTGGAGCGTTACAAGAGTATCAGTATTTTCTTGAATCTTATAGAAACCGGTGGCGATGTGAAATTTAATGTAAAAGGAAAAAAAGTTTGGATAGAAAAGAAATAAATACGGATGCTGCGCCAACAACGATCCGTATTTACAAGTGATCATTAATAAATTAACGAAACGTTCAAAAGTATGAAAAAAAATGGTTTCAGTAGGTATGGTGTGCCTATTAATTTACAAAAACTACTGTTTATTATGAAGTTATGGATCTTTTTTATGTTGGTACTGCATTTAGGAGTGAGTGCGGGTGGACATGCCCAGCAGAGAATATCCCTTAATATGTCGGACGTGACCTTGGAACAGGCTCTGAAAGAGTTGAAAAAACAAACGGGATTTCGTTTTTTTTATAGCGTGGATAAAGTGAGAAAAGAACGTAAATCTGAAATAAAAATTAAAGACCTCCTTTTGCAAGATGCTTTAGGTGAGGTATTACGAGGGACAAAGTTGACATTTACCATTATGAATGATGTTGTCGTTATTAAGGATGTGTTGCGGCTTGCAACGGATTCTGTTACAAAAATGCGCAGGACGATAAAAGGAGTAGTTCGGGATAACACGGGAGCGGAATTACCCGGTGTTACTGTCAGAATAAAAGGAACGACCCTTGGTACGGCAACGGATACAAACGGAAAATTTCAGATCGTTTTATCGGATTCGTCCAAAATCTTTTTGGTATTCTCTTTTATTGGGATGAAAACATTGGAAAAGGAGTATAAAGGAGAGGCGGAGATGTCCGTGGAAATGCAAGAAGATGTGGAAGCCCTTCAAGATGTTATCGTTACCGGTTACGGGAATATTGTAAAAGGAAATTACACGGGAGCGGCAACCACCATAAAGGCAAAGGATATTATGATGGCAGGCGCCTCCTCTATCGATCAGATGCTTCAAGGTGTCGTTCCCGGTATGTTGGTGCAAATGGGAACGGGGTTGGTCGGAGGATCTCCAAAGATCCGGGTCAGAGGGACATCAACCCTTCTGGGAAGTCAGGAGCCGGTATGGGTGGTAGATGGAGTGATTCAACAGGATCCTCAACCCTTCAATCAGGAGGATAACACAAAGTTTTCGGTAGATGCTGACGATATACGGCAATTGGCAGGAAATGCAATCTCTTGGTTGGATCCAAATGATATAGAGACTATTACGGTATTGAAAGATGCTGCTGCAACCGCTATATATGGCTCTAAGGCCGCTAACGGGGTGATCGTGATCACGACTAAAAAGGCCGAAATCGGGAAGATTTCGGTAAGTTATAACGGAGATTATTCCGTTGGACAACGTCCGGGATACGGTTTGTACGACCAGATGAATTCCAGAGAAGCCATGACATTCTCGGAAGAGATATACGAGGAACGGGTAAGTTATCCGAATCCCATTTTGCCGATCGGTTATGCCGGATTAATCCAGAGATTGCTCAATAAAGAGATCACGGTAGAGGAGATGAATCGGGAGTATGAAAAGATGGCTCGGGAAAATACGGATTGGTTTAAAATTCTGTTCCGGAATTCTTTTAACCATTCTCACAACGTGAGTATTAGCGGAGGTTCGGAGAAAATTTTGAATCGGACTTCGTTCAGTTATAAGGATGAAAAGGGAGAGGCAAAAGGAAATAATATGTCCCTGTTTTCAGTTACTTCCAATACGACCGTGAATTGGGGAGAACGATTGACTGTAAATATGTTGTTAAAAGGCTCTATACGGAAGGTGAAAGGTTTTGCCTATGGGGTGGATCCATTCAATTACGCTTACTATACGACACGGGTTATTCCGGCTTACCATGAAGATGGTTCCCTATTTTATCATTTGAAAGAAGGAGCGATGAGTCCGGCTATCAAAAATAAGAAAAGTTATAATTATAATATTCTAAATGAATTGGCAAATACAGGAAGTGAGAATCGTAACAGAACCTGGGGAGCTACGGTTGATTTGAAGTGGCGGATTATTCCCGGTTTGGAATATCAGGGATTGGTCTCTTATACCTCTTCTTCTTCCGATTCTAAAAAGTATGCAACGGAGAACTCTTTTTATATTACGCAGTACAGGGGGTATGAATATGGAACCGTAGAGTCGAATGGAACCGAGACTAAGTCAACACCGCTACCTCACGGCGGAAAGTTAGAGACCAGCTTAACAAATACATCGGCGATTACCGTGCGGAACGCCTTGGTTTACGATCGTTTGTTACAGGATAAACACAGGGTAACTCTACAATTAGGAATAGAGACCAATACCACGAAAACGGAAGGAGGAAACAATGCTCGTTGGGGGTATTTAAGGGGCAGGGGAGAAACCTTTGCAACTCCGCCTACTACCTATTTGTATTTGGGTATAAATCAGGAGGATAATAGTTCTTACGTGAACGGTTCTTCAAAAGTAGTAAATAAGGTAGATAATAAATTGAGTGAATATCTTTCGGCCGTTTATACTTATGATGATTGCTATGTGTTGAATTTTAGCGCACGGTTAGATGCCTCCAATCGTTTCGGGCAGGATAAAAACAAACGTTTTGAACCGACATGGTCCGTGGGGGCAAAGTGGAGAGTAACAAACGAACGTTTTGCAAGTGATTTATGGTGGTTGAATAATCTGGAACTATATGCCTCTTACGGTTATCAAGGAAATGCCGTAAGTAATGTCTCTCCCTATTTAATAGCTTCTAATGGTAGTTTGGATTCCTATTATCAATCTTATGTCTTAAACATTAAATCGTTACCCTATCCGAATCTGGGTTGGGAAAAAACAAATACCTATAATATCGGAATCGAAGCCGCTTTTTTAAAGGGACGATTGAATTTTACGGCTAATTATTTTGCCAAAAGTAGCAACGTACTCTCGTCTCGTGATGTTCCTTACGAGAACGGTGTGGGAAATGCAGTGGTTTCCGGTTCTACAATGGAGAATTACGGGTATGATTTTGTCATCAATGTAGTTCCGGTACAATTGAAAGATTTTACTTGGCAGCTTTCGTTGAATACCGGAGTGACACGGAATAAAGTGAAAAAGAACGAAAGGGTAAATACCTTAAATGACTATTTAAACGGGAAATGTGTTGTAAACGGAGAACCCTATTCGACATTTTATTCTTACGAATTTGATAAATTGGATGAAACAGACGGGACGCCATTGTTTAAAGGCATGGAATTGGAGAAAGTGGACGACGCTATTCAGTATTTGGTGAAAAGTGGAAAAATATTGCCCGATTTTTCGGGTGGATTAAATACAATGTTTAAATACAAAAACTTTTCGTTTTATGCATTATTCACCGTGCAATGGGGTGGACACAAACGATTACCGGCTCTCTATCCTGCGGCAGTAGTTCCCGGTATGGGACTCCCTTCTCCCGAACAAAACGTTTCCCGGAAATTGGCTAAGCGCTGGAAAAAGAAAGGAGATGATATTTATAACAATTTACCCTCTTTACCGGGACTCGGTAAAACGAAAATACTTCTGCCTGTCACGGGAAGTGTAACGAGTGGATTGGCTGTAAATCCTTATAATCAGTATGATATGTCGAATATTCGGGTGGCTAATACCGATTTTATCCGTTGTCGCTCTCTTTCTCTTTCTTACGAGTTCGACCGGGAATGGTTGAATCGTATTTATGCCCAACGCATGCAATTGAAAGTGAGTATGATGAATCCGTTTATGTGGGTTTCCGATAAAAAGTGGGAGGGACTGGATCCGGAAACCGGTAATTGGCCTACGCGTCGGGTGACCTCTTTATCTTTACAACTAATGTTTTAACAAGAAATGACAAGTATGAAAAAGTTGAAATTAATGATATGTTTAGTCGGGAGTGTTCTTTTAGGGGCATGTTCCGATTTCTTGAAAGAAGAATCACAGGATGAGGTAATCGTAAAATCGGTAGCGGATTATAGTGAATTTCTTTTGGGGGCCGGATATCCGAGACCGGCCGTAGCTCTTTTTGCCCCACTTTATCTATTCGATGACGATGTGGAGATCAACGAGAAAAAGTTTGTCGGTCAAAACGAAATTACTCCGATTATCAATCGCATGGGATTTTATACTTGGCAACCGGATATGTGGGAAAGTTCTAAGGAATTGACGGAAAGTTATTCTCAGATGTACAACCGGGTAATGGGAGTAAATGCTACTTTAGATTATATCGACGATGCCGTGGGTAACCCTGAAGAGAGAGAACAGGTAAAGGCCGAAGCCTTCGGGGTACGAGGGTATATTTATTATATGCTGGTAAATCATTTTGGAGAACCGTATGCTCATAACAAGGAAGCTTTGGGGGTGGTGTTGAAGCTAACTTCCGATCTGAAAGAAAACGGGTTCCAGCGCAATACGGTGGAGAAGGTATACGCTCAGATCGTGAATGATTTAAAAACATCCTCCGATTTGTTTGAGAAATACCCGAAGCGCCGGGGAAATTACCGGATAAATATTTGTGCCGTGAATATCTTATTATCGCGGGTTTATCTTTATATGGAAGAGTGGGATAATGCGATTGATGCTGCCGATAAGGCTATTAAATATGCGGAGGGATTAACGGATTATACTCAAATACCCAGAGGAACAAAGTTTTATTTGACAAATTATGATCATTCCGAAGTGGAATGGGTGTACGGAAGCGGAGAACAAAATTATAAAAGAGCGATACAAGATGGTTTTCGTCCGTCGGACGATTTTATGTCGAAATTTAAACCGAGAGATCGTCGATTGGATCTCTGGTTTTCTGCCGATGGTTTAATTGTTACCAAGAATCGAATGACTACTCCCAGAAGTCCTTCTACAACGATGCGAATATCAGAGGCATTCCTGAATCGGGCTGAAGCTTACGTACAAGAGAATAAACTAACGGAAGCTTTGGCAGATCTGAATGATCTGCGTCGTCATCGAATTGAAGGGTATCAGGATGTTTCTTACATGGATAAGACAAAGGTATTGGATGAGGTACGACTGGAGCGTCGCTTGGAGCTCTGTTTTGACGAACAGCGTTGGTTTGATTTAAGACGATATGGAATGCCTGCTGTGTCTCATGACTATAAAGTAAAAAAAGGAGATAATTGGGTCGTGTACAGGTTAAAGGAGAAAGATGCCCTTTATACACTACCTATCCCGAATGCAGTCATAGAGAATAACGGGAAATTGGAGCAAAATGCTTCAGCGAAAGAGCCTGAAAGAACGGGAGTGCAAAAATAGAAAGAATCGTTTAATACGGATGATATGAAAACAATGAAGATTTATTTGATGTTATTAATAGCCTTATGTGGAGTGGGATGTGTTGATGATAAGGAGATTGGAAATGTGGAACTACCGAAAGTCGACTATATATTACCCCAGGGAGAGTCTCCTGCCGATGACCGGGTCGTGGAGTTGTATGAAAAATACAACACCTATTTCCTTTATAAATTTACCAAACGAGATTTAGAGTGGTCACAAGTTGAAAACGTGATAAAGATGACTTACGAATACGAGGAGGGTGATCCGCAATATGTCGGAAATATGTTGAATTTTTTGAATGAGGTCTGGTTTAGATTTTATTCGGAAGAGTTCCATAAAAAGAATATGTCGTATAAGGTATTTTTATGTTCTAAATTACAGACTTATGATGATTTTTGGGAAGAGTATGTCGATCACGATTATGTGGTGGGGACAAATTGGATGGCTATAAATAATTGTTCCGAGAAAATATTGAACATGTCTGCTTCCCAAAAGTTAACATATAAAAATTCGTTAGCAAAGGCTCTTTGGATAGGGTGGATACAAAAAGAAATAATTAAAATCCCGGATGAATTTTTTGTCGTAAGTGATTATTCGAAAGTAGCAAATAACGATCCAGCCTCTCCTGATTATGGCGGAACAAGGGGATTTGTGAAAGGAGAATACGAATGGACATGGTATAGCTATCCGTCGGCATTGAAGCCTGCAAACGATTGGAATGCTTATATTTATAGAATGTTAACGAAAACATCCGCCCAATGGGCTGACGATTTGCAATATCCGTTAGTAAAGAAAAAGTATGATTTGTTAAGAAATTATTTTATCAAGAATTATGGTGTTGATATTCAAAAGATCGGGGATGCTACATTCTGAATGTAGTCGGATCTGATGGATGGAAAGATTGTCTCGGAGATTTTTGTTTTTATTGTTTGTATTGTAATCCGGAATGGATGTAGGCAAGGTAACAAGGAAGAAGACTTTCGAGACAATTTTTATTTTATTCTTTTCAGTAATTCTCTCTTTTTGTCGGAGTCCTTTAAGCAATTTATAAAATAAAGGGCATCGATTCGGTTGGATACTGTTTGGTCGGATTCGTATTTCCTGACATAATGGATGGCGTGGTCCGGTAGGAACCTCCGGCAATCGATGTTTAGCATGAGGCCGTTGTTATGATCCGCATAGGATAGTCCGCTAACGGTATTTCCCGAGACGATGGAGATGATATGCTGCTTTTGCAGGTGACCCAGGTTGACGGTAATGGAGGGGTAGTAAAAATGGGCTTTGGAGGGTAGTGTAACGGTTAATTTCAACGTGTTGCCGATGAGTTGTTTTCGAATGACGCTATGTATGCGGTAGTAATTATATTCGTAGTACTCTTCCAGGCTGGGAGACCATACGGAATCGTCTCCGTCTTTTCCGTAAGTATTGTTAAGCCAAAGAAGAAATTGTGCCCAGGCGGGATCGGTTTTGTGAACTCCGATCTGGATGGCGGCTCTCTCCTCTTTGCTTTTTTGTAATTCGGACCGGATGTATTCTTTGGCTTGTTCGGTAGTGTAAAAGAATCTGTTCAGTAGTTGTTTATATAAGTCGTTTGTCGTTTTAAACGGGTATAAAGTGGAAGCTTCGTTTTGTGCCGTCATGATCCGGATCGGATCATACGCCAATGCTGCTTCCACGTAAGTTTTATTGCCGTCGGGCTCCGTTAAAACCTTGCATATCCGTCCCGATAATTTGTCTGAAATAATCCCTTGGGAGGTTATATAATGTGCTTTGATACTATCCGGATTGTGAACCATGGAGGTTTTTACATTATGGAAGGCTATGCCGACGCCGTAATTGACCATCTCGATAACGTTATTCCAAATAAGGCCGGATTTCATATAGAAACGGTAGTAATTTTGGGTGAAACCGACTTGTACGGAAGGTTTCGCATTCATCCATTCCCATTCGGGTGCAAGTGTTGTCGTGAAAGAGAAACGTACCTCGTTGCCGCTCCCGTCTGTACAGCCTAACGTTTTACCGAGATTGTAATTGTCCGGGGGTAAGTCTCCGGCTTTTAAATGGGCCGCATCGTAATAATATTTCGAGGATAACGGTTTACCGTGAATGGCCGCCCATGTATTGCAATAAGCTGTTTGACTACAATCATCCTGTGTTAAAAGGAATAACCAGGACTTATTGTATTTCAAAGGGGGGATTTTTGCTTCAATCTCTTTTAAGTCGATTTTACCGTCCGTCTTAATGACAAGTTCAGCTGTGATATCGTGGGATTCGCTCTTAAATGGATAAATATAAGCAATCTCTTCTTTTTCTTTCTGCTCTTCTTCTTGTTTCTCGGATAAATCGATTTTTTTAATACAAGAAATAAATAATGTAGATACTGAAACATAAGTAACAAGACTGATTATGTGCATTTTCATACTCTATTGTTTAATATTGGATGATAATAAAACGTTCGTTT
>NZ_QJPL01000008.1:0-114824 GCF_003204205.1 Sanguibacteroides justesenii
TCCGGGTGCAAGGGCGGCGTCTGCGGCAAAAAGCCGATATGCCGTTTCGCCTCTACAGGGTTCTCCCGGATACTCACGCCCTTGATGTAAACATCTCCTTCCGTCGGTCTCAACACGCCACACATGATATTCATCGTGGTCGACTTGCCCGCCCCGTTGGAGCCGAGCAAACCGTAAATTCCGTTCCGGGTAATCTCGAAATTGATATCCCGGATCGCCCACTGGATCGTGTAACGATGAGATAGATTTTCAATTTTTACGATCGATTCTTCCATACAATAGATTTACTTTATATTAGTGATTAATATTTTATTACCTTTTATAAATCAACACTTTAATACGTCAATTATTATTTCTTATCCAACATCTTCCGTATCTTGTACAACATGTACTCGTAATGCAATTTCGTATCACCGGAACTTTTCTGAACGGCAGTTTTCAACAAATCCTGAACTTTAAACAACATGTTGAAATAATGATCCACCGGGATATAATCACTCGGCATAACCACGTTCATGTTCGGGTAAAAACCGCTTTGTTCCTCAACGGCCTTTCCGTCGACACGCACCTGATTGCGGTACTCGTCCATTAATCGGTTTGCCGTTTTCATGTCTATAACGGGGAATACCGCTTTATATGAATCCACCAAACCTTTTTTGGGAACGAAATTCCCGGCATTGGTCGCTACCGTCGAGGAGGCGACAACGCTTCCCAAGAACTCCCGTTGCAAGGCCATCTCGTGCTTCTCTAACGGACGGTTTTTTATCGTGCCTTCCCAAACCGCTTTATAGATATCGTCGACATACTCCTCCACGGGATAACCGCTACCTTTTTCGGCTCCCAACGCCACGTACTTCAAACGGAAGGTCAACGTACCGAAAATAAAACCACGGATACGGTCGATATAAGAGTTGCCGATCTCGAGTTGTCGCAGGACGGCCTCGTTCTCCAACCAGGAAAGATCTTTCGCCAGGTCGACCATCGCTTTCAAAGTAGCTTTCTGCGTGGTTTTCGGAACCGCGGTGTAACTCGTCAGATCTTCATCGTCAAACGCCTCGCGTTGATAAAAACCGCCAAGGTTTATCGAAAGGTCGTTTACCCGTTTTTGTAATTGCCCGTATAACATGTTATACAAGATCGTGCGCTGGCGTTGATCAACGTCTCCTTCAGCGTACCATTCATAAAAATGACGAACGGAGAGTTTCAAATTATTAACGGCGTATTCGAGGGCCTTTAAATGATCGTCTCCCAAATCCCCGGCGAACGTCGTCGGGTCGTAATAGTAATAAGGCATTTTACCGAAACGACAATTGGGGTTGTCCCGGCCTTCCTTGATCCAACGGTCTAAGGTTTCAAATTCATCCTCCGGACGGGAAGCGTTAGCGATAGGACGGTACAACCAATTGATCACGTAATAGTCGTAATCGCCCAAACCTTTCGGAGTCATACGAACGCCTTTCTCCACGTCTCCCGGTTGGGCGATGTAATTACAAGGCACATCATCCATGATCGAGGGACTCAAACCGTGTTCCCGCGTGAATGAAGGGGAACGCAAAGAGTCTACCGGATAAGCACTCGAGGCCCCAGCGTTGTAGACTAAACCCAAGTTAATACCCGTTTCACGCGTGACATTCGCCCGGATAAGCTCCCCGATCTGTTCGTCGGAAAGCTGTTTCCGTCTCACTCCCGGGTCGGAAGCCATCGTCGTCACCTTGCGATCAAATTGTAAACCGGAGGCCAACCCGTCATAAAGGTAAAGAGACGCCTGCAAGATCTCTCCCGTACGAGGGTCGATCGTCATGGAACTTTGCATGTCCATCCATAGCGGGGCGTAACGAACCGTCGAATAACCGATGTTGTTGGCATTAAAATCCGGATCGTTCCTCGGGAAATCGACCACGCGTATCGCATTTTTGAATCCTATCTTCTCAAAAGCCGCATTCCAAGCCTCGATACCCTCTTTCACGGGTTTCTTCCAGGCCGGGGGCATCAACGTGTCCATGTAAAAAACGATCGGTTTCAGAGGTTCGACCAATTCTCCTCGCTGGTAAGCCACGCTATCGCTCGGCTCTAAACGCCAGCGTTTCGTGAAATACGTTCTTTCAAGGGGCTTTCGACCATCCGGAAACTGGGACACGCTTGTGAAAGAAACTCCCAAGCGGGGATCCGCCAAGCGGGGTTTCATCGGCTCCTCCGGTAACAATAACAACATCTTGTTAGTCGTAACGGAAACCTTAACATCGGCCGGTAACATCTTGAATGCACCGAACAAGTACATGTTTTCGATAAAACCCAACTCGCAAGTCACCGAGATATTATCTTTATAAGACCTGACCTCTTTCAAGAAAGAGGTCTCTTTCTTGTACTCGTGAACACGGGCGATATAACCGTAAAAAGAGTTAGCCGAGTAAGCGGCAAAAGGGGTCGTGTAAGGAGAGTATTCCATGAAAAGAGGGGTCATGTCAACCACGATAGCGCTACTATCCGGCGTGTAAGCCGCAACTTTGAAAGAAGCGTAAACGCCACCCGCATTGGACCGCTCTATCGCCTCGTCCAAGTTCTGGTCTCCGCCACGGTTCAAGGGCTTATCCAGGAGAGAAATCCGCGCCTGTAACGTCGAGTCCAAAAGAACGAAACGGAAGGGAAGCGAGTACCCCCCGAATTGACCGACGACTCCCTCTCCGTTATCGCTGATATCTTCGATAGAAGAGACCAGTAACATCTCTTTTCCCAGCAGATTCAGCGGATACTCGACGAGGACTTTGTCACCCACCTTGTGGATCGTCATCACCCCCCGGGAAGTTTGCACTTTTTTACCTTGAAAAAGTTGCCGGTAAGGGGTCAACGTTTCTCCCCTCTCCACTCTCTTCTTTTTCCGCGCCCAAGATTCCTGGCAAAAAAATCCCAGCAAAAAAGAAGTGATCAATATATATAGTATTCCTTTCATACGTGACATCATGAATTATTTCAACGCCTGTTCCAGTTTATAAAGTAGTAAACGGTAATGTTGACGGGTATCGGCAGAACCGGTATTGGATTTCGATTTAACCAGGGACTGTATCTTTTTCAACATGTCGAAATAGAGGTGATCAAGAGGCTCAACTACCGTATTCGAATTGACATTCACCCAGTAACCGAAACCCTGACGCTCTAAATGTTCCAAGCTCGTGCCCCGTTCAAGCGCAGGCACCTCCTTGCAAGCCTCGACACGCGGAAAGTCCGAATACATGCCCATCCACTCCGTAGATAACATTCCGTATTTTTCACGGTGAAACGTCTTCACCACTTCCGGGACATCCACGAGCCCGCTACCGGAAACGATCGAGAACGGGTCACCCGAGATTCCTTTCTTCGCCACGTCCGAGAACAACATGATATTGGCAAGCAATTTCATCTGGAGTTTCTTCTCCGACACCGAAAGGGTTTTACCCTGTCTCGTCGGTTTGAAAACGAACTCTTGAACGTCATTTAAAAATTCCCGGGGGGTGTAAGTATCCTTATTTTCATCTTTCACCGCCGTTAAAGTGACACTCCCCAACCGGCTCATTACCGCTCCGAAGATTTTGTCTTCCAGCTCGGACGAGATTTCGCTCCGCAACGGCCATTTAGATTGCAACTCTTTAGCGTCAAGCCAATCAAGATCACCGATCTGGCTCAACAAAAAGTGAAACGCACGGCGTTGTTTCTCTCTCGGAACCACGGAATAACTGGGGCGGGAATCTCCGTCATAACGCTCGTTCAAGTAAATACCGCCGATATTCAATAAAACGTGGTTCACGTACCGAACGTACTGGTAAATAATCTCGTTGTACATGTTCTCCCGGAACGCCAGGTCGGGATCGTCTTTTCCTACCCAGGCACTCATGTTCGAGAGCACGTGTTTCAAGTTTTTCACGCCGTAGGTCGCCGACTTTATAGCGTCGTCTCCCAAATCTTCCTCGATTGAGCTCGGGTCAAAACGTGAATATATCTGTTGTTTGCCGTAACGATAAACGGGATCGCCAGATTTCTCGCTGATCCACCGGTTCAACGTCGGAACTTCATCTCGAGCGCTCTTGACATCCAATAGAGGAGTGTATAACCAGGCGATAGCGTACAAGTCGTACAAGCCCAGGTTGGGGGGAGTCAATTTTACCCCTCTCTCTTTATCGCCAGGTTGGGCCACGTAGTTGTTACGGGCGTAATCCATGATCGAGTACGTAGTTCCATGTTTTTGGGTGAAAGAGGGTGAACGCAACGAATCCGTCGGGATCGAGGAAGAACCCGCCATATTGTGCATCAAGGCCAGGCAGTGCCCCACCTCGTGCGCCACCACGTAACGGATACAATTACCAAGGGTCTCCTCGTCAAAAGCGACCTTACGCACGTCCGGATCTGCCGGCGCCGTTTGCAGGAAACGCCAGTTCGTGACCAACTCTACCATGTTATGGTAAAGGTAAACGGAAGCGTTCAATATCTCTCCCGTGCGAGGGTCCGTCCAAGAGGGGCCCATGGCATTAGCGATCCAGGAAGGGGAGTACCTCACGCAAGAATACTTCAGGTTATCGGGATCGAACTCCGGATCGTCCGTCGGGAAGTCCCTCGCGATTATGGCGTTTTTAAAGCCTATCTTCTCGAAGGCAGCCTGCCACTCCTCCACTCCGGCTTTGATGTATTTTTTCCAACTCTCGGGAAAGGCGTTATCAACATACCAGACGATAGGTTTTTTAGGCTCTACCAGCTGCCCCGAACGATAGGCCGATTCGTCCGAAGGTTCCAGACGCCAGCGAGTCGCATAATAAAGGGCCTCGACTCCTTTATTGTCGTGACTGAAAGAGGATACTCCCTGGTAAAAAATACCGATACGGGGATCAGCCAGGCGGGGACGCATCGGATCGTCAGGTAAAAGGATAAAACTGCGGGTCAATACCGACGTGAAAGGTAACTTGTAAATGTAGTAATACCGACCGTCGCGAACATTTACCTCGTAACTTAAAGAGGACTGCACGCTCGCATTATCAGAGAAAGACTTCACTTTCCCCAGCTGGGATTTATCCTTTTTAAACTCTTTGACGATCCAACGACCGTTTCCGAGGATCGGTGCGTATGGAGAAAACGGGGTCAACTCCTCGTTATCGCTGATAAAGAAATCGGTCACGTCGATTACCACCGCCGTGCTGTCCGGAGTGTAAGCGAGGATCCCGGTGTTGTATAACGTGGCAGGTCGTGTGCTTGCCTTAACGCGTTCTTTCAAGTTTTCCACTTCCGTGGTGTACATCGTGTTCACTTTACATAAGCTCACGAGAGAATCTCTTCTCGTGAATACAACGTGCAAGGGGTCCGTCGGTTTCTCTCCCACGCTACCGAACCAGTTGCTCGTCGTCTCCGATATGGTTGAACCCAGCAGCATTTCACGGTCCAATAAAGTCAACGGGATCTCGAAATAAACCTTACCATCCATCTTGTGTATGGTGAAAAGACCTCTTGCCGTTTCACAGGCTTTCCCTTTAAACAATTTATCGTAAGCAGTTTCGCTCTTCGGCTGAAGCTTGTCCTTTTTCTTTTGCTTTGCAAAGGCAAGCTGTCCGCTTCCGAATAAAGCAAACACGATAAAGAAAATCACAACTCTTTTTTTCATTACCAATTCTTTTCAATTTTACAAATACAATATAACATTCCCATTCCACAACAGTTACCAAACCGTTATGGTTCTATAAATCAATTAAATATTCAGGAAAGAAGGTATTCCAAAAGATACTTTTGGAATACCTTCCATTAGTCATCTACCAAAATCTTTTTACAAATCATCATTTATAAAAATCGGTATAACTATTATAGGCCAACTCCAAAAGGTCAACAATCTTTCCACCCACGTTAAATCTCGTCTCTTCTATGATCTTAGGAGTAATGATATTAGATATGTCAATTGCAAAAAAGTCTCCGTTTTCCAAAGCGACATACAATTTGTTGTAATCTATATTAGACGCATTATAAATAAACGCCACAACATTGGCAACAAACGGACTGCTCATTAAGCTTCCGGTCGTATTATTTTCCCGGTTCACGTAATGAATCTCTTTTCCTTTGGAATAGAAAATATAGTTATTGGATATCGGAGCACCGTAATTGGCGGCCGAAGTCAAAAACTTCGTTCCTTTGGGCAAATTTCCTCCCGGGAATGCTTGTTTACCGGCCTCTTCATGTTGAACGACCAAACCGGTAGCCCGATTGACAATAAAATCGGTCAACCAAGTTTTTCCATCCTTATCATTGTAAATGATCGAATATTTATACACATTTCCCAAATAATTGTAATACTCTCCCGCAAACAGGTGCAGCACCTCTGTTCCTTCCGGCATAGCCCAGACCGGATCCGGATACTCGGCACCCTCCACGTAAGTCAAAGGGAAAATATTAAAGGGCTCAGAATTCATCTTAATCATCAATATTCTCCGGTTTTTCTCGTCCCAACAAGGTGAAATATATCCCCCCGAGGGAGTACGTCCTAAACCGAAGCCCGTCACTTGATATCCTTTTTCATCTACAATATAAGGTTCCGACTGGAATTTTCCTCCCAACCAACTGGCCGTTTTAACTCTCTGGTATAACTTTCCGTCTGCCGTTGCCAACAAAGAAAGCCGACTGCGATGGAACGCACTCACGACATCAAAATTAGCAGGAGCTCCGCTCATAAATTCATCCTTCAACTCCCCGGCGAATTTCATATTCTCGTTATTGACCACGTATATACCCTTACTCGTCAATACCGTCGTCGCCGCCATGGAAGAAGAGATCGCGTTGTCATGATTCGCATACAATCCGCGAGGTGTTCCCTCCAATTTCATATCGGCATTTGCTACTTCAAAAACATTATCCTGCAAACTATAAACCACTTTACTCACCCCGTTAACGGTTTCTGTTTTTTGCGAATAACACGACAATTTGGCATTACTGCCGTTCTCGGACAAAATCAAGACGTTGCCTCTTCTGTATCTTCCATAGGTATAAAACCAAAGTCTTGCAACGAACTTCATTCCGGTCGACTGGTCAACGGCGGTGAAGGTTCCGGTTTGAGGAATCTCCGTATAAGAGGTAATCCCCAATCTCGAAAACAAGGTATCCGTAGATATCGCCAACACTCTTTCCTCACAGAAAAGCTTCCCGTCGTAAGTTCTCCATTCGAATCTAAAATTAGAAGAATCTCCTTCGAAATGCATCGGAACCGTCGCCTTCGTGGAATCCCCCTCGTAAGCACGAATATAAACCGGAGAAGAGGAGTAATTATAATCCCATACCGGACCGTTGATCTCCTTGTAGTCATATGTTCCCTCGTCATCGAAACAACCTATCAATAAGGCGGCGAGGAATAAACATCCTAACAATATTTTGTTTTTCATCATAATAACTTCATTTTAAATTACAACATCACTTGCATGTACTCGTTATTTTCATCGTCGTATATCCGAGGATTTTGTTCCAGCAACCACTCTTTAAACTGTAAAACAAGTTGTTTAGCCCTGTCGGGAGATTCCGCGATCAGCTCTTTACTCATCTCTCCCTTCTTATCGATTTCGCTCATGAATAATTTGAACTTCTTCTCCGAATATTTTCCTAACAGATAACTCGTTACCTCGCCATTCCACCAATCAGGCGGTGATACTTGCGTCGAAACGACGATAATCGCCCTTCTCCTCTCCCATTGTCCTAAAGCAAGTTTTTCGCCGGGAACCAATTCCACGATAATCCGCACGGGAGCTACATCCATTTTAGCTGTCCGGTGTATTTTCAAGTAGATGGTATCTCTTATGTCCACGGCATCTTCTCCCACAGTTGTCGACTTAAACGTATAAGAGGGATCCAGGGTAAACTCCTTTCCTTCCTCTCCCGTGCTTCCTTCCGTAACGGCTTTTAACCCGAACGTAAGGTCTTCCGTCAAAAGATTTCCGGAAAGACAGACTACAAGCGGAACTTCTATATCCTTGGTTCCATCAGGATAATGGAAGAAAGAAACCTCGGTCGAATCGGCCCCTTCCGTACCGGGATAGATAGCATCCATATAAAATTTATCGAAAAAAACTTCGGGACGATCCGCAAACGTAAAAATTTTCTCTTCTTCACAGGCCCAGAATAAACAAAGAAGGAAACTTAAATATATACTCTTTTTCATATCTATAAATCATTTAAAATTTATCATAATCCTTCATTCGTCGGTATCGGCAACAAATATTCACTACGAGTAAAAGGACGAACCGTTCCATTACCGAAATCCACACTGGCATTCAAACGCTTGTATAAATAGAATAATTGTCCTTCACCGATCCACTCTCTGCGGGCATCCCGGATCAATTCGCTTACAAAATCCGCCCAACTGGAAATACTAAGGGACTCAACGCATCCTCTCGCCTTACGAATATCTTCCAATATTTTTTTAGCTTCAGGGAAATTATTTTGACGAGCGTAGTACTCCGCCATAATGTATTTCATCTCTGTCGCGCGAATCAACGGGATAACCGTGGCATTATAATCCCGGGTCGTCTCATCCGTACTACAATAATACTTTCCTGAAATAGGATACTCTCCTCCGGCAAGATAGGTCAAACGCAAATAACGATAATCGCGGTCGGATTCGTCCACTCCCGCATAATTCTGGAAAACTTTCTGTCCATCGAGATTAAGCACGAACCATCCCGCACTTCCCGTATATTCCGGCGCATAACTGTAAGACAACCCGAAATCTTCATAAGCATTTTCATTATACACACCGAAAATCAGGTTACTGATCGTTTTCAGATCTTTTTTATTATTCCAATTGGTAGAACTGACTCCGGAAAAATCATCCTTATCGAATGCTAACTCGTTACCGTAATTACTCTTCACCTTAAATTCCAACACCTCTTTTGCACATTCATAGGCCTCCTGATACCTTCCGGCATATTGATAGGCTCTTGCCAACAAAGCCGTTACAGCAAAATAGTGCATGCGATATCCGCGTCCTTTGAAGAAGCTCTCCACATTCAGGGTCTGATTACCGTAAATTTCCGTTCCGAACACGAACGTATTATGGAATCTACTCTCTCCTCTGATTAAAGTTCCTCTTCCCACGAGAGAAGTATCCCAGACAACAACAAGCGGACGAGCCTGTTCCAAATCGGTTATTATTTTATCGATACAAGACTGTACGCCCAATTTTTGAGAATAGAGGCTGGGATAAGCTTCTACATAGGGAACATAAGCTTTTCCATCGTCATTGACCGGAGCCGGAGCAAACAACCGCAACATATCGAAATGCATAAAAGCCCGGCAAGCGTATGCCTCTCCCAAAATAAGGTTCTTTTCCATCTCTCCTTGAGAAAAAAGATCGGGACTTGCATTTTTTAGATTCTGTATCAAATTGTTAGCATTGGCGATGATATTATAAGCATCCGTCCACACATTTTTCAAATAACTGACGGAATAAGTGGTCGTGTAGTCGAGTTTTGCAAAATCCCTCCAAATCTTCCCCGCATAAAAATTATCTTCTCCCAGCTTATATTGTTGAGATATACAATCCAACATACCCCAAGTCAACTCTTTTCCGTACAAAGCTGTCTCTCCCATGGTTTTATATAAACCATTCAGGACGGATCTGTAACCATCTCCCGTGGTTAACAAAGACTCTTCGGTAATTTGCGTTTCCGGTTGCACGTCCAACCAGCTTTCGCAAGCGGCAAACGAAAACGATATCAATAATACCACTGTTTTTATATAATCTTTCATTTCTATTACTTTTTAGGTTAGAAACTTACATTCAAGGTAAAACTATAATTCCACGCGTACGGGTAATTGGTTCCCCTTTCTACTTTTACCGTTGACCAACGGGCAAGCTCGTTCACGTTGAAACGCAAGCCTAAGGCCGTTAACCTCCATTTGCTTATCAACTCTTTCTTAAAGTCATAACCGACAGATAAACTGGTAAATTCCAAAACATTCTCATCTTGCACGAATCGACTGGTCGGTTGCGTACTCGCACTATTCTGAAGATTACGATAAGGCGTTATATCTCCCGGTTTTTTCCACCTTTCGGTAAGTAACCGTTTGTCGACATTCACACTCTGAATATTAGGATTCTCAACCCGATTCATCAACGTCGTGTTGTAAACCTGTCCACCCCATTGGTAGCTGAAAGTGGCATTCATATAAATACCGCGGAAATTAACATTGAGTCCGAAAGACCCCTGTACGTCGGGTAATTCATCTCCGACAACCACCTGGTCATTGGAATCCCAAGTATAGGTACTCGAACCGTCTCTTTTTATATATTTTTCCTTACCGTTTGCCGGATCGATTCCTGCCGAACGTACGGCATAAATAGCCGTTGTCGATGCACCTTTATAATATCTCGTAAACGGAGCATACTGCGTGTAATAAGACGAACCGTTTTGATAAGCCTCGTTAATTGCCTCGTTATAAGCTTCTGCCGCAGCTCCCAATTTCGTTATCTTATTCTTGTTTCCTCCCATATTACCCATAAAGCTAACGATCCAATCCTTATCCCGGTAAAGAGTAGCGGATAAGTCTATTTCAAAACCCTTATTCTCGACAGAACCCGAATTGTCCCGGTATTCGCTGAAACCGGAAGAGGGACGAATTGAAATCTGGTCGATCAAATCCACCGTCTTCTTGATATAATAATTGGCAGACAACAGGATACGGTCATTAAGGAATCCCAATTCGAAACCGACATCCGTCGTTTTGGTAGTTTCCCATTTCAATTTCGGATTACCCAGGTATTTTAAGGAAGTAGCAGGACCGGTATAATACCAATGCTCCGAATCCACTTCATAAGTAGAAACAGCCGTGTATGCCGGGAAATTCACCTTACCGGTACTACCGTAAGAAGCCCGAAGTCTTAACCTGCTTAACAACCAATTATCCCTCAACCAACTGTAATTATGGATATTGATACCAGCACCAACGGACCAGAAGGGAGCATATCTCTTATCCGAACCGAATTGTGAAGAACCGTCCAAACGTATAGATCCGTCAAAAAGATAGACATCGTTATACGAGTAGTTTATTGAAGCCAAGAAACCGATCAAACGGTTGGTTGATTCATCTACGGATGTCTTATCCGGTTGAGATTTGGCATAAGAAGGGTTATACATTCCCTCCATCTGGAATCCTTTAAACACACTCGTATGTGAATTGGAATTATCCTCTTTGATATTTATTCCAAGCGTCGCATTTATAAAATGTTTTTCAATTGCCCTATTATAATAGAACATGGCATTCAGGTTCCAACTATAACTATCCGAATAACTCTGGGTCAACTCTCCTCTTTCATTTTCATTGTAACTACCAGAATTCCTATATGCGTATACAGATTTAGGATCTATAAAAGACTCCTGTTTTTGAGTCGTTTTGGTTATACTCAACTGTCCCTTGAATTGCAACCCTTCCAAAATAAATAAATTCACGTTCAGGTTGTCCTGAAATTCATGGTAACGGGTACGACCGTCAAATCCACCTAAAGTGACATCGAATAAAGGATTGGCTTTCGTACCGATACCATCTTTGAGGTACTTCAGGTATTCGCCGTCTTCATCGTATATTTCCAAATAAGGTTGCTGGGAGGCATACGTACTGAACAAACCGTAAGGAGAGTTTTCAGAACGCGTTCCCGCGTAAGAGATGTAATTTCGAATTTGCAATTTTTTGTAACGATAATCCAAAGACATACCTGCTCCGACACGGTCGCGATAGGAACCTTTCATCGCTCCACCGTTTTTATCATAGAAGAAATCAACCCCGTACCGTATGCTTTCCACACCACCTTCTATATAAATCGTATGCTTGTGATTGAATACGTTGTGTAAGGGCTGAGCCAACCAATCGGTATCAACCCCTTTCAATACCTGATTCAATTTGTTGTAATAATCTTGATCGCTGTTCGGCTGACTGCTCGGAGAAGAAGCCGTATAAACACCGGCTAACCGCTCTACTTCCAACTTCTCGGCGGCATTACAGAGATTGTAATCGGAAAGATCCGGCAATTCCAAACCTCCCGTAAAATTATAAGTAACCCGCATTTCTCCCGGTTGCGGAGCTACGGTAGTGATAACCATTACGCCATTGGCGGCACGGGAACCGTACATAGCCGTTGCTGCGGCATCTTTCAAGATAGTGATACTTTCCACCCGGTTCATATCCATATCGTATATCTTTTGAACATCCACCTCAAATCCGTCCAAAATAAACACGGGCAAATTAGGGTTATCTTTCAGGTTGGTACGTTGTGTCTGTTTCATATATTCCGATTCCAGACTTTTATTCATACCGATACTGGACTCTCCCCGGATATTGATTTCAGGCAAACTATTCGGGTCGGATCCCCACGCACTCTGCCGGATTCGGAAAGAGGGATCGAAAGTCTGAACAGCCGCAAGCATATTCTTACTATTGGTTCTCAATAGCTGTTCCCGGTTTACCGTGGTTACATTTCCCGTAAAACTCTCTTTTCGGATATTGGAATATCCCGTTACAACGACATCTTCCAACGCAACCTTATCCTCCTTCATGACGATTTTCAAATCTTTTCTAACCTCTCCTTCCTTTAAGGCATTGATCTTTACGTTTTGAGTCTGCATTCCGATAAAAGTAAAGATTAAAGTCGCCGTATCCCGGGGTATAGGAATGCGAAATGCCCCCTTATCGTCCGTGGCAACTCCCAAGGTCGTACCTTTTACGAGAACGGTAACTCCGGGTAAGAAGACCCCCTTTTCATCCACGACGACTCCCTTGATCAAGATAGGTTCCTTTTTCGTACTATCTTGAGCTGCCACTTTAGGAGCCAATCGGATAACGATCAAATTTTCTTTAAATTCATAGGCAAAACCGCGAGGTGTTAAAATCTCTTGTAACAACTCTTTTACCTCTACATTCAACGCCTCCACGTTCACACGACTCTCCCCCTTTATCAGATCATAATTATAAAGAAAATCATACCCGCTTTGTTCTGTGATTTCTTTAAAAACCTTGATTAACGTCGCATTCTTCATCTTAATGCTGACGGTCTCGTTTTGGGGAAAACCTTTTGCAGAGAGAAGCATTGTCCCCGCAAGAATAAAAAAAGTAATCCTTCCCATCGTAAATAAAATTTCCTGCAACCACGTTTTTCCACGTGACATGGCAAAAATCCATTTCTTTTTCATAAATTTGTAGCGTTTAGTCATTAAACATTGTATCCCGCGTCTACGCGCATTTGACAAAGGGACACGTTATCTAAAACTGAGAATGTTGGAAGCATTTTCAGTTTTATTTTTTATTCACAGTTATACTTCTATTTTCAATTTGGAAATCAACATCATAGGTTCCCTTTAAAATCTCCAAGAATTCACGAATATCGCCGTAACGCTTTATCCTACCTGAAAATCTGATTCCTTTCAACTCTTCACTTGCATAATGAATTTCTATATTATACCACCGGGCCAACGTATTCATGATCTCTTCCAAGGTAGTTCCTTCAAACTTATAATACCCGTCCTTCCAAGAGATATACAGCGCCACGTCGACCTGACGCACATTCATTTGTCCCGTCAACGAATCAAATACGGCCTGATCTCCCGGTTTTAAAACGCCCAAAGACTTCTCGTCGCTTTGAATCGCCACGGCTCCTTCGACCAAGGTTGTAAATATCTCTGAAGTACCCTCGTAAGACGCAACATTAAACTTCGTTCCCAACACCCGAATATCGATTCCTTTGCTCGTCACGATAAAAGGCCTCGACGAATCTCTCTTCACCTCAAAAAACGCCTCTCCGTCGATATACACACGTCGCTCCTTGGTCCCCCATGCCAACGGAAATCTCAATCGGGATTCCGAATTTACCCATATCCTCGTACCGTCTTCCAACTCCAAAGGATATTCTCCCCCTCGAGGTACTTCCAAAATACGATATTTCAGATTCTCTTCACTCGAAACGAGGGGGTCCCCCGTCACAGAACAAATCAATCCGTCCTCCTTGTTGCTGATCACCTGTCCCTTCTCCACAAACGTGAACGTTTTATCTAAGCTCAAAGCAATAGTCTCTCCTGAAGCCAAAGTCAGCACAGCTTTTGTCTCTCCCCCCTGAATGCTCAACGATTCCATCGACTTCACCCGGACAGGTTTATCACGGAAAAAATAATAAAAAGAGAAAGAAAACAACAGTAAAACAGAAGCCGCATAAGCCCATTTCTTAATATTTCTTAAATACCTGGTCTTACGCTTTTCTTGAAGTTTCTTTATACATATCTGATAAGCGACATCAACATCGATATACTTTTCCTGTTTACAATCAAAGTAATACTTCTCTAATTTCTCCAGCACGACTTGATTCTCGACCTCAGATTCTAACCATTCTTTTAAAATCGATTGCTCCTCTAACGTCAACACCTCACCGTTAATTTTGGCCGCAATTATTTCCCAAATAGAATTTTGCATATCTTTTAACATTGCATTTTGTCAAAAGACCCCAAAATCTACATTTAATGTGACAAGGATTTCGTTTTTTTTAGAAAAAAATTTATTTTATTTGGTTTTCGCTGATTGTGAATACCTTAAGAAAATAAAATACAATAAAGCAGTAAACGATTTTCCATTTAAAGAAACTCGTAATGATTTGAAAGCTCTCGCCATCTGTGTCCGCACGGTATTTATAGAAATTCCCAACAGATTGGCAACTTCCTGATATTTCATACCCTCTACACAACACAGATTAAAAATACGCCGGCATTGTTCCGGCAAACGATTCATAGCCCGATACAATTCTTCACGCTCTTCCATCTCCTCCAAATCGACCTTACACTCCTCCTTTTCATTCACGATCATACGAACCAACTTATCGTTATGTCTTCTCTCGTTCCGTATATAATTGATACAATTATTACGAGTGGACCGAAACAAATACCGTTCCAATTCGGAACTTATATTCTCGTATTTTTTCTCGTACCAAAAATTAATAAATAGCTCCTGAACGATATCTTCCGCTACTTCCCGATCCTTCAATATGGTACTCGCGTAAACGACTAAATTGGCGTAATAAACCCGAAACAAACGTTTGTACGCTTGTTCATCACCCGTTTTCAACTCTTGTAGTAAATTAGCAGACACCAAACAACTGTATTAAATCTTACAAACAAAGATACGTCAAATTTCATCTCATTCGCAAGGCTATAATAAAAACAAATGTATTTTTTTCATAAAATCGTTAGTCAATTACGATTTTTTCAAGGAATTTATCAAATAGGCATCCAATTATATCACTTCTTCACAATTAAGACAATAAAGCATGGAAATATTTTAATTTAGGAATTAACAACACCACACCAACCAAGAATAACGCACATATTATTAAATAATTATAATAAATATCATAAAAATAAATATAATCCGATAATGATCTTTTACACGAAAAAAAAGCTCGAATTACATCTCCTTTTTCTTTCCACTAAAACCGCAATGTTAATTCTTTTTTAATTTTCAAGCTAACACGTGACCAAACATAAATTTTTACAGGGACGATCGACGGATTAGGTTATCCCCTCATTCTACGATACCGCGATTAACACGACGACGAACCGAAAGAAAACAGGGATGACCGAAACTGAAGAGTCTTTTCGGGACAAAACAAATCGGTAGCGTCATGAAACGATCGGGTGATTCACCATATCATCACCCGATCATCCGATCTTTTAATCGGTTAATATGATCGTCACCGCTTTCGGCCCGTGTGCTCCGATGACAAGAGCTTGCTCTATATCAGCTGTCTTTGAGGGACCCGCAATAAAACATCCGTATCCGAAATCGTTAAAATAAGGATGGCGGTAAGCTTCATGCATGTTGTTTACGATCTGATGTCGATCCAACACGATAACCAAAGATTCCGAAATAAAATAGAGCGCCTTATACCTTGTACTTTGCCTGATCCATACAGCTCCGTTCTCAATCACACCGAATTCCCCGCGGATAACTCCCACATCCGTCCCGTTTAACTCCCGGGCATCCGTTAAGGCATCGGGGTTCAATGTCGCACAAGCGATACCCGGCAAATCGGAAGCGATCACTTTGGCATCCGGATACTGCTTTCGAATCGTTTCATTTATATCTTCGCCTTTTTCAAGTAAGAATACATCACACCCTACCAATTGCGCTACCTCCATAAAATGTCGAATCTTATCTTCGAAGGTCATCGGCTCAAAGTCCATAGCAGGCCGTTCGACTTCCGGCACCGGATGAGCTTTTATTCTGTTCAATATGTCATTTTTACTATTCATGGTCAATCTTATTATGTTTCCATATGGAATGAAAAGTTTCCGGAGCCATCCGGGGTAATTCCCGTCCTTTTCCCCAAGGATCCAAACGGTTATACAATACAAAACGAGGCATATGCTCCGCTACGCGTCCTGCTTTTACCGTTGCATAAAATAAATCGGGATGATTCATTATCCATTTCATACGCTTTACCATAAACTTTTTCATCGGATCGGCCAGGTTCAATCGGTCCATCTCCTGTCTCCATTTATAGATCTGTTCGGCCAGATCGATTTTAGCCGGACATACGTTGGAACAAGAATAGCACAAAGAACAGGCCGATACATTACCGGAATATTTTTGCGGAGAATTCAACATCCCCAAATTAATTCCAATCGGGCCCGGAATAAAATAAGAATAGGAATATCCTCCCGTACGACGATAAACCGGACAGGTATTGATACAGGAACCGCAACGAATACACTTTAACATACCTATATGGTCAGGATTACCCAATATATCGCTCCTTCCGTTATCCACGATCACGATATGCATCTCTTGTCCTTCCACCGGTTTTTTATAATGCGAAGTATAAGTCGTAGAGGGTTGGCCGGTAGCGGAACGGGCCAACAAACGAATATAAACGGCTAATGCATCGTAATCTGGAATTACCTTTTCCATCCCCATGATGGCAATATGCACCTTCGGGAAAGAGGTTCCCATATCGGCATTCCCCTCGTTGGTACAGACCACGAAAGCTCCCGATGAGGCAACGGCAAAATTTATCCCCGTCATGGCAATATCGGCATGTAAAAACTTCTCTCTCAAATTTGCCCGGGCCGCGTGGGTCAAATAGGTAGGATCACTATTTCCCGGTTCCGTATGCAAGTATTTTTCAAAAACCTTTCCCACCTCTTCTCGTTTTACATGGATTGCCGGTAAAACAATATGACTGGGCGGCATTCCCATCAACTGCATGATCCGCTCTCCCAAATCCGACTCCACGACATCAATACCCTGTTCGGCCAGAAATGGAGTCATTCCGCACTCTTCGGACAACATGGATTTACTTTTTATCAAATTATTACCGTCATGTTTTTTGATGATTTCATATACTATTCGATTGTGTTCCTCCGCATCCTTAGCCCAATGCACATGAATTCCGTTTTCCACGGCATGTTTTTCGAACTCTTCCAAATAGTAAGCCAGATGGCTGATGGTATGTTGTTTTATACGACTTGCCATCTCCCGCAATTTCTCCCATTCCGGCACACCGAAGGCCATTTTATCACGTTTCTCCCTGACAAAAAAAAGGGCCTGGTCGTGCCACCGTGTCCGTTCCTTATCGGCTATAAATTTTTCGGCCGCTTTAGCATGTGTACTCATAATCTCGAGGTTAAAATTTCAATGATATGAATCGTTTTGATCGGTAATTTTTCACGTCTGATAACTCCCTCCATATGCATCAGGCAGGAACTATCAGCACCGGTAATAAACTCCGCCCCGGTCGACATATGATCCCTTACCTTATCTTCCCCCATGCACACGGAGGTTGCCGCCTCCTCCACGGCAAACATGCCTCCGAAACCGCAACATTCGTCTACCCGCTTCGGTTCCAATACCTCCACCCCTTTCACCAGGGAAAGTAAATCCCTCAACTTGGAAAACCGGGGAATATTCAACTCGCTCGGGGAAGAGAGATGTAGCAAGCGCTCCCCGTGGCAACTATTATGCAAACTCACCTTATGCGGGAAACAGGCATCCAACTTATCTACTTTTACCACATCATGCAAGAATTCACAGATCTCATATATCCGGCTACCGATACAAGCATGTTCCTCTTTACGCAACAACCGAGGATAATTCTCTTTGACAAAAACGACACAACTGGCCGAAGGTCCGACTACATAATCGTATTTTTCGAATAACTCCTCCATCTTCTTTGCCAAACCGATCGAATCGTGTTCAAAACCGCCGTTCGCCATAGGCTGGCCGCAACAAGTCTGCTCCAAAGGATAATCCACGTCTATCCCCAAGGACTTCAACAACCTGTAAGAAGCCACGCCTACTTTCGGATATATCGCATTGACATAACAGGGAATAAATAAACCTATCTTCATATGTTATATTTTAATTTGAAAAACGGATTCTATCCCATTTTTTCATTGTAATACATTCATCTTTCCAAAAATACAATCTTTAGCGTTTAAATTTCTTTCACGCGAATAAACAAACAATAACTCCTGTAATTATAACATAGGCTAACGCGTAAGGAACAGCCGCCTTCAATATATCTCCCTCCTGTCCCTGCTGATCAGTCGCCGACGTTGCAATTGCAATACTTTGCGGAGAGATAATTTTTCCTCCCGTCGCTCCGGCAGTATTGGCGGCAGACAACCAATTGGGATCCACTTGAATATGTTCCGCAACCCCTGCTTGCAACTTTCCAAAAAGGATATTAGCCGACGTATCGCTTCCGGTTAAAAAAGTACCTAAAGCCCCGATCGTCGGAGCAAAAAACGGGTACAAAGCCCCGGTCGCCGCAGATAAAGCCATTGCCAAAACCTGTATCATTCCGGCTGTCTCCATGACGGAAGAGAGGCCGACCAAACAAATCACCGTAACGACCGTTTTTCTCAATTGAATGAACGTTTTCCAAAGTAAACGCGACAGCACTCCGGCTGAAGCTCCTTGAATCAATCCCCCGATAAAGGAACCTAAAAACAAAAGGACTCCCCCTTGGGTCAACCACTGAATAACATACCGGTTTTCCTCTCCGCGAATGGTAAAAGAAACGGTTGATACCCCAACGGATTGTAAAGAGTTTTTTATCGTCGGAAATATCGGACTCGTTACCAACACGAAAAACATAATCAAAACATAAACCATCCATGCCGACACGATCTCTTTTCCCCGATACGGAGATTCTACTCTTTTCTCCCCCTCTTTACGAATCAACTTTCCGAAAAAAACAATAACGACCGCCGCAACAATACTACCGATAATGGCCGGAGTTTCCGCTCCTATATAACGAGCCGACAAATACTGGGCAGCTAAAGAAAAACTTCCGACCAACATACTTAATACCAAATTTTTAGGTAAAGATTTAAGTTTTGGATCTGCTAAAAACGTAAGGACGAAAGGTACTAAAAACATCAACACGGATAATTGAAGCACCACAGCCGTACTCAAAGGACTTACCGGCAAACCCGTTTCCTGAGCCAAAACAATCACAGGCACCCCCACGGCGCCAAAAGCCGTCGGAACACTATTGGCAATCAAACTCACGACAGCAGAAAAAAGCGGCCGGAACCCCAGGCTAATCAATATGGCTGCCGGGATGGCAACAGCGGTACCAAATCCTGCCATTCCCTCCAACAACCCGCCAAATCCCCAGGTAATCAAAAGTACTTGTATGCTTTTATCCGTGGAAATAGAGGAAAATTGTTGCTTCAACACCTCTATTTTTTTCGTACGTAACAATACGTTATAACTATATATAGCCATCAGGATAATAAAAAGGATAGGAACCAGCGCCTTTAACATACCGTACACAAAAGAAAGTGCCGTATCCCGTAGCGAACTATGAAAAGCAAACATAGCCAAAAATGCCGTTACGATCAAAGTAATCGCACTGCTTGCATCCCCCGACATTTTAAAGAATCCCATCAGGATAATCAATAAAAGAATAGGCAATGCCGCATAAAAGATTTCCATAACTTCTATCATTAAATCAACGAAAATAAAAAGATAACGAAAAACCTTTTCCATTCACTTAGATACGAGGAATAAACGTATAAAACAAAAAAAATGTTACTTCCCGTGGCTGATTTTTAAATTTATTTACGAGCCGACTATTTTAACCAAAACGGAAACCATCCCATTCCCGATCATGCTAAAACAAAATAAGAATCCGGGAACTTAATTGAATAAAAAATCATATTTTTGCAAGTCAAATGAGTAACGTACATTTAAAATACATAGCAATTCGATTGAAACATTTGCTGACGAACCCGGAAGCAGAATGGGATACAATTAGAACGGACGAGACGGGAAGGATCGAACTTTTCAGAAACTACATCGTCTTGCCGACGCTTCTATTTTCCATCCTGGTCTTTTTGCTCAGGCTTGCGAGCAATGATGCCATGGTCGCTTTGGGATGGGGAATCATTAATTTCATTGCCTGTACCGCGGGATGTTACGTCTGCTTCCGTCTTACGCGGGAATATCTTTCTAACAAAACGATAAACCCGGGCAAGACAGCCTTGCAACTATCCGTCTACAGTTCGGCTGTATTCATTCTATTTCATAGCCTTGCCGTCGGTTTTACGCAAAATTTTATCGGAGACGTGATGGCTATTCTCAGTCTTCTCTCGCTTAGAATATTATACATCGGATTAAATACGATATCGGGATTAAATACACGATACAAAAAAAGTGCCGTTATTATTATCGGATTACTGATTATTTGCACCCCCATTATCATTACGAGACTCTTGACAATTATTTTTAGAATCCCGGCTATTAACGCGTAAAGAAAAAATTATGGAAAACATCAATATAAGAAACAAACGAGCCTCTTTCGATTACGAATTTATAGAAGAATACACGGCCGGCATTGTATTGACAGGAACCGAAATCAAATCCATTCGCGCCGGCAAAGCCAGCCTGGTGGATGCCTATTGCTATTTCCATAATGGGGAACTGTGGGTAAAAGGAATGTATGTGGCCGAATACAAGTTAGGCACCTATTACAATCATATCGAACGACGCGAACGTAAACTGTTACTTCAGAAAAAAGAGTTGGTCAAACTGGAACGTAAAACAAAAGAATCCGGCCTGACGATCGTCCCGATCCGGCTCTTTTTAACTGAAAAAGGCTTTGCCAAACTCCGAATTGCACTGGCCCGCGGTAAAAAAGAGTTCGACAAACGAGAATCTTTAAAAGAGAAAGATGCCAAAAGGGAAATGGATCGTTTTATGAAAAAATAAATAAAATTCAAAGCCGGAATTCAGGATTTTCTCATCGTATTCAAGTCTCTTTTACCGATCAACATCAATAAACACCCGCACGTAAGTGCTTTGCTCCGCAACGATTATTGGAAAACAGGAGCCTTTTACCTTACCTGTATTTATCGTTCTATTCTCTTTTAAAAAAAACATTTTCAATAGAAAAAATCAAAAAAAAAACAACATCCAAATGTTAAATTTTTAAAAAGAGTAGTACCTAATAAAGGTCGGCGTATTTTATATATGAAGAAAAATATTTTATTTTGTCACAAAAAACAGGGTTTTATTTATATGGAATAATTTACAAATTTAGTGAATCTATTTTTACTATGATAACGTAAATAATACAGGTCTAAAGCAATAGATTTATAATGATTAATAACCAAAAGGGAATATATCCCAATTCCGGGCGAGGACCCCTTATTCCTCCCCGGAATTTTTTATTCGCTTGTTCTGAATAAAAAAATCAAATCAATAAGAACGTTCATTACGTCCTTCCATCCAATTGATATAAGCCGTATTGACGACCTTATTTCCCCCGGGTGTCGGATAGTTTCCGGTAAAATACCAATCCCCGGTATTGCCAGGACATGCTTCGTGAAGATTTTCAACGGTTTGGAAAACTACTTTTATTTCGGCTTTTATGGCATCACTTTTTACCATCTGGGCTATTTTATCGGAAATTTCTTCATTACTGAAAGGGGCGTAAATCTCTTTCACGTAATTTCTTATCTGCTCTTTAGGAAGTTTCTCCTGTCGTTTGCATTTTTGATAAACCTCATCAATTAAACGAATCATATTCCGTTCTTTCAGTAACTCTATGGCCGCGTTAAAGGCAATAAATTCTCCCATCCGGTTCATATCTATCCCGTAACAATCCGGATACCGTATCTGGGGAGCCGAAGAGACAACAATAATTCGTTTAGGGTGCAAACTGTCCAATATCCGTAAAATACTCCTTTTTAAAGTCGTTCCGCGAACAATGGAGTCGTCGATTACCACTAAATTATCCGTATCCTTTACAGCTCCGTAGGTTACATCATATACATGTCCGACCATATCGTCACGTCCTTCGTCCCCAGTGATAAAAGTACGCAATTTAGCATCCTTGATGACAATCTTTTCAACACGAGGTTCTTTACAGATAATTGCATCCAACGTCTCTTCGCACCAATTCGCTTTCCCCTCCCGGATCAATCTTTTTTTATCTTCGACCATATACTGTTGTATCCCTTTTACCATTCCGTAAAAAGAAGTTTCAGCCGTGTTCGGAATAAAAGAGAAAACGGTATTATCCAGGTCACCCTCTATCGTTTTCAACAGCTGAGGCGTCAATAACTCCCCTAACCTTTTCCGCTCCCGATAAATACTTCGGTCGTTCCCCCGTGAAAAATAAATCCTTTCAAAAGAACAACTGCTTTTTTGCCGCGGTTCCCGTACCAACTCTTCCCGAACAGAACCATCCTTTTTTACAATCAAGGCATATCCCGGACGAATTTCCCGTATATTCGCATCGTCTACACGGAATGCCGTTTGAATGACAGCCCCTTCTGAAGCCACGACGACCACTTCTTCGTCTTTATAATAATAAGCCGGACGAATACCCCAAGGATCACGCATTACAAAAGCATCTCCGTGCCCTACCACTCCCGCAACCGCGTATCCGCCATCCCAGTCGGCACTACTCCTGGACAAAACACCGACCAAGTCCAAATGCTCCTCTATTAAGGACGAAATATCCTGTTTCGCATATCCCTGATCCCGGTAATCCCGATACCGATCCTGAATCTCATTATCTAAGTAATAACCGACTTTTTCCAATAAAGTTACCGTATCGGAATAGTTCCGGGGATGTTGACCCGCCTGAATCAGGCTTTCAAACAACTCATCCACGTTTGTCAGGTTAAAATTAGCCGCCAATGCCAGATTACGGGAACGCCAGTTACTCGCCCGCTTCAACGGATGTACATAATCAATATTATTTTTTCCGAAAGTAGCATAACGCAAATGTCCCAGATAAATCTCCGAAACAAACGGGAGATTCTGTTTACTCCAAACCGCATCTTTCTCTTTTACCTCCTCCGCGTGAATAGATTCGTGGATCTTGTCAAACACCTCTTGAATCGGATTGGCATCACACGAACGTACTCGGTCCATGTATTTAAATCCCGGAGCCATATCCAACTTTACTCCCACGACTCCAGCACCGTCCTGCCCACGATTTCGCTGTTTTTCCATCAAAATATACAAACGATTCAAACCGTATAGGTATGACCCGTATTTTTCCCGATAATATTCCAAGGGCTTTAATAACCGAATGAATGCAATCCCACATTCATGATTAATGACATCACTCATAAATAATTATATTTACCTTCCAATGAATAGATTCCGAAAGCGATACAAAATTAATAAAATCAAAAAGCTTTGACCGTTTCGAACAGACTAAATCATTTTATTTTTTTATTTTTTCAGATTTTATTTCAGAATATATCGATTTTTTTTCCGATAACCTTTATCTTTATACCACATAATACAGAAAAAAATGAAAAAAAAATACTGGTTTATCATCATCGCCGTTAGCTCTATCGTTGTTCTCTTTTTTCTTTTTTCAGAGGATGCTACTTTCGACAAGCCAAAGCAACAACAGACTGCAATCGAAGTAAACCGGGATTCGGTCTATTTAGATACCTTCCGGTACAGCGAGTCGAAAAAAACCATATTTGAAATTAAAAATACAGGTCATTTCCCATTGATCATAAAAAAAATAGAAACATCATGCGGATGTACCGATGTGACATGGAATAAAAAACCTCTATTGCCCGGGAAAACAGAAAAGATTCAAATTACCTTTACACCCAACTCCCTGGGACATTTCTCCAAAACCATCCGAATATTTTGCAATATCTCCTCTCAAACTTACACGTTAAGACTAAGCGGATTTGTAAAAGAATAATAATACTTAATTTCACACAAAAATCAATCCGCTTCGGTGTATTCAAAATAAAAACATTAACTTGGAAAAACATCGCTTAGAGAAATGAACCAAATCTAACCCATCATGAAACGAATATCATTGCTATTTAGTATAATAGTTTCACTATATGCCTTTCAGGAGCATCCTCCATTTGAGGAAGAAATATCCGATCTATTCTATAACCTTTTCCAAAAATATCCTAAAGAAAAACTCTACCTACATACCGACAAAGATATATATATCGCAGGAGATACCGTTTGGTTCAGAAGTTACATGGTAAATGCTTTTACGAATATTCCGATACTTCTCAGCAGACTCATATACGTGGAACTATCGGACAAGAGGGATTCCGTCATTCAGCGCCTCAAATTCAGGGAATGGGACTCCACTTTTTACGGCAACATCAATCTGCCGGAAGATATAAAGCAAGGAGATTATTGCATACGGGCCTTCACGTATTGGATGCAAAACGAGGGAACCGACTACTTTTTCAAAAAAAACATCCGGGTAGTGAACCCGCATGAAGCCAGAATCAATACCGAAGTGAAATACATCAGGCAAGAGAACGGCAGGTTAACGGCAGAGATCAGGTTATCGAACGCCATGAACATCGTCCACAACAAGCAAATGTTTATATATCAGGAAAATAAACAAAACCAAACAGGTAAAATCCGCTCCGCCCGCACCGACGATAACGGTATTTTACGCGTTCAACTCCAGCCGGATGACCGTATCATATACTTGAGCACGAAAGACGACTCCTCCATCGAATGTGACCGTTACCTCTATATACCCAAGGAGGTAACAGACTTCGACGTACAATTTTTCCCGGAAGGAGGAAATTTACTTAGCAACAATTACCAACGAGTTGCCTTTAAAGCCATCGATTCCAACGGGCTTTCAACAGAAATCGAGGGAACCGTATATTTAGACAGTATGCCTACCGTCCTAATCAAAAGCGAGCACAAGGGAATGGGAAGTTTTAAACTCCCTGCCTACACGAACAAACACTACTACGCCGAAATTACGAACAAGGACGGCATCACCAAACGTTTCGCTCTACCACCCGTCGTCAGCGAAGGGATAGGCATTCAATTGGCCTCCAAGGATTCCTGTATATATTATACGATTATTACCGCAAACAACTCTCGTTTCCCCGATGGACTTTCCCTGTTGATACAATGCAGGGGACAACTTCTTAACTTAATTCCTATCAATGCACGGCACAAAAAGGGAAAAATCACCATCTCCTCCCTGCCGGAAGGAATAATACAGGCCGTTTTAGTGGATTCCTCTTTCAAAGTATACAGCGAACGTCTGTTTTTCATCCGCCCCGGGAAACAAACAAATGTAGATATCCGTACAGATAAGGAAACATTCGGCCCGCGGGAAAAGATAAACCTTCGTCTGCTTTTAGACTCCAACGCCTCCCGGGGATCGTTCTCCATGGCCGTGGTGAAAGATTCCGGGTTAGACACCACCTCTTATAACGACAACATCCACTCCAACCTGCTGATGACCTCCGACCTGAAAGGATACATCGAGGAGCCCGGGTACTACTTCAGCGACACGACCGAGGAGATCAACCGACACTTGGATTTGGTCATGTTAACACACGGCTGGACACGGTTTAACGTGGCCGACCTGGAAAAAAATCAATCTCCCAGAATGAATTTCTATCTGGAATTAGGACAAGCCATTACCGGGAAAGTGAAAAATGTCTGGGGAAAAGCTTCTGAAAAGGCCAATTTGCTTTTTATTTCCGACAAGGGAAGCATCACCATGACTACCACGGATTCTACCGGATATTTCAGTAACAATCAATTGTTTTTTACCGATGGCACTAATTTTGTCGTCAGAGCCACTAACCAAAAAGGCAAAAAACGGGTAGAGATTCATTTCGATAAGGATTCGTTTTTAACCGTATCGAACTTTTTTCCTTACAACGAAAAAATCATGAGAGAAGCGGAAGAGTTTTACGACAAATTCAATCAAAATTATTATTACGAGAACGGGGAAAAAGTGTACCTGTTGAATGAAGTGAAGGTCAATCGCAAGGCTCCTCTCAAAAAATACTCTAAATACGACAGCTGGGCCGATGATCTTTACCGGTTGGATTCCGCCCGGATCGCAAATGATCCGGAAGAGAATATCGTCAAACTTATTGCCAGGAAAATACCCGGGCTCATGGTTTACAACGAACAAGTATGTGCCATAGGCCCGTTCCCGCCTCGCACAATTCCGGTTGCATTAAACGGATTCATGGAAAGGAGTTATACCTTTATCAACATGATTCCCAAAAGATATTTCTTGGGAGTTACTTTATTAACAGGTTCTATTGCCAAAAACTCTTTCGGAGAAGATTCCGTTCTTTTAATTACGACACAACCCGATTATCATTTTGAAAAACCATCCAATCAGATCAACATAAACCGGATACGTCCGATGGGAATTCGAATCCCGGATGAGTTTTACGTTCCGAAATACGAAATCGACTCCATACGCAACGCCCCTGAAAAAGATAAAAGAGTAACCCTATTCTGGGATCCGGTCATCACGTTAGACCCCGGAAAAACGACAGCACTTTCATGTTACACGAACGATAAACCGGGAACTTATTCCATCATTGTCGAAGGGATAACCTCAGACGGGAAAACGGTAAGAAAAACAAAAAAGATAAAACTCAAATAACAACATCATGAAACGCATTGCATTACTAACCTGTTTGGTATCCGTTTTATATGCTTTTCGGGAAATTCCTCCTTTCAAACAAGAGTTAGCTGAAAAATTTTACAATCTTTTCCAAAAAACACCCAAAGAAAAAATCTACCTACACACGGATAAAGAGATCTATTATGCCGGTGAAGACATTTGGTTCAGAGCTCACCAAGTCGATGCCGCCACCCATATTCCTCATGTCATCAGTAGAATCCTCTATGTCGAATTAACCGATAAACAGGACTCCGTTCTTCAACGTCTCAAATTCATGGAATGGGACTCCGCCTTTTCAGGTAACATCAGGCTACCCGAAAAAATGGTTCAAGGCAATTATTGTATCCGGGCTTTCACCTACTGGATGCAAAACGAAGGAACGGACTATTTTTTCAAAAAAAACATCCGTATTCTCAATCCTTCCGAAGCCCGAGTAAACACCGATATCAGATACATCCGGGCGACAGACAATACCCTCAGAGCCGAAATCACGTTCACTAACGCCAGGAATACTCCCTATGTCAGAGAATCTTTTCAATATCAAGTGAACAAACGCAACGCAACTGGTAAAACACAGAACAGACGTACCGACGATAAAGGAATTCTCCGAATCGAACTGGAACCTGACGACTACTCCATACACCTCTCGACCAAAGACAAATCATCCGTCGATCTGGATCGCTACCTGTATATTCCGATGGAATCCACAGACTTCGATGTTCAATTCTTTCCGGAAGGAGGCAATCTAATAACAAACAATTACCAGGTTGTCGCATTCAAGGCTATCGATACCAACGGTCTTGCTACCGAAGTGGAAGGGCACATCTATACGGACAGCACAATCATCGCCAAAATAAAAAGCGAACACGAGGGAATGGGTAGTTTTAAATTACCCGTATACAACAACAGGCGTTACTATGCCGAACTGACCAATAGCAAGGGTATCACCAAACGTTTCGAACTTCCTTCTCCGGTCGACCACGGTTTCGGTATTCAATTAACAGCCCGTGATTCCATTATAGAATATAAAATCATGCAAGGAGAGAAAGCATCGTTTCCTCCCGGCATGACCCTATTATTACAATGCAGGGGACGACTCATTAATCTTGTCCCCGCGGACGAACACCATTTCGAAGGCAAAATACTTCGCAACACCCTGCCGGAAGGCATCATTCATGCCGTCCTCGTAGACACCGCGTACAGAATATACAGTCAACGAATCTTCTTTATTCGTCCCGGGCATCTCGCAAAACTGGACATTGCTACCGATAAAGAAGAGTTCGTCTCGCGCGAAAGCGTCACCGTAAAACTACTCCTCGACTCGATTGCCGACAGAGGATCATTCTCCATGGCCGTTGTTCCCGATTCCGACCGCGATACGTCGCATTATATCGACGACATTCAGTCCAACCTGTTGCTGACCTCCGATTTAAAGGGGTACATTGAAGAACCGGGATACTATTTCAGCGATACGACCGAAACGATCGCCCGACACACGGATCTCCTTATGCTCACCCACGGCTGGACCCGTTTCAATATCGCCGATATCGCAAAAGCGAAAACGGAAGAGTGTGAATTTTACTTAGAACGAGGGCAATCCATTGCCGGCAAAGTAAAAGACGTCTGGGGAAAAGCGGCCCGAAAAGCCAGATTACTTTTTCTCTCCGACAAGGGAGATATCACGATGACCGAAGCCGATTCTTCCGGGCGTTTTTGCAACAATTTATTTTTCATCGACGGGACCAAGTTTGTTGTCAGAGCAACAAATCAGAAAGGAAAACACCGGGTAGAAATCGAGTTTGACAAAGAAAAGTTTCTGCCCGTTTCCAACTTTTTCCCGTATAACGAAAAAATCCGCCGGGAAGAAGACGATTTCTATAATAACGCTTACGAAAACTACTATTACGAAAACGGAGAAAAAATCTACTTATTGAACGAGGTAAAGGTCGTTCGCAAAATACCCCCCAAAAAATATACGACATACGATAACTGGGTAGACGATCTCTACCGGTTAGACTCCGCTCAGATCGCCAACGAGCCGGAAGAAGACATCGTAAAACTGATCGTTCTCAAATTTCCGGGGCTTATGAGATACAACGACGAAGTATACCCTTTGGGTCCATACCCGCCGAAACGTAAAATTCCAATGACGGTAAACGGTTTTTTAGAACGTAACTCCACGTTTGTTCGCATGATACCCAAAAGATTTTTATTGGGAATAAGTCTTTTAACCGGCCCGGTCGCCAGAAATATTACGGACCCTTTTGATACATCGTCCTGTAAGGATACCGTTCTATTGATAACGACCCGACCGGATTACCATTTTGAAAAACCATCGACTCATTTCAACATAAACCGTATCAGCCCCCAAGGCATTCAAATACCCGATGAATTTTATGTACCCAAATACGAGATCGACTCCGTACGGCTCAGCACAACCAAAGACGAAAGAACAACGCTTTACTGGCAGCCGTTGATTCGGCTTGAACCGGGTAAATCCGTTAAATTTTCGTTCTATACCGGGGATAAACGAGGAAGTTACACCATTATTATAGAAGGAGTCACTCGAACGGGAGCTATTATAAGAAAAATGAAAAAGATCAAGGTAAACTGATCGTTTGCATGTAATAGTTGTTAATTAACATACTTTACAACCAAATTTGGGAACTATGATTTAAAATTAAGTTATCTTTGTGGACCTTTTAAAAAAGAGACAAATGCGTAATTTACTAAAATACAGTCTATTAACACTATCCATTCTCTTAATGAACGGATCTTCTCAAGCCATTTCCGCCCAACCGGAAGTGTTAAGAGAGAGTTATGCCGCTCAAACAACCTTACGCCAAGCCTCTAATGAAATTCTCCACTTACTGGAAGCAATCTCTTCCTACTTCGGAGAAGCCCCGTTAGGTAACACGCATATTACCTCGGATCTAAAATCTTACATCCATCACCTGTTTCATGCCAAGTATGCAAAGAACATTACACAGTCTTTAGCACCTTTTAATCTGAACAGGTATTTTCATCCTTATTCGACTCTTAACAAAACAAAATACTACGTTTTTGCCTTACGCAAAATCATTATTTAGTTTATTGAAAGAGAGAGTATCCCTTTTTCCTTTTCTATCCTTTAGTATAAATTAGTCATCTGATTTATCTATTTTATATCTACATTTTAACATTTTATTTTATGAATCTGACCTTATTTGTAGTAGTGCTACTTACGGCCATCGCACTTGTCGTCATGGCCATGGGAATAGCCCGGTTGATCTCTCCCCGTTCTTACAATCAACAAAAGGGGGAAGCCTACGAGTGCGGTATCCCGACGCGAGGAAAATCCTGGATGCAATTTAAAGTAGGATATTACCTGTTTGCCATCCTGTTTCTGATGTTTGACGTGGAAACCGTATTTCTGTTTCCCTGGGCTGTCACGGTTCAAAGTTCCGGCATATACGGATTACTAAATATATTGTTTTTCATGTTGATTCTAATCTTAGGATTAGCATATGCCTGGAAGAAAGGAGCGTTGGAATGGAAGTAAATATCAAATCCATGAAATATGAAGAGTTCAATGACAACGAGTATCTTGAACAACTTCGGGCATCCGGCACAAACGTGTTCATGGGATGCCTTGACGAGGTTATCAACTGGGGACGTTCGAACTCCCTTTGGCCTCTTACCTTTGCGACCAGCTGCTGCGGTATCGAATACATGGCAGTCGGAGCAGCCCGTTATGATTTTGCCCGTTTCGGCTTCGAAGTAACCCGAGCCAGTCCACGGCAAGCCGACTTTATTGTCGTAGCGGGAACGATCGTCCATAAAATGGCTCCGGTACTAAGACGCCTTTACGACCAGATGGCAGAGCCGAAATATGTTATCGCCATGGGCGGATGCGCTATTTCCGGTGGCCCTTTCAAAAATTCATACCATGTCGTTAAGGGAGTTGATTCCATTATCCCGGTTGACGTCTACGTACCCGGTTGTCCTCCCCGGCCGGAAGCATTGTTATACGGTATCATGCAACTCCAACGGAAACTAAAGGTTGAAAAATTCATCGGGGGAGTCAATCGAAAAGAAGAGAAGAAATAAATGATCTATTTATGCTAACAGATAAAATCAAACATATCAACCCGGATATCGTCATAGAGGAAAACGGTATACCCACCGTTATCGTCCCGGTTTCCGAATATCGAAATATAGCCTTGTTTTTCAAAAACGATCCCCAACTCTCTTTTGATTACTTGGTATGCATGACCGGCATGGACTGGGGAGATTCCATGGGTGTCATCAACCTACTTGAATCCACGATACACGGGCATCGTATCTTCCTAAAAACAAGCACTACCGACCGGGAGAACCCGGAACTTCCCTCGATAAGCGATATTTGGGAAACAGCCAACCTAAACGAACGGGAAGTGTTCGACTTTTTCGGTATACGTTTCATCAATCATCCGGATATGCGTCGTCTTTTCTTACGCAACGACTGGGTAGGCTACCCGTTACGAAAAGACTACGACGCAAGCGAAGTCATCAATCCCGTCCGTATAGAAAGCGATGAGACATTGGATACCGCCCCCACTTACAAGGAGAATAGAAGCGGAGAGATACAGGAAAAAGAGAATATCGTATTCAAAGAAAACGAATACGTGGTGAACATCGGTCCTCAACATCCGGCTACCCACGGAGTTCTTCGTTTTAGAGTATCCTTGGAAGGTGAAATCGTAAAAAAAGTAGATGTCAACTGCGGTTACATCCACCGGGGCATCGAAAAACTGTGCGAAACCCTCACCTATCCCCAAACATTAGCCCTGACGGATCGACTGGACTATTTAGCCGCACAACAAAACCGTCACGCATTATGCATGTGTATCGAAGAGGCTTTGCAAATCGAAATACCGGAACGGGTGAAATACATCCGGACTCTTATGGACGAACTGAACAGACTCTCTTCTCATCTCTTGTTTTGGTCGGCTCTATGCATGGACTTGGGAGCTCTTACGGCTTTCTTTTACGGTTTCCGTGACCGGGAGAAAGTATTGAATATGCTGGAAGAAACGACCGGAGGACGTCTGATTCAGAATTACAATGTAATCGGCGGAGTCATGGCAGATATTCATCCCAACCTAACCCGCCGGATCAAAGAGTTTATCACCTATCTACCTCCCATGATCAAAGAGTATCATGAGGTATTTACCGGAAATATCATTGCACAGCAACGCCTGAAAAACATCGGTATCTTATCCAAAGAGAACGCAATCTCTTATGGCGTTACCGGACCTTCCGGAAGAGCTTCCGGGTGGGCATGCGACGTTCGCAAGCGAATGCCGTACGGAGTCTATGATAAAGTAGATTTCAAAGAGATCATCTATAACGAAGGAGACTCGTTCAGCAGATACATGGTCCGGATGGAAGAGATGCTCGAATCCCTCCATATTCTGGAGCAATTGGTCGACAATATACCGGCCGGGGATTTTGCAGTAAAAACGAAACCGGTGATTAAACTCCCGGAAGGCCAATATTTCAAGAGTGTAGAGGCCAGCAGAGGAGAATTCGGAGTATACATCGAAAGCCGGGGTGAAAAAACACCCTACCGGATGAAGTTCCGTTCCCCTTGTCTGACATTGGTCTCCGTTGTCGATCAATTGGCACAAAACAACAAGATCGCCGACCTGATCGCCATTGGAGGTACCTTAGATTACGTGGTCCCGGATCTCGACAGATAAATAAAAATAAAAGATACTTAGGTTTAGTAAGGAATACAAATAGTGTTGGAATTATAAATCTAAAATCATAAATCTAAAATAGCATATATGTTTGATTTTTCGACAATAACAGAATGGATAGACAACTTACTCCGAAGTTTCCTGCCCCATACCGCGGCAACTTTGATCGAGTTCGTCATCATCGGGTTATGCCTGTTGGTGGGCTACGCACTCATTGCCTTAGTATTGATTTATGCCGAACGAAAAGTGTGCGCCTTTTTCCAGTGCCGGATCGGCCCTAATCGCGTAGGACCTTACGGCATCATACAAAGCATCGCCGATATGATTAAAATGCTCACGAAAGAGTTGATCGAAATCAATCAGGTAGACCGTTTCCTATTCAACTTAGCCCCCTTCGTGGTGATCGTCGCCTCCGTATTGGCATTCGGGTGCATTCCGTTTGCCAAAGGACTGCATGTTATCGATTTTCACGTGGGTATTTTTTTCCTGATTGCCGTCTCTTCCATCGGTATCGTCGGGATTCTGCTTGCCGGATGGGCCAGTAATAACAAATACTCCCTCATCGGGGCCATGCGAAGCGGAGCCCAAATGATCAGCTACGAACTCTCCATCGGACTCTCTATCTTGACGATAGTTGTATTTGCGGGAAGTATGCAACTCTCCACGATCGTAGAAGAACAAGCCAACGGATGGTTTATTTTCAGAGGTCATATTCCGGCTCTTATCTCATTCGTAGTATATCTGATAGCCGGAACGGCAGAAACCAACAGAGGTCCTTTCGACCTGCCGGAAGCCGATTCGGAGCTGACGGCCGGATACCACACGGAATATTCCGGGATGCAGTTCGGATTTTTCTATTTGGCGGAATACCTGAACATGTTTATCGTGGCCGCTGTTGCCACTACCCTGTTTTGGGGAGGATGGATGCCGCTGCATATTCCGGGATGGGAAAGTTTCAATCAGATCATGGACTACATTCCGACCATCGTCTGGTTTTTCGGGAAAGTGGCAGTCATCATATTTATTATTATGTGGTTCAAATGGACCTTTCCGCGATTAAGAATAGACCAATTGCTTAAATTGGAATGGAGATATCTTCTGCCCATTAACCTGTTCAATCTTTTTTTAATGGTCGTCATCGTGGTTTTTAAACTACACTTTTAAACTTTGAATTATGAACGTGAAAGAATATATCAGTTCCTTTTTCAGCGGATTACACTCGCTGCTTGTCGGAATGCGGGTAACGTTAAACGAATTTTTCACCCGGAAAACAACGGAACAATACCCTGAAAACAGGGCCACACTAAAAATGTTCGATCGGTTCCGTGGAGAATTGACCATGCCGCATAACGAAAAAAACGAACATAAGTGCATTGCTTGCGGAATTTGCGAGATGAATTGTCCTAACGGAACCATCAAAATCACTTCGGAATTCCTGACGGACGAGGAGGGAAAAAAGAAAAAGGTATTGGTAAAATACCAATACGATTTAGGTAGTTGCCTGTTTTGCCAACTATGCGTAAAAAATTGCCCCCAACAGGCTATTACATTTATTCCCACGTTTGAACACGCTGTTTTCACGCGTTCAAAATTGGTCAGGATACTGAACCGCGAAGGATCTAAAGTGGAAAAAAAACAAAACAACGAAAAGAGAGAGGGATAACAGGAACTTTTGTTACAACCCCGTCTCTATATTAATAGATTGAATTATGAATATTGCTTTACAAGATGCCGTTTTCTTTATTTTGGCAACAGTCATCGTAGTTTGTTCCATTCTGACGGTAACGACAAAAAGGATTCTACGATCTGCGACCTACTTGTTATTCGTGCTTTTTGCCACGGCAGGTATCTATTTTCAGCTTAATTACTCCTTTTTAGGTGCCGTTCAAATAACCATCTACGCGGGAGGCATTATCATACTTTACGTATTCTCCATTTTGTTGACCAGTCCGGATGGAGATAAAGCGGAAAAACTAAAAAACAGCAAAATGGCCGCGGGTTTACTGACAGCTTTGGCAGGTACGGTCCTATGTGTTTTTATCACTTTAACACATTCGTTCGGCCCCAGTCGGCCTGCGGATGGAGAAATTCATATGAAAACCATCGGAACGGCCTTAATGGGCATGGAGAAATACCAATACCTGCTGCCTTTTGAAGCCATTAGCGTCTTGCTGTTGGCTTGTATGATCGGAGGTATTGTCATCGCCCGGAAACGATAAAAACAAAACGAAAGAAAAACATTGCAAAATCTAAACATAAGCACATGGAAATACACATGGAATATTATCTGGTAATCAGCACCGTCATGCTTTTTGCAGGAATATACGGATTCATCACCCGCAGAAATTTATTGGCCATCTTGATCTCGATCGAGCTGATCCTGAACTCGGTTGATATCAATTTCGCGGTATTCAACCGTTACCTTTTTCCCGATCAATTGGAAGGTTTTTTCTTCACCTTGTTTGCAATCGGAATATCAGCCTGCGAAACGGCCGTGGCCATCGCCATCATTATAAACATATACCGGAACATCAGGAATATCCAGGTAAAGAACTTGAATAAGATGAAACATTAAAATCCGACGAATTACAAAATCGGGAATTTGAAAATATAAAATTATAAATCATGGAATACGTTTTACTCATTCTGATCCTGCCGCTATTTACCTTCTTGGCCATCGGGTTACTGGGAACGAAGCTTAAACCGCTGACAGCCGGTTGCATAGGAACCGCCTCTCTCGCCCTCTCGGCCATCTTAGCCTATATCGCGGCAGGACAATATTTCTCAACGGCACAGGTAAACGGCATATATGAAAAATTAATCCCCGTGAATTTCACGTGGCTTCAATTCACGGATCGTTTGCATATCGATTTAGGGCTTTTATTAGACCCGATCTCGGTCATGATGCTGGTGGTCATTACCACGGTCTCGCTGATGGTGCATATATACAGTCTCGGATACATGAAAGGAGAACGGGGATTTCAGCGTTATTACGCTTTTCTCTCCCTATTCAGCTTTTCCATGTTAGGGTTAGTCGTGGCAACCAACATTTTCCAGATGTATATATTCTGGGAGTTAGTCGGGGTCTCCTCCTACCTGCTGATCGGTTTCTATTATACCAAACCGGAAGCTGTATCCGCCTCTAAAAAAGCATTTATCGTCACCCGGTTTGCCGACCTCGGTTTTTTGATCGGAATCCTGCTATTATCCTATTTCACAAAGACATTCAGTTTCGAATTGCTGACTTCCGGCGACCGATCCCTGTTTACCGACGCATCCGGAATGACATTTATGGGCTGCTCTGTTATCAGCTGGGCATTGGCCCTTATCTTTATCGGGGGAGCAGGAAAATCGGCCATGTTTCCTTTACATATCTGGTTACCGGACGCCATGGAAGGTCCGACTCCGGTTTCCGCGTTGATTCACGCCGCCACCATGGTCGTGGCAGGAGTATATCTGGTAGCCCGATTATTTCCCGTCTATTACTTGGAGGCGCCCGACGTTTTAGTCGTCATCGCTATCGTGGGGGCTTTTACCTCTTTATACGCGGCTGTCGTCGCATGCGTACAAACCGATATCAAACGGGTATTGGCCTTCTCTACCATCTCCCAAATCGGGTTCATGATGGTAGCTTTAGGTGTCTCCGGCATGGAGGGACATGCCGGATTGGGCTACATGGCCTCCATGTTCCACCTCTTCACTCATGCCATGTTTAAAGCCTTGTTGTTCCTCGGCGCAGGAGCCATCATTCATGCCGTACACAGCAACGAGATGAGCCATATGGGAGGATTGAGAAAGTATCTTCCGGTTACGCATATTACCTTTTTGGTCGCTTGTCTTGCCATTTCGGGGATTCCCCCTTTCTCCGGTTTTTTCAGTAAAGACGAAATATTAGCCGCAACCTTCAATTTCAGTCCTATATTGGGAGGTGTCATGAGTTTTATCGCCGCTTTAACCGCATTCTATATGTTCCGGCTGTATTACAATATTTTCTGGGGAAAAGAGAGTCCGCACGAACACACGCCCCACGAAGCTCCTCGGTCCATGACCTTACCGTTGGTATTTCTGGCCATAGTCACCCTGTTTGCCGGTTTTATTCCCTTCGGGAAATTTGTCAGCAGTAACGGAGCCGAATACGCGATTCATTTGGATTGGGTCGTAGCCGCCAGTAGCGTACTTATCGCTTGTATAGCGATCGCTATCGCAACCCGCCTGTATAAAAAAGAGAGCTCCGTCCCGGCTCAAATGGCCAATACTTTCCCTACCTTATACAAGGCAGCATCCAAACGGTTCTATATCGATGAGTTTTATCTGTTTATTACCAAACGGATCATATTCAACGGAATATCCCGTCCGATCGCCTGGTTCGACCGCCACATCATCGACGGAACGATGAACGGTATAGCTCAATTGTCCCAACGAACCGCATACGCGATCCGGGGATTCCAATCCGGACAAATACAACAGTATGCTTATATTATCCTGTTGGGTACCTTATTCATCGCCTTTTTGGTTTTATTCGTGTAATCTAAAATACAAAAGATATGAATTTTTTATCCTTATTCGTTCTTATTCCGATCCTGATGATGTGCGGATTGCTCTTTTCAGCGAACCTGAAACAGATACGAGCCGTTGTTGCCGCGGGAGGATCTCTATTGCTGGCTTTGGCCATCGGATCGGTATTCGCCTACATCGGAGAACGAAACGCCGGAAACACGGCGGAAATGCTTTTTACGGCAGATTGCGTATGGTACGCTCCGCTTAACATTCACTACTCCGTAGGGGTCGACGGAATCTCCGTCGCCATGTTACTGCTCTCTTCCGTCATTGTTTTCACGGGAATATTTGCCTCCTGGAAAATGGAGTTCCTGCAAAAAGAATACTTCATGTGGTTCTGTTTGCTCGCCGTCGGCGTATTCGGTTTCTTTATCTCCGTAGATCTGTTCACCATGTTTATGTTTTACGAGATCGCCCTGATTCCCATGTATCTGTTGATCGGGGTATGGGGTAGCGGAAAGAAAGAGTACGCGGCCATGAAATTAACCCTCATGCTGATGGGAGGCTCGGCCTTATTATTGGTAGGAATCTTGGGTATCTATTTCCATTCGGCAACCGACGGGGGACAGTTGACCATGAACCTGCTCCAGATCGCCCGAACCCATATCCCGGTAGAAGCCCAACATTGGTTCTTCCCCTTGACATTCGTCGGTTTCGGTGTTTTGGGGGCCTTGTTTCCGTTTCATACCTGGTCTCCCGACGGACACGCATCCGCCCCGACGGCCGTCTCCATGCTACACGCGGGAGTATTGATGAAGTTAGGAGGCTACGGTTGCTTCCGGGTAGCCATCTACCTGATGCCCGAAGCCGCCAAGGAACTATCCTGGATATTTATCATCCTGACGGGTATCAGTGTGGTATACGGAGCCTATTCGGCCATCGTACAAACCGATTTGAAATACATCAATGCCTACTCTTCCGTAAGCCATTGCGGATTAGTATTGTTCGCCATTCTGATGCTGAACCAGACTGCCATGACCGGAGCTGTACTCCAGATGCTCTCCCACGGTTTGATGACGGCTCTCTTTTTCGCCCTCATCGGCATGATATACGGACGCACGCACACGCGGGATATCCGGGAAATGGGCGGATTGATGAAAATTATTCCCTTCTTGGGCTGCTGTTACGTTATTGCCGGTTTAGCCTCTTTAGGTTTACCGGGATTAAGCGGATTCGTGGCCGAGATGACGGTATTTGTCGGGGCGTTCCAACACACGGATACCTTCCATCGGGTCTTCACGATCATCGCCTGTACCTCAATCGTCATTACGGCGGTCTATATCCTTCGGGTTGTCGGCAAACTTCTGTACGGACAAGTCGTTAACGACCACCATCTGGCCCTCACGGATGCCAACTGGTACGAACGCCTGTCCGTCATCGTATTGATACTGGCGATAGCCGGTATCGGTCTGGCTCCCTTACGGATATCCGACATGATCCGCGAAAGTTTATTGCCGGTCGTTAACGTGTTGAACTATTAGTAATCATTAAACCTCAAAATAAAATGTATTACACGAATCTAATGCCATTAAAAGAAGAACTATCCTTAGTCGCCCTGATAGTCATCCTTTTGCTATACGATATATTCGGTTCTCCCAAAAGTCTGAAATATTTTCAGCCGACAGCCTGTATCCTGATGGGAATACATACCCTGTTGAATCTGTTTCCCGGCGAAGCTGCTTCCGCATTCGGGGGCATGTACCATTACGAACCGATGGGAGGAATCGTAAAAACAATTCTGAATATAGGTACACTGCTTATTTTCATGCAGGCAAACAATTGGCTGAAAAGCGAAGAGACCGTCATTCGAAGGGGCGAATTTTACATGATCACCCTCTCGACATTGTTAGGCATGTATTTTATGATCTCTGCCGGAAACTTCCTGATGTTCTTTATCGGCATGGAAACCGTATCCATCCCGATGGCCACTTTGGCCGCTTACAATAAATACCAGCATCTTTCAGCGGAAGCCGGAGCCAAATACATTCTTTCGGCCGTCTTTGCTTCCGGGCTGGCTCTTTACGGCATATCGTTGATATACGGTACGGTGGGAACCCTCTATTTCGAAGATATTCCCGCGGGTATCAACGGCAGCCCGATCCAAATCATGGCCTTTGTATTCTTCTTTACGGGTTTAGGATTCAAACTATCCTTAGTTCCCTACCACCAGTGGACGCCCGACGTTTACGAGGGAGCCCCGACTAACGTAACCGCCTATCTTTCCGTTATATCCAAAGGATCGGCCGCTTTCGTGTTGATGACCGTTTTATGTAAAGTATTCGGAAACCTGATCCACGAGTGGCAAGCCATCCTTTATGGCGTGATTATCGCCACGATCACCTTAGCCAACCTCTTCGCCCTGCGCCAACAGAATATAAAACGATTCTTCGCCTACTCCTCCATCTCCCAGGCCGGATATATCATGCTGGGGGTAATCAGCGGATCGGCCATAGGCATGACCGGATTGGTATATTATATTCTGATCTACACGCTTTCGAACTTAGCCGCGTTCGGGGTTATCGCCATCGTCGAAACCCGTTCCGGAAAATTGAATATCGACGAATATAACGGCTTATACTCGACAAATCCCAAATTAAGTATCGTTATGATGATCGCCCTGTTTTCCTTGGCAGGGATTCCTCCTTTTGCCGGATTCTTCAGCAAATTTTTTATTTTTGCCGCTGCTGCCAAAGAGGGATACTACGTTTTGGTTTTCATCGCCCTGCTGAACACGATCGTCTCGCTTTACTACTACCTGAGAATCGTAAAAGCCATGTTTATCAACAAAAACGAAGAAGCCGTGACGGCTTTCCGTTCCGATAATTACACCCGGTTAAGTTTAGTGATTTGCAGTGCGGGTATTCTTTTATTAGGCCTCATCAGCAGTGTTTACGAATACATCGACACATTCAGCAGATTCTAATTTTCCTCCATATACGGATCCCCTTTATTCTTCGGAAGAGATTAAAAGGGATTTATCTTCCCGATATAACGATCGCAATAAATATTAATTTATTTGAACAATACCCTCCCCGTAAAAATAGAGCCCGAAAATAAAAGAGTGGAAAGTTTGTCGCTCCGGGTTATACACGCCTAATAAATTGCTATTGCTTCCTATCTCTTTAAAATCGGAAACGACATAAAAAAGTTCGGAACATTTTCGATAAACGGGAGAATGCCAAAGCCCTCGCAATTCCGTCATTTCTTGCTTTATCTCTAAAGTTGCCGGATTTAAAATTCCTATATAAGTTCTATCTTCCCCATCCTTCTCGTGAACCCTTAATAAACCAATCTCTTTATTCATACGGAATAGCTCATTTCGTTTTCCATCTAATATTCTCTCTTTCATACTACCCGATTTGGTATTCAGGGAGATCATGCACTCCTTTTCCGAACTGTCTTCCGAGTTCGGGGAAATTCCGGTAATAAAAATAAGATTTTCGCTCACGGGATCATATACAAACGTATTCTCTTTTCCCACGAACGGTTGTAGATTCTCTCCTTTCACCCAAGTCCCGACCTCCGTCTGATCGCCGGTTTCATGATCTATTTTTAACAATTGCAATACCGTTCGCTCTTTAGCCTCCTTGTCTGCGCGCAAAACACAGAGATCATTCCCGATTTTACCCCAGGAGATCAAATCACGCACGCCCGTTAACTCCTTGTATCCTACCATCTTCAACGAGTCATACATCTCCGGATCAAAAGAGACTACTGTAATCTTATCCTGATCCTTTAACAGGCCGAACACGGGCTTAACCCCGGAAATCTTGATCAAACTTTTCAAAGGGAGTATTTCAGGCAACAAACACCGGGGATCAAACATACACCAAGGAAAGCTGCCCATCTTTCTAATTCCATATCCCTCATATCCACCCCGCTCTCGTCCCCAGGCATATAAACCACAATCCTCTTTACCGATATTCAACTCTACTATATCCTGTCCCACCTTATTCCGGCTAACAATAACCCGGAATCTCCCTGCCCTATACCGGGGAACAAAAAAAGTGATATAATCCTCCGTACATTCCAACGGTTTTATATTAGAAGCCGTACTAAGTCCAATCGTCTCCGAACGGGAATAAGCCACCGACTCCAAAACGATTTCGTCTTTTACCGTAAAACCCTTAGCCCGGATCATCACCAAGCTATTGGCAGGAAAAGCAGTCGATAAGTCAGGCATTTGAACATCCGTAATACCGATATGACCCTTTTTATATCTCTTCCAACCAAACTCGTCTTTATCGCAACTCGTAAAAGAGACCATTAGAATCATCATTATACCCCAAAATAGTTGTTTTTTCATTTTTTACAATAAATATATAAGTACTTAATTATCTATATAAGCCGTTTTATCCAAGCTTTTAAGCGTCATAAAAAATATTCACGTCAAAATACTTTTATTTATTCACAGTTTCTATTTATTACCATTGCGGATAAATTCTCCGAACAGCAATTATATCATACTCACTAAACCTCTCCCAAGGTATACCAGCTGTTCCTCCGTTCATGACAGAATAACTATCGGTTTGAGGAGTCCCCGGAATAAGGATTCCCGTTTCACCTAAACTTAAATAATTCGTATGTTTAAGACCTATAATATGTCCAATTGCATGAACTAAAACAAATACTTTTTTCTCATGACTAAGTTCTCTCCCATAACGATTCCAATAGTTTATTCTTATCATCTCTCCCGGAGCCCCATTTCTTGGTAGATTTGATGCAGCAGCTGTACCAGAAGGTAAATGATCCATTCGAACCACGACATTAGAAGGTCCTCCGCTTATATATATAATACGAACACTCGTATGGCCTCCGATTAAGCATCGAGCCAATTATCCAGACCGGATGTCGGCATATTACAAGTACTAAGCGATATAAAATTCTCATACGGAACCTGAATCAAGGTTGTATGACGAGCCTGACGAGCTTTAGGCTGATAACAAAAAAGAGAGTCCTTATCAAAAGCAATATCTTCTTCGACAATATAATAACTTCCCATATCACGAATTGTCTACGTATCAAGTCCTAACGAAGCAATAATTTGTTTATCCATGTTTTCTTGAGATACATTACTTTCCGTAAGTAACTCATCAACATTCATTTCTTCAGTTTTACTACAACTATAAAATATAGCCATCAAAAGTAAAACAACAAAATAATACAAGGTTTTCATAATAGTTTAAATTTGATGACGTGAATATTTTATGCGTAGATTATTGGAATACTTGCAAAATATCCCAATCTACGATTAGCACAAAATTAAATATAAATAATCAAATAAAGAATAATAATAAAAAAAATAACAATATTATATTGATACAATATCACTCAAAAATGTCAATCCGTATACATTTTTATCAGGTAATTCAAACAGAAAAGCAGTTAGAAGTAAAAACCCAGATCAAAATAGAATTTTAATTTTTTATCCCGGTCGGAAAGGCTGAACACTATATCTATCGGTCCCAAGCGGGAATCCCGCGAATAAGAAACGCCTCCGCCCCAAATACCCCGTCGGCCCCACATATCGAAAAAGCGGTCGTCTTGTTGGGCATAATTACCGATCAGCGAGGCATAATGCCGACCTCCCATCCGTTGTCGCAATCGAAGCCGCCACACGATAAGCGAGTGCTCGGCCATCTCCATATGATTGATCCCTAAAAAAGCTATCTGTTGGGGCAGATAACGGCCGGGATGCACTCCTCCCATGCAATTCAGATAAGAATATGCCGGGCTGCGACCGATCAAAACCCGCCCCGAAACAGAAGGCAATATCTTCAAACGGTTCGTTAACGGTATCACTCCCTCCAAACGAGACTCCAATACAGAAAAAGGAGAATGCTCCTTATAGGTAATCATATTATCGGTATACAGGGAATAATCGGCCCTGAAAGAGACCCCCCGGGTCGGATAGTAACGCCGGTCGTAGGTCTCCAAACGAGCCGACCCGCAATAACTGAAAAAGCCCTCCGGCCGCACGTCCATCACCTCCCCCCCAGCAGAATAGAGAAAGGAATTGTAATCGAAATATTCGTAACGCAAACCTACCTGAAACTGGAAGTTCCGGAAATAAAAATTGGAAAGCCCGAACTCTCCCATATGATAACGGAACGTCATATTGTAATCCTTATGCCCTTCTTTATACACGTTAACGTCGCTAAAACGAAACATATAGGCCAAATTGAACCGGCGCAAAAAAGTATTTTCCAACGTATACTCCAAACGCACGTAAGGATTGGCACTCAAACGTCCCGTTACGGAAAATCGAGAACCGCGTAAAGCCCTATTCGTCCACGTCGTATTTAAGAGGATTGCCGCCATCTCCTCGGAGTCAAACCGAAAACCTATGTTTACGCGACTCACCGGATGCTCTTTCAGGGTCAGTTCCAAATCATAGGGAGGATCCCCGACCAAACGGTAATTAACGGCACTGAATGCTTTCGTACCGTACAAAACGGCGATGGTCCGGTGCAAATCCCGTAAAGAAATTTCACTATTTTCTCGGACATACAATTTTCTCCTTACCCATTTTTCATCTTTCGGGGAGACTCCTAAAACCCGGATATCCCGTATCCTAAAATACCCGGGAGACACAAAACGACTCTTCCCGACTTTCGATTCCACCTTTTCCGGTTTGATTCCGATTTTCTCCTTGAAAGCCATCAATTCGTCCCATTTCGACAAAGCGGCGATTTTTCCCCGGGCCAATAACGAATCGATCGCTTTCGTACTGAAACTGGCCGCAGTGTAACCCTTTACATTAGGACGTATCAATAGATCCGTCTGTTTGAGGTTTGCCTCGTATTTATTCATACAAAGCAAATTAATAATCTGGGGTATCACCTGGGAAACGGATTTCAATTCATCCGCACCCAACAAATCGGCCTGTACATCCACCCCGATAATCACTTCCGCACCCAACGCCTTAGCCACATCCACCGGAAAATTATTCAATACCCCCCCGTCAACCAACACCATATCCTCCATTCGAACCGGCGTAAAAGCTCCCGGAATGGCCATGCTGGCACGCATCGCCAACGCCAGGTTGCCCCGATCGAGCCGGATCTCCTTCCGGGTTATCATATCCGCCGCGATACAGGTAAACGGAATAGGCAATTTCATAAAATCCAAGGAGTCATGATAGCCGATCGTCAAATCCTGAAACAGATTATAAATATTCTGGCCGCTTACAAATCCCAAAGATCTTCCCTGCTTTCTGCTTCTATCAAAAGGTATGGACAATAAGTACTTTTCATCCTGCTCTTTTTCGGAAAAAGAGAGGTCATAGCGGTAAACCTTATCGCTCAATAAAAATTCCCAATTCTGACGGCGTACCAAACTGTCGAGAACATCCGCACGATAACCGATGGCATATAACCCGCCAACAATGGATCCCATACTGGTTCCCACGATTATATCGACAGGTATCCCCGCCTTTTCCAATACCTGCAATACTCCGATATGAGCCACACCTTTGGCTCCTCCCCCGCTCAACACGAGTCCGACTTTTTTCCGTTGTGCGTCCGCAGTACTGCACAACAACAGGAAAAATAAAAAAGACAACCAGACTCTTTTCATGGGAAGCACTGTTATTCCGTCATTTTTTACCGTGTAAATCCAATATCCATTCGCCGATCTCTTTCAACGCCACAGGAGAAAAAGTTTGCTCTATGATTCCATATTCCCCGGGAGTCCCCGTTATACATTCTTGAAACAAATGATTTAACCCGGGTAATTTTTTTATTTCGAACCGTTTGTTTTTCCCTTCCATCAAAGCTTTTCGTATAGCCTCTAAGTTCACATCGGCAGGAACCTGCAAATCTTTTTCTCCATTCAACGCCAATACCGGACACTTCACCTTTTTCAGTATCGGATAAGGATCATACCTGAGCAAAGCCGTATACGAGGGCACCAGACAGCCGTCCACCTGCACCTGAATCCATCTCTCGACGCTCATATTTCCGGGTTTCAAAAAAAGATGTTCGTGTGCGAAACGGGAAACGAGAGCCGTAATAGAGTCTCTTTCTTTTTCAGGATCGTCCGAAGCAATAATCCGATCAAAGATCGTCCGGTCCAAATCGCCGATTTTTTCTGCTAACTTCGGATCCGTTCCGTAAGCTTTCCCGATCAACTCCTTTTGCAATAAAACAAGCCGATCCCCCCGAATACCTGGTCCTGCCAATAAAACGATAAAACCAACACGCTTGTTTCTGCTTGCCGCAACAGAAGCCACACATCCCCCTTCACTATGACCGATCAATCCGATTCGCCGGATCTTTTTTTCTCTCCTTAAAAAATTGACCGCCGCTTCCGCATCCGAAGCAAAATCCCATAAAGAGGAGGAATTAAAATCTCCCTCGGAAGCTTCCACCCCCCGATCATCCACCCGCAACACGCCGATACCTTGTCGCGTCAAATAATCGGCCAAAACCCAAAAAGGTTTATGTCCCATCATCTCTTCATTTCTATTCTGCGGGCCGCTACCGCTAATCAACACAACCGTAGGGAAGCTCTTCTTTCCTTCCGGCAAAGTCAAGGTTCCGCCTAATCTGACGGAATCTCTTTTATTCTCGAAAAACACCTCCTCGACCCGGTAAGGATAGGGTCCCCGGGGTTCCTGATAGCGTACATTTCCGTCTCCCGGGACAAAAAGCAAAAAAGAGGTGTATCCCATCTGCTTAAAAGTTCCTTCGATCTCCCCCTTTTCATTCAATTTTCCCGTGTATTCAACACCCAATTTCCGAATGACGAAACGCAATTGTTCATCTCTCCAACAAACGGTATCGACAGGGATACCGAGGGCCCCCTGAGCGGGGCTATCCAAAGAGGCGGTATATCCGCCTTCGTTTCTCTCGATATGCAACACGAGCTTTAAAACCCCGCCCGGAAGAAGCAACATTCCGTTCCATGCCCCCGTATCATGCTGAGCCGAAACCGTTCCGACTCCCCCTATAAAACATACTATGCAAACGATTAAGAAGTTTCTCATCAGTCTCGTGTTGATTCTTTTACAAATCTACAAAATTTGTAACTTGATCCCGAAAGAAAGACTTAAAATATCTCCTAAACCGATATACCTGTTTCCGACAGCACTGATAAAATATAAATCGCAGGTACTGAATTCGTAAAAGACCGTCATTTTTTTAAAGGGGGCACTCCGGTCTAACCCGAAAGTAAGCCGTTGTCCGATAAAAGCATGGAAACGAATCCGCGTGGAAAACTTATAATAGTTACTCGGATAACGATCCGGTTCCTTTACCCAAAAAGCATCGTCCAATACCGTATTCACGTAAATACCCGTCGTCAAGGGATCGAACGACCAACGTTTGGCTAAATAAACATTGGTCCAGGGAATATAATTTTGTTTTAATGTAAGAGTAATCTTTGCCTCATTGGAAGAAAAACGGGGTATGAATCCGATCAGGAAATCGGTTTCCCATTGGTCTTTTTTACCGTAATCCCATCCCATTCCTAACGAAATCAAACCTATGGAACCGGCAAATTGCAGCTTTTGATATTTAGGAATCAATTTTTGCCAGGTCGTCTGGTAATTCATCAATTTTCGCTCGTAGCGTGCCCGTAAACGTTCTTGCCTGGCCAAACGATGAGCTTCCCGTTCTTTTATCCGAATGCTGTCGGCATCCTGCTGTGCACAAAGAGGTGAAGTGACAAAAAGAAATAACCCGACTCCCCATTTAATAATAGACCACTTCATAACCATATCCTTTCGGGGTTAAAGTAAACAACAAATAATTTTTATCTTTCATACAACTGCAACCGTAATACATGACTCCGTCTTCAAACAGATCTTCCGCCATCAAAGTATGATTGTGTGCATGCAAACAAAATTCCATCCGGGGAAAACGCCTCAACAACTCATGAAATACCTGAGACACGTTATTATTGAATTCAACATCCCCCGGTCGGACATGCATCACGGGGATCGTGCGCTTAAAACCGGAAACACTATCCTGCAACTCTTTATAAATAAATGAAAAATCAGGGATCGGATGGGAATAATCAAATTCCAAGGCACAAGTGTTCATGCAGATAAATTTCGTATCACCCGCAATAAACGAAAAATTCATATCTCCGTATATTTTCTTGTACACCTCCACCCCGTTTCCCAACACATCATGATTACCGAGCAAAGCAACATAGGGCACTTTCAACTTCGACATAATATCCCGCACCCACTCGAACTCCTTGGTTAAACCAAAATCGGAAATATCCCCGCCATGAATAACAAAATCCACATCATCACGGGTATTCAAGTGGGAGACAAACTTTTCAGTCTCGTCATACCAACGCTGACTATCTCCCATCAACACGAAACGGATTGTATCTTTCCCTTTGCAAGCCTCCTCGATACGGGCAATATTCTTCTCGTTTATTCCCCTCTCCCCACCCAATCGGACATCATAAGGATGGTACTCTATCAGATCGCAACCATATACAAACAAAGCGACCATTAACATTACACCTACTCTCATCACAAGTTTATTTTTACACTACACGGAAAAATAAAATACAAAAAACAGACCAAATACAATATATTTTAAGATAATAAATATTAAAATAGAAAGTTAAACCGCTCCTCGTTTCCGAAACGCTAATCCCATCCGTTTTTCCTCACAATACACTATCTTTGTAATGAAAAAAAAGATCATGAAGGCTAAAGTAAACAAAACGAATGCAGCCCGTCTACTCGACAAAGCAAAAATCGATTACGAGCTTGTTCCTTACGAAGTCGACGACAATAACCTGGCTGCCGTTCACGTTGCCGAACAATTAGGGGAAAATATCGGGCAGGTCTTTAAAACCCTCGTGCTGAAAGGAGATAAAACCGGCTTTTTCGTATGCGTTATTCCAGGCGATCGAGAAGTCGACTTGAAAATAGCTGCCAAAGTGTCCGGAAATAAAAAAGCCGATCTTATTCCCGTGAAGGAATTACTCTCGACAACGGGCTATATCCGGGGAGGTTGTTCCCCTATTGGCATGAAAAAAGAATTTCCCACCTACATTCACTCCTCTTGTCTTCATTTCGATTACATCTATATCAGCGCCGGAATTCGCGGCTTGCAAATCAAAATCTCCCCCTCCGACCTAATCCGCATCACCCAAGCCAAGACGATAAGGATCGAGGGAAAAGATTAAGAGATTAAGAGATTAAAAGATTAGGTGATTAAAGATTAGAAAATTCGGAGCTCAATTTACAATTAACGGATGTTGATTCAATCGACCAATCATTGAATCGTTAAATCCCTAAATCACCTAATCCCTAAATTCTTTCCGTTGTCAATCGTTCCGACATATACTCCGCAGCCCTGCGTCCGTCCCCCATTGCCAAAATAACCGTAGCTCCTCCGCGTACGATATCTCCGCCCGCAAAAAGTCCGGGAATATTAGACTCCATGGTCTTTTCATCCACGATAATCGTTCCCTTGGAAGAGATATTCAGTCCCTCCACGGAACGAGGAATTATCGGATTAGGAGAGACTCCCACGGCCACGACCACCACGTCGGCATCTATCAAATATTCGGAACCGGGAACAGGCACCGGACTACGACGTCCGCTGGCATCCGGTTCTCCTAAAGCCATTTTCTGTACTTTTACTTGTTTAACCCGGCGATTCTCATCGGCAATATATTCAACCGGATTGGTCAAGGTCATAAACTCGCATCCCTCTTCCTTGGCATGCTTCACCTCTTCGATCCGGGCAGGCATCTCCTCCTCGCTTCTACGATAAACAATCGTAGCCCGTTCGGCACCCAGACGTTTTGCCGTCCGGACAGAATCCATCGCGGTATTTCCTCCGCCGACTACGACCACCCGTTTTCCGTGATACACGGGAGTATCCGACTCTTCACTATCGGCACCCATCAAATTCACCCGGGTCAAATACTCGTTGGAAGAGAGTATGCCATTGTAATTTTCTCCCGGTATATTCATGAAACGGGGCAACCCCGCTCCCGAAGCTACATAAAATCCTTTAAAACCTTCCGACTTCAAATCTTCCATCGAATCCGTCATACCCACGATAAAATTGGTAACGAATTTCACCCCCATCTTTTTCAGGCTGTCAATCTCCGCATCCACTACCCGATTAGGCAAACGGAACTCGGGAATTCCATATTTCAGCACCCCTCCGATCTCGTGCAAAGCCTCAAAAACGGTCACATCATATCCCTTTTTAGCCAAATCCCCGGCACACGAGAGCCCGGACGGCCCGGAACCGATCACCGCCATTTTTATACCGTTAGCCGGAGCCACCTCAGGAACGGATACACGACCGGATTCCCGCTCGTAATCCGCCGCAAACCGCTCTAAATAACCGATAGCTACCGGTTGCTTATCTAACTTTTGAATATAAAAACACTTGGATTCACACTGTTTCTCCTGAGGGCACACCCGGCCGCAAACCGCCGGCAAAGCACTCGTATTCTTCAATATTACGGCCGCTTGTAAAAACTCCCCCCTTTCGATATTCTTCACGAAACCGGGAATATCAATCTTCACCGGACAACCTTCCATACACGTGGGATTTATACAATCCATACAACGTTTCGCTTCCAGAACGGCCATTTTCGGCGTTAACCCTTTATTCACCTCTATCCTTTGGCTCTTAATCCTCTCCACGGGATCTACTTCCGGCATACGAACCCGTTCTATGGATGTCCGTTCCTTACCCGGCATATCTCGACGTAACTGCTGTCTCCAGGCAGCATTCCGATCACTTACCCCACTCATATTCTTATTTTTCAAATTCATGCAATTTTTCACTCTCGGTATCTTTATACCCGTTTAAGCGGGACAACATCTCGTCAAAGTCAATCTGATGCGCATCAAATTCCGGTCCGTCGACACAGGTAAACCGGGTTTTTCCTCCCACTGTAACCCGGCAAGCTCCACACATACCAGTACCGTCCACCATGATAGCATTTAAGCTGGCTATCGTGGGAACGTCATATTCCCGTGTCAATTTCTCACAAAACTTCATCATGATTGCCGGACCGATAGTCACAGCCAAATCGATCTTCTCCCGTTTTATAATCTCCTCCATTCCCTCCGTAATCAATCCCTTCTTTCCGTAAGAACCGTCATCCGTCATAATAATCATTTCATCCGACGAAGCCCGTATCTCATCTTCCAAAATAACCAAATCCTTCGTCCTTCCGGCGATCACCGATAGGACCCGATTACCGGCCTCCTTAAATCCTTTGACAATAGGCAACAAAGGTGCGACACCGACACCGCCCCCGCAAGCCAACACTGTTCCTACTTTTTCTATGTGAGTCGGTTTTCCCAATGGTCCTACTAAATCCGTGATATAATCCCCTACCTCCAAGGCACATAATTTCCGGGAAGAAACTCCCATCACCTGCACCACTAATGCAATACTCCCCCGTTTTAAATCGGCATCCGCTATCGTCAAAGGCATTCGCTCTCCCTTCTCCCCCACCCGCACGATGACAAAATTACCGGGTTTTCTCGCCTTGGCGATCAAAGGGGCCTCCACTTCCAATTTCACCACCCGCTCCGAAAAATAGGTTTTACTCAGTATCTTATTCATATTCGTTACTCTCCTAATATTATATCACACATTCGAAGGGTGTGAAGATAATAAAAAATATCAACAAAAAACACCCGTAACCTCCTTCTCTCCTTCATATATAACATTTCAACATCAAAATACTATATTTGCAATAAATATAAATCGATTATCCGCTATGAACAACAAGAAAGAAAAAAAGGAAAAAATAAACGTGGTATACTCTACTGATCCCAATTTTCAATACGAATACGACGAAGAAACAGAAGCAGAAACGCTGGCTCCGGAAAAACAGAATCTCAGGGTATCTCTCGATTCCAAACAACGCAAAGGTAAAATCGTCACGCTCGTGCAGGGTTTTATCGGCACGGAAAACGATCTAAAAGAATTAGCCAAATTACTTAAAAACAAATGCGGGGTCGGCGGCTCCGTGAAGGACGGCGAAATCATTATTCAGGGTGAGCTCAAAGAAAAAATACTCACCATTCTAAAAGACAACAACTACCGAGCCAAATAACACACCTGCCCCTTCGACTCTCTGCTTTCTGTTATTTATATTATAACGGACATTCGATTATTGCCTCTAAAAACATATTAAAATACCCCATTCATTCTCATTAATTCCAATTTTGAACATCTCCGCAAAAACACATCGATAGTCATCCATTTCCAATTGGATTAACAATAAAAACATTAAGTCCTCCTCAAAAAACAACACCTCAACAAAATAATAAATATTTTATCCAATATAATATTATAAACAAATAAATATTTTTTTATTTTTGCATTAGATATTATTTTTTATCAGACAAGAAAACAAATGCGTTTATATTAAAATATCAAATACAAGTTCCGAATAATTAACATCAAAATTTATAAGATTGTTCGAAAACTAATCGTAAAAGAAAGTTCATTTTCATTAGGAAAACATTCCTTTCAATTATAGAAGAGTCAAAAGTGGATATGATAAATACACAACAAAACAAAGTATTTGATAAATGTTTTCGTTCCTATTATCAAGTGCTTTGTTATTTTTCATACCACTATCTAAAAGATACCGAAAAAGCAGAAGATATTGTCCAAGACGTTTTTTTAAAACTACTAAACGAAAATATATTATTCGATAATGAAGAACATATAAAGCATTATCTTTATAAAGCGGTTCGAAATAGTTGTTTAAATCATATCAAACTTACAGGAATCCGTTCCGGAATACTGGAGTCCATTCACAGAGACAGAGATAAAGATGAAAATAATTTTTTTGCTAATGTCGTACGGGCTGAAGTTTACAGGGAGATTATGAAAGCAATACGGGAATTACCCCATGCATGCGGGCAAGTTTTTCAATTGGCTTACGTAGACGGTTATAGCAATGAAGAGATAGCTTCCCAACTATCCATAAGCATCAATACGGTCAAAGTTCAGAAAAACAAAGCCAAGATCCGACTACGGCAAAAATTGCAAGGATTGTATCCGGTAGTAGCACTTTTTTTACCGATTTAATAGCGAATATTAAAAAAAACGATTTCGCGTAATCCTTTCTTCAATGTTATTTGTATTAGGGCAAATTTTAAACAAATGAAGGATCCATTCGAATTTGCATCGGAACTACTAAAATATGCCCGGGAAGAACTTTCCAATGAGAGAGGAGAAAAGGTCGAGGGTATGCTGAACAAGCATAAAGCGTTAAAAGAGCTATCCGACGAATTAAAAGATAAAAAACACATCGGAAAAGAGTTGGAAATCATACACTCCTTCGACACGGAAAAGGCATTGATACGCATACATAAAAGACAACGGTTTAAAAAACATTTATTTATTTCATGGGGAATTGCCGCATCCGTTGTGATCAGTATCGGGCTTACGTTTTTATTTTTTCAAAATAGAGCCATACAGGTAAAAGAAAACAAGACCATAGAAACAAAATTGGCCAAATCAGAAGTCATACTTGAAATGTATTCCGGCAAAAAATATCGCTTGGATACTCTCGCATCAAGTATTTACAATACAGAGGAGAACGTGATCTTTGATAATAGAGAGGGAACGTTGCAAATGGAAGCAAGCAATTCTTTGACCTCACCAAACGGTTCGGAGTACAATAAAATCCATGTTCCTTACGGAGGTTCTTATATATTGAAATTAAACGACGGAACGAAAATCACCTTAAACGCGGGAAGTGTTCTTGAATTTCCATCCCGTTTCGGGCAAAGCGTACGTCGTGTAGTTTTGACAGGAGAAGCCTATTTTGAAGTAAAACGAGACGAAAAAAGACCTTTTATTGTGAAAACAGACAACATAGAAATTAAAGTATTAGGAACTTCTTTTAACGTGTCCTCTTATTTTGACGAACCCGGGATCTACACGACCTTGGTGCAAGGTAGCATTGCCCTCATTCGCAAAGGAAAACCGGAACGAATCATCGTTCCGGGCGAACAGGCTCGTTACGATAAAAATAACGGAACACTAAACCTGTTTAAGGTAGATACGAACGAATTTACGGCTTGGAAAGAGGGATTATTCTATTTTAAAGATCTTCCGTTAGAAGAAATATTACGGAAAATAGCCAGATGGTATGACTTAAAAATTTTCTACACCAATCAAGAGGCAAAGAATTTGATTTTCAGTGGAAAATTACCAATATACTCCTCCGTGGAAGATGTTTTACGAAAATTCGAACTATCGGGAGAGGTTCAATTCAAACTGAGAAATCGCACGTTAACAGTTTCCTACAAATAAAAAACGGGATTGGAGCATCCCGTTCATATTACTCCCTCGTCGGACAACGAGCAGAATAAATGTTTAATTTAATGTGTCACAAATTTATGAAAAAAAAACGAGATTCAGTACCGAAAAACCGGCAATATCCAAGATTCACATCTTCAACAAGGAGGAAAATTCTCCTGTTCGTATTGTTGACCGGCCCCTTGTTCTTTTCCGCAAAGAGCTTTTCTCAAACAAAAGTATCTCTAAAATTGAGAAATGTAGCAATGCAAGAAGTATTTGCTCAATTGGAAAAAATAACCGAATACACCTTTCTTTATAAACCGGATTTACTAAAAAAATGCGGAAGAATGGATATCGATGTAAAGGATGTAGAATTCAATCATTTACTAAAAGATCTGTTATATCCGTTCGGATTAAGCTTCACAATAGACGATCGGGTCATAATTATCACTCCGGCAGAGCCAAAGAAAGAAAAAAAACAAAGGATTCTAATCAAAGGGCGTGTTCTGGCGAAAGACAGCACGGCAATCCCCGGAGTCACGATTCTATTAAAAGGTACTTCCACGGGACTAACCACGGATAACCAAGGTTTCTTTACTTTCATACTTCCGGATTCAACAGCCAGCAGGGAATTCACGCTCTCTTTCATCGGTATGAAAACCCAAACGCTCAGATACAAAGATCGTCCGAAAACGGGACTATGGACAATCATTCTCGAAGAAGAGGTATTAAATATGGACGAAGTAGTCGTTACCGGTTACCAGCAAATGCGTAAAAGCGATGTCGTGGGCTCCATTACAACAGTAAAAACCTCGGACATCATGATGCCCGGCTATACCTCCATCGACCAAATGTTACAGGGCCGTGTTGCCGGAATGGTCGTGACAAATACAAGCTCTCGCATCGGGACTTCTCCCAAAATCCGAATACGGGGAACATCCACGATACTGGGTAACCAAGATCCGCTATGGGTTGTGGATGGAATTATCCAACCGGACCCTCTACCGATCGACCGAAGTGATGTTATGATAGATGACCTGAAAAATATTTTAGGGAATCAGATATCTTGGTTAAACCCAGCAGACATAGAGACCATCACCATATTAAAAGATGCTGCCGCTACTGCTATTTACGGTTCCAAAGCTGCCAACGGAGTAATCGTGATTACCACCAAACGAGGAAAAGAGGGGCGCATGACAGTAAATTACGGGGTAACTTTCAGTTTCAGAGCCCGCCCGCACTACAATCAATTTAACCTGATGAATTCGAAAGAGAGAATTCAGTTTAGCCGGGAAGCCTTCGAACAAGGAGTTTTCTATTCCGAAATTCCGGTGGGCTCCATCAACACCTACGAAGGTATTATTCAAATGCTTAAAGATAAACAACTCACGGGAGAAGAAGCAGAAAAAGCGGTCCTGAGGTTAGAATCAGCCAACACGGACTGGTTTAAAATCCTAACCCGCAACTCGCTAAGTCACAATCACCACCTGAGTATAAGCGGAGGGACGAACAAAGTCACTTATAATGCCTCTTTAGGGTTCAACGATCAAGCGGGTATCGAACTTCAAAATAACGCCCAAAATTTATCCGCCCGTTTAAGCCTGGGCGTCCAATTGCATCCCAAAGTCCGGATGGATATCGTTTTAGGAGGAGCCATCAATAAAAATAGAAGTTATGCCGCTGGTGTAAACCCCCTGGGATACGCGAAAACAACAAGTAGGGCCATACCTGCCTATGAAGAATCCGGAGATTTATACTATATTCAAAAAGCCGCCTATTACAAGTTAAATGCCCGGGATCGCCTGTATCTAAAATACAACATCCTCCATGAAATGGAACACAGTTATTCCCAAAATAAAGCACAGCAAATGAACGGCTCTTTCAATTTCTCCTGGGAAATTTTTCCCTGGTTAAAATATGAATTTGTCGGGGGAATAAACACGAACACGGGCTTGGGAGAATCATTCGCTGGGGCACAAACATTCTATGTGGCTCGAAATTACAGAGGCTATGATTACGGAACGGAAGAATACGGATCCGAAAAATACAACGCAGCCATGCTTCCTTACGGGGGAGAGTTGTTTAATTCGGAAAGAAACGTTACCGGATGGAACATCCAAAATAAAATCGTCATTCAAAAAGCATGGAACGAGGATCATCGCTTGGGAGTCCTACTCGGAACAGAATCCAGTTCGACCTCAACCAAAAACGCTTCCCATAAAACATTCGGCTATATGCCCGAAAGAGGAGAGAGAGTGACCGAACCCACTCCCCTCGATCAGTTAAAACCCATCGGGGCTCCGGTGGATAAATGGGGTATTTTACAGGCTATTTATAACGGCTCCGGATGGATGCGGACCACTCAAACAGCAAATCTTTTCTCGCTATTTGCCACGTTAACCTATTCGTTAAAACATCGTTACGTATTGAATGCCAGCATACGTAATGACGTTTCAAACCGGTTCGGGCAAGACCAAAACAAACGGTTCGATCCGACCTTTTCTTTCGGAGTATCCTGGAACATCGCCCAAGAACCGCTTTTAAACAGTATTTCCGCTTATTTAAACCAGTTCACGTTACGGGCGGCATACGGCATTCAAGGAAATGCGGTGAATTCCATTAGTCCCGATTTGATTTTGACCATGGGCCCCTTAAAAGAGTATTATGGTTCCTTTACCTCCTCCATCTCCCGCTTACCGAATCCGGACCTAAGCTGGGAACGAACCAAAACCTGGGAGTCGATATACAACTATTCAGATGGATTACCATGAACCTGGAGTATTATACCAAAAGATCGAATAACATCATAAAACAAACGGTCGCTTACGAATACGGGATAAACGATATGGACATCAACGGAGGACGTATCACGAACTCAGGAATAGAATACACGTTGAATATCACCCCCATCCGGACAAAAAATTGGGGATGGACCATCGGGCTCAATTCTTCAAAGAACTGGAACAAAGCTCAAACAGAAGCCCTGATTCATAACTTTACCGCAAAAGACTACCTTGAAGGAAAATCCGATCGAATACTAAAAAAAGGATATCCACTATCCGGTTTCTGGTCTTTCTCCTATAAAGGACTGAATCACGATACGGGCCTGCCGGAATTCAATCATATCTACCAACAAGACGAAGAGGGAAAAATAAAACTAAATCCCCACGGGCAACCATTGTTGGCCAAAATTTCGGAAATAACCGATTTCCTCGTGTATTCGGGCAAAACCGAACCGGACTTCACGGGAGGTATAACCACTCGCCTAAGATGGAAAAACTTAACCTTCGGGGCCAACTGTTCTCTTTTAATCGGGGCTCAAAAAAGATTACCGAGCCCGTTTCCGGGCAAAAACCATATCCCTACTTCCGACATCAACCTGGACAGAGAATTAATCAACCGATGGAAAGAACCGGGAGACGAACGAAAAACCAATATTCCGGGTTTATACACCGGAATCGAGCCTATCGATTTTACCTTACCGGATGTCGGCTTCGGTGGGAACACTTACACGGGAACAATGACCGATCCTTATGAGATGTGGGAGAAATCGGATCTAAGGGTTGTTAACGCCTCTTTTTTCCGCTGCCAGCAGATGTCATTAACCTGGAACATGAGCGAGAGAATATGCATGCAATTGGGTATTAAAAGTTTCTCCGTTCAAGCCATCGTCAATAACGTATTTGTAATCGCCAGTAAAAAATTCCACGGATTCGATCCAGAATTGGGTAACAGCGTGCAGCCCAAAACGTATTCGGTCGGGATAAATGTCGGATTTTAACATAATGCTTTATGAACAGAATAATAACATATTGTTTATTGATTTCGACGGTGTTTTTCACATCTTGTTCCGATTTTCTGGAACCGAAATCACAGAGTGAATACAGACCTCAAGTCATTCAATCTCTGGATGAATTACTACTGGGAAGTGCTTACCTCAGCCCGGTAGAGATTACCTCCGTTTTTTTATATCCCGTGTTGGGATTATTCGACGACGACGTGTCGACCCGCCCGGATATGAAAGAAGTCAGAGCCGATGACGAAAAAAAATGGAACAAAGCTTTATTAGCCTACTCCTGGTCCAAAGATATGATCCATGAATTCCCGGGTTACAATGTCTACGAAAGTGCCTATAAAATGATTGTCGGGTGTAACGCAGTACTGGATTACATCGATGAAGTTACCGGAACCAGGGAAGAGAAATATGATGTAAGATTACAGGCATTGGCGTTACGGTCTTTTTATTACTTCCATCTGGTAAACCTGTACGGAAAACCCTATTCAAGTAATAAAAACGCCCTGGGTGTCCCGTTAAAGTTAACCTCCAGACTCTCCTCCGAAGCCATTCCCCGCAACACGGTGGGTGAAGTATACGATCAAATCATCGGGGATCTGCTTGAGGCTGAAAAATTAATGAAAACGATGCCCCAAGAAATTCAACGTCGTAAAAATAAACGGGTCAATCTACCATTCATACAATTATTGCTTTCCAGGGTGTATCTCTATATGGAAAACTGGCAGCAAGCTATGATTTACGGAGAAAAGGTTATTTATGATTATGACTATACTCTCCGCGATCTGAATAATATGGAGGATCCCGACCGTTGGTCGTCGGAATCTTATCCGAATTATTTCACATGGGAAAACCCGGAAATGATATTTCTATTGGGAGACCAACGCGATGCCACCTCGTTGGCTCTACTCAGCGTTACCGTAAAATGGATGCAGGAAGGTAAAGAAAAAAGCAAAATCGTGACTACCTGTATCGCCTCAGACGAACTGATTAAAAGTTACGATCCCGCAGATTTAAGAAAAAAACAATATTTGATATGGGAATCTCTTACCAAGGAGGAGACGACTCCCGTTTACAAAATTCCCACGAGTAAATTAAAAGTAGGGACAAATTATTCGTTAAGTTCTGGCTGGGGCAAAGCGTGGGGAATTGCTTTCAAAGTAACAGAAGCCTACCTGAATACGGCAGAAGCCGCAGCCATGTTGTATAAAACCAAGGGAGGAGGGGAATACAAAACGAAAACATTGCAATTAATGGATAATTTACGTTACAAACGATACGAACAGGGAAAATATCATCCCCTCGACATCAGCAACCCGGAAGACCTGGTTGCTTTTGTCCGCGCAGAGCGCCGAAGGGAACTGTGTTTCGAACATCACCGTTGGTTTGATTTACGGCGCTACGGAATGGAAGAAATCCGGCATATATGGTACGATAAAGATCATCGCCCGGTAGAATACGTGTTGAAAAAAAATGACCCCGGTTTTACCTTATTAATACCTAAAGGAGCATTCGAAAGAAATCCCAAATTAATTCAAAATGAAGAACGTCCAAACAATTAAAATCTTAATCATGAATATTATACCCAAAAAATCAGCCTATGGAGCACTGTTATTGCTGTTATCGGTAATAACATCCTGCATGAAAGAAGAAGACATCGGAATTATCGAGAAATCAAGTCTGTTGCGTTTCGAATTCCCTCAAGGGAACAACCCATGGGACAAAGAGATCGAAAAAATCGCTCAAGAATGGGGAATGTATATCATTTACAAAAAGGTGGACAGTACCGACTTGAACCGTTCCTGGACATCCTCGGGCTTTCAAACTCCTATCTGGGTCTGCCAGACGCCGAATGATAACGAGATAAAGATATACCTGGATCTCATTCAGAAGTGGTTGTTGGGCTCTTTGGATAAAGACAAGAGGGAAGACCGGCTGCAATTACCATTTTATCTGTATTTGGTCAATGATTTAAAAGATAATAATCCAAACTCTCCCACCCACGATAAACACGTACAGTTAAAACAAGACGGCTTCGACTACTGGGCGTTGAGTTTTACCTCCGAAGAGCTACAAAACGAATTAACACCCCGGATGATTCATGCGGTGGCCTGCGCATTCAGCTACCCGGCAATGGAGGTACGTTTCCTCAATGGAGAGTACAAAATATCTCCTGATTTTGCCCCGTTAACCCCGGACTACGAAAGCAGAATAGGAACAAGATACTATTCTTTTGAAGCATTTTTTAACGACATGTTCGGGGGAAATGAAAATATGAAAAAGACGGCAGAATACATGTATGACATGATGGTGGGATCCCATGAAAAAGATCCCCAGAACGTGTACACGCGGCGAGGTTTTGCCCCGCAGGTCTCCAAAAGTTTCCTGTTGCTTACAACCAACAGACAGACTTTCGGAGCCCCGACGTGGATGCCATGGATTCTGACGCAAATGGAATTCCCCGGAAGCCCTCCCCTCGTGTTCGATAATAATCCGGAAGGAGGTTCCGTACCGGAAATAAAGGGACGAGTCCTGCAGGACTTCTTAAATACCGTTCGTCTGGCCATGACGTTTCCCGAAGAAACGATCCGGGAGATGTTTCCCGTAGACGCACCTGACCCGCTGGATCAAAAAGGGAATCGGATCATCAATGATAAGTACGATCTGGTCGTCAGGTATATGAAATCCGCTTATAACCTGGATTTACCCAAGTATGCCGCTATTTTAGGGGGAGAGTAGAAAGAAGAAGTTATAACATAAAAATATCACGTAACCTTTTAATAAAGATGAAAAAAATTACATATTACATCCTGTTATCGGGAATCCTAATCTATAGTTGTTCCTCCGGTTATACCATAAACGGAACGGTCGAGAAACAAGATCAAGGAGAAGCATTTATAACCAAAGAAGCTTACAACGGCACAAACGACACGCTGGCGAAAGCGAAGATCGAGAACGGAAAATTTACTCTCTCCGGAAAAGTAGACGGTCCGACTATCGCTTATTTAGCAGTGAGCAACAGGATTGGTGCTATACTTTATTTGGAAAACAAGGCCGTTTATCAAGTAACATCCAAACCCCGCGAGGCATGTACCGTCGAGGGAGGAGGTAAAGATCAACAATTGAGTAGCGACTACATCCAACTGAATACAAAACTGTACAAGGAACTTCAAAAATTGGGAAGAGGATTTGCCCAGGCAGGAAATAGCGGGGATACCTTGAAAAGGAATGAACTATTACGAAGACAAAAGGAACTAATCGAAAATACGGAATTAGCCAAAAAACAATTTTTGGAAAAACACGGTAACTCCTTTTTCGTGTTACACGATCTCGCCCGACGAGCGTTAGGCATGGGAATAGATGAAGTAAAAGTGGCCTTCAATCGCTGTAGCGATGAATTAAAAGCGACAGAACCCGGTAGATACATTATCTCTCTTTTGCCCAAATTAGCAAAGATAGCCATCGGTGCTACAGTTCCTGATTTTACCTCTACAACACCGGAAGGAAAGAAAATCTCTTTGTTTGGTATAAAGGCAAAAGTGAAACTCATCGATTTCTGGTCCTCTACCTGTGGCCTCTGCCGACGGGAAAACCGTCATTATTTACCCATATACGAAAAGTATCATTCTCAAGGTTTTGAAATCGTCGCCTACTCTTTTGACAAAAAACGGGATTTGTGGCTAAAAGCCATGGCTGAAGACGGAATGCCATGGACTCAGGTTTCCGATTTATCGGATCCGAAAATGAAGGTCGTAAAAGAAAATTACGGGGTGTGGTCATTACCCGCAAATCTGTTAGTGGACGAAAACAACCAAGTAATCGCCCGGAACATTAGTAGCGAAGAGTTAAAAGAGTTACTTCCGAAACTTTTAAGAAAATAACAGATAAAAAGTATTTAAAAACTAATTTGAAAAGAATGTTCTTCTCTGACATTCCCTTTTTCGAGTAAAAAAGGAACTGTCTAACTTGTGTTAGGCAGTTCCTTACGTTATACTACAACCATTTCACTAAAGCAAAGTCTTGCCTGTGCGGTAGCAAAGGATTCTTCGGATAAATACGTAGACCTAATGTAAACAGCCCCGGATCATCCGGAGTGATCTCTACCGAATAGAGGGCCTTGCCGTTTTCAAAAGAAATCGGGGCAAAATCATAGGTAGAACGAACGACCATTTTTCCGTTTACCTGTTCCGTAACGATCAACTCGACTCCCACATCGTCGATCGAAAGATCTCCTATATCCAAAAGAACTTTCCCCACGTACGACTTACCTAAAGAGATGATCTGTTTCGACTTATCCGGAAGAGTCAGCGAATCAACAGTTACATTCTCCCATTCGCGTCCGACTTTTTTCTTCCATTCCGCAATCTCTATGGCTAAAGCATCATTATCGGCTATCAATTTATGATACCGACGGGACATCGGCAAGTAAAATTTCTCCTCGTAATCCGTCAACATTCGATTCGAAGTAAAGTTGGAAGCGACCTTGGCTATCGTATTCTTAATATACTCTACCCAGGCCGACGATATGCCGTTTTCTTCTTTGGCATAGAAAACCGGAGCGATCTCAGTCTCAATGATATTATAGATCAATTCTGCATCCAGTTGATTCTGGAACTCTTGATTCTCATAGGTACGTTCCATGGGTAAAGCCCAGCCTGCTCCTTTCTGATAACCTTCCACCCACCAACCGTCCAACACGCTGAAATGCATAACCCCGTTCATAGCCGCTTTTTCCCCGCTCGTACCCGAAGCTTCCTGCGGGCGGGTGGGGGTATTCATCCACACGTCCACCCCCTGCACCATCCGGCGGGCCAAATCCATATCGTAATTAGGCAAAAAGACGATCTTCCCTAAAAATTGCGGATACTTGGAAACCTCCACGATTCGCTTGATCAAATCCTGCCCCGCCTGATCTGCCGGATGGGCTTTCCCGGCAAATATGAACTGCACCGGACGATCCGGATTATTGACAATCTCGTTCAAACGATCCAAATTGCTAAACAGAAGATGGGCTCGTTTGTAAGTGGCAAAACGCCGGGCAAAACCGATAGTCAAAATATCATCCCGCAGCTTATCTTTAATCTCTACCAACTCTTTCGGGGTAAAATAGGCCGTATCTCCTCCATCGGCTAAACGACGTTTAATATGACGTATCAACCGGCTCCTCAATACTCCCCGTACTCCCATGATCCGTTCGTTATCCACCTGATATATCCCTTCAAAGCAGGAGCGGTCGTAATGATGGGTTTTAAACTTCTCCCCGAAAACCTTCTGATGAATCGCTTTCCATTCGGGAGCTGTCCAAGTAGGGTAATGGACTCCATTCGTCACATAACTGATATGCAGCTCTTCAGGCATATATCCCGGCCACAAACCTTTAAATATTTCCCTGGTTACCTTCCCGTGCAACCAACTGACCCCATTCACTTCCTGTGACAAATTAGCCGCCAAAAAGCTCATGGAGAATTTTTCGTTCGGATCTCCCGCATTGATTCTTCCTAAAGCCAACAACTGTTCCCAAGTTATTTTCAACCGGTCGGGAAAATAGGAAAGATACCCCCTCAACAAATTCTCCGTGAAAGCATCGTGTCCTGCCGGCACGGGCGTATGCGTCGTAAACAGCGATGATGCGCGAACGACCTCCATCGCCTCGGAGAAAGCAAGGTTCTCATTCTCCACGTACTCCCTCAACCGTTCCAACCCGGTAAAAGCAGCATGCCCCTCGTTACAATGGTATACATCAGCAGAAATATTCAACTTACGCAAAGCCTGAATACCTCCCAACCCCAATAACAACTCCTGCTTCAAACGGTTTTCCCAATCTCCGCCATATAAATAATGTGTAATACAACGATCACCTTCCTGGTTATCCTCGAAGTCGGTATCCAACAAATAAAGCTCCACTCTCCCCACATCAACCCGCCAAATCCGGGCCGATACGTTACGTCCCGGAAAAGCCAGGCTTACCGTCAACCAATTCCCCTCTTTATCCCGTACGGGATTAACCGGAATTTTCATAAAATCTTGCGCTTCGTATTCCGCTTCCTGATTCCCTGCTGCCGAGAATTTTTGTGTAAAATAACCGTACCGGTATAACAAACCGACACCGGTAATCCGGGTTTGTTTATCACTTGCCTCCTTTAAATAGTCTCCTGCCAATACCCCGAGTCCACCGGAATAGATCTTCAAAGAAGCATGCAACCCGTATTCCATGCTAAAATAAGCGATAGAGGGATCGTTCATCTTCTTTTTCCCCTCCATATAATCCTTAAATTTAGCATAAACACTCTCCAAACGCTGCACGAACTCTCCGTCCTTTTCCAGCTCTTTGTAACGATTCAAAGAGATCTTATCCAAAAGGGCGATCGGGTTATGGCGTGTCAGCATCCACTGTAACGGATCTACACTCTTAAACAGATCCACGGCCTCCTCATTCCAACACCACCATAAGTTATTGGCCAACTGTTCCAAAGCACACAAGCGCTCCGGAATAGACCTGTGAATAATCACGCTCACCCAGGTCGGCGTAGTGTTAATCATCTGTTTGTCGATAAACGCTACCTCTTCCGCCTCGTTCACCGGCATATCTTCGATTCTCAAAGCTACCTTCTGTAAAGCAATTTCGTAGGCTTTATGGTAATAAGTAATCAGATGCTCCCATAAAGCAATCCGGGACACCTCTTTTGCATTCTCTTGGTACTTAAGGTATTTATCCGGAGCCAACGCAGCTATATATTTCATTTTATCTGCAATCTCATGCACCACGGCCTCGTTGTTTCGATCATCCCGAGAAATAACATCTATTCCGGGATGCTCCTTGGAATAATGAGTTTCCACCCATAACCCGAAGCCGGCTAAAGTGGTAGTAATCGAAGGAACCTTAAACGCCAGACTCTCTAAAGGAGTATACCCCCAAGGCTCGTAATAGGATGGAAACACTGTCAAATCCATACCCACTAACAAATCATAATAAGGCACGTCGAATACCCCATCGCTCCCGTTCAAATAACTGGGACTGAAAAACACCTTTACTCGATTCTCTTCCCGGTTCAACAGTTGTTCCTCGGCAAACTTCAACAATATCGGATCATGCTCCGGGTCCGTCAATATATGGGTTACATAAGGATGTACAACCTCTACAGCCTGATAAGGCTTCTCCAGATTATTTATTAACTCCGTATTCACCCCTTGATGTCCGGCCGGTACTAAAATAAAAGCTACAATCTCTTTCGTATTCTCCCGATCCCGATTCAGTTGTCCCAGAGCCTCGATAAATACATCGATACCTTTATTTTTAAATTCGTAACGCCCGCTAATTCCAACGATAAAAGCATCCTCAGAAATGGCCCTTCCGGCTAATGCCTGTGCTACCTTCAATAACTTCTTTCTTCCGGCTTCTCTCTTCTCTAAGTAAATGTCATCCGGAGGAGTAAAACTATTCTCAAATCCGTTCGGGGTAATCATATCCACCTTTTTCCCGAGGAAATGGGCACACTCGACAGCCGTGATCTCACTCACCGTTGTAAAACAATCCGCAAATTCGGCCGCCTTGCTCTCCATTGACTGTTTTGCTTCCACCTGAAAACGATGAGCGACCTCAGCCGGATTATACTGTTGTATGTGATCGTATAGAGGCAAACCGTTTCCCGCAATACTCCGTCCCAACACGGTGGCATGAGTAGTAAAAACGCATCCTACCTGCGGGAGAACATCTTTCAGATAAAGAAGACCGCTACCCGTCATCCACTCGTGAAATTGAGCAATGACATGTTGGCGGGAAGAGGCATTGTAGCGTACAAAACTCTCTATGACTTTTCCTGCCGTGTAACCGAACAGAACAGGTTCGATATAATCCCACTGTCCGGTCAAGGAGTCCAATCGGAATTTTTCCCAAAAAGAGGTCAATATCTGATCTTTTTGGGCAATGAATGTGGTAAAATCAACTAATATCACCACCGGATTTCCCGCGATATTCCAACGTCCGACTTTTATTCGCAACCCTTCACGAGATACTTTGGCCCTCCACGATTTAAACAAATGCGGATCCTCCGTAAACTCCGGATTCGGTTCATTGTACCTCCATACATCCGGCCCTATCAGGATATGATTATTTTTGAACTCTCGGGCCATACTTAAGGCTTTCGTGGAAATAACAGTGTGTATACCACCAACTTTATTACACACCTCCCAACTCACCTCAAACAAATAGGCGGGATTTTTCAATTTTATATTGTTCATGTTTTAGTTTTAAATTACAAATACAGATCGGCATTATTACACCGCTAACCCATACATCGTAGCTTTTGGTTATTTAAGATTATTTTTTCTTTTTAGTTACCGTATTCTTCGTTTTCTTCTCTACTTTTTTCCCCTTATCTTCTAACTCCTTTCCAGCTTTTACCTCCTTTCCAGCTTTTTCCGCAGAAACGACATACGTTTTCTCTTTAGGCTTGGTAGATCTTGCAACCTTCTTTTCGGGAGGTGTTTTACCCTCCTGCATTATTTCTCTCTTCGATACAATATTACTCTTTTTTTCCAAATCATCAACCCTTATGATAAAATCACTCAATACATTCATATAATTAACAAAGGCTTCATAAGGCGATTCGTATGGCGAACTATGACGACGGAAATCTCCATCGGAAAAAAGCTTGGTCCCCATATAATAAAAATGATCGCTTGCTTGCAGACGTTTATAATCCTCATTCAATACGGGATCATTGATACGCTTCACTCTCTTCTGAATCTTATACAACTCTTCAAAAGCCTCGACCTGCAACTCATTACCCAACCATCCGGTGATATCCCGTTCTTCATCTGCCCAGGATATCGGGAAAGGTACATGCAAAGGAGCTACCGGCTGATGTTTCTTAACAACCTCTTTAGGAGTCAAGAATTCAAAATCAGTCGAAGCAAACACAGCCTCAGGTAAATGCCGCATAAAATCAAAAATACCGCTCTCTTGTGATTGATACTCTCCAAAAGTTTCATAATTCATAAACAAATTGACGATTTCACTCTCCCGGACACTCTCTTTTAACCAACCGGCATACTTTTCCGCTGTCAGAGGCCATTCGCTCCAGCTCCGATCCGAAAAACGCATGGTAATATCATCACTCAACCTGGAGTTTTTCAATAACAATTTTAATTTGGGATTGATCGAATTGGTATATAGAAAATTCGGACTCTTCCATCCCAACACGTGTTTTGCCCCATCCGTCAACATGGCTTCATACCCCATTGCCGCCACTCGCTCGCCAATCTGATCCGAATAGATCAAAGAGGAGTTACGCAAGGTTACCGGACGTTGTCCGAACAACTCTTTTACCTTGCGTGCATGCTGTTTCACCTGGGCTTCGAATTCATCGGTAGAGGACAACGAGGCCAAGGAATGGGCGTAAGTTTCCGCCAGAAATTCAACGCATCCCGTCGCCGCCAATTGCTTAAAACTCTCGATCACCTCCGGAGCATGTAATTCGAATTGCTCCATAGCAGAACCCGAAATAGAAAAGCTTATTTTAAAATTACCCCCGTAACGTTGGATCAACTCTAACATCAACGCATTCATCGGTAAATAACAATTCTCCGAGACTCGGCGTATCGTGGAACGATTGATATAATTATCAAAATAATCACTGCGTTTCCCAATATCAAAGAAACGGTATTTTCTTAGCCGAACCGGCTGATGTATCTGGAAATAGAAACATAATGTCTTTCTCATAACCTTATATTTTATTTATTTTTATTTACTTACAACCTTTTTTCATCCCTTTCCGTCCTCAACGTCCCGCGTTAAACTCATTAACAAGCTCTTCATAAATGAATTTAATTTTTAAAGCCGCATTTCTCCATTTCAATTGATTTACTTCATCCAATCCCTCACGGCCTGCTAACACGGACAATGCCGGATAAGCCAGCAGGCCGTATATGGCATCGGCCATAGCATCCACATCCCAATAATCCACCTTTATCGAATGTTTTAATACCTCTGCCACACCCGATTGTTTGGATATGATGGTCGGCACTCCGGAACGCATCGCCTCCAACGGCGTAATACCGAACGGTTCAGATACGGAAGGCATCACGTATACATCACTATAAGCAAACATCTTCGGAACCTCCTCACCATACAGGAAGCCGGTGAAATGGAAATGAGTAGCCATCTTCAATTGTGCCACCCGGCGAATCGAACGATTCAACATATCCCCGCTTCCGGCCATAACGAAACGTACGTTCGGATAACGTTGCAAAACTTTATAAGCCGCCTCTATAAAATATTCCGGTCCTTTTTGGTAGGTGATCCGGCCTAAAAAAGTAACGATTTTCTCTTCCACGCCGCGTTCCACCTCGACCTCTTCACGAGACTGAAAATCTACCGCATTATGAACGGTCACCACCTTCTCCGGATTTATCCCGTACCGATTAATGACTATATTCCGGGTCAGATTGCTCACGGTAATCACCCGGTCAGCTTCCTCCATACCCTTGCGTTCAATATCGTACACCTGCTGGTTCACCCGTTCACCGCTACGGTCAAATTCCGTCGCATGTACATGGATCACCAAAGGCTTGCCCGATATCTTTTTGGCCACGATCCCGGCGGTATAGGTCAACCAATCATGGGCATGGATCACATCGAACTGCTCTTTGGCGGCAACCGTCCCGGCAACCATCGCGTAACGGGCCACCTCTTCCATCAAATTAGCTCCATATTTGCCGGAAAACTGAAATTTATTTCGAAAAGATATTTTCTCCTCTTTTTCCCCGACCTTCAACGTTTGATGAACACTTCTTTCAAATGCCTCCGGATCGAGATAAGGAACCAGATTGGAATCGATCTCCATAAAATGAATATTCTTCCAATACTCTTCCAGATCGGAACACGTATTCACGACCTCAACATCACTCGCATTAATAATTCTCACGGCACTTTGATCCTCATCACCCCCGGCTTTCGGCATCACAAACATTATTTCGACCCCGTATTCGGCCAATCCTTTCGTTAAACCGAAAGAGGCAGTTCCCAATCCTCCCGAAATATGAGGAGGAAACTCCCAACCAAACATCAATACTCTTGTACTCATATCATAACTCGATTTCAAAATTTGAGAATCCAGACACGAAACTTCCGTTCTTATTTCCGTTTCCTCTCAAACTTTTTGATTAACGCTAAACTTCTTAACACCTCTCCGACACTCCATGCCTGAGAGATACATCCACCAGGCCTGTGAATGGGGTCTCCGTCATACACTTCCGCGATAGAACAAACTCCGTAAGTGGTCATATCTTCCTCGAATCCGGCCAGTAGTTCTTTCACCGCAGGCAAAGCCTGCTTCCCCCTCAGTTTCAGACTGGCCTCGATGTAAGGACCGATCAACCACGGCCAAACCGTTCCCTGGTGATAAGCCGAATCCCGTTCATTCTGATCTCCCTCGTAACGTCCCTTATATGAAGCACTTTTAGGCGACAACGTACGTAATCCCTTGGGTGTTAACAACTCGCGGCGTACCACATGCAACACCCTCTCTTTCATATCATCGCTAATCGGGGAGTACTCCAAAGAACAAGCTATAACCTGATTCGGACGAACCAAGGTATTCTGACCGGTATGATCTACATAATCGGCAAGGTATTTTCCCTCTTCATACCAGAATAATTTATTGAAGCTCTCCCGAATCTTTTCCGGCATTTCTTTCCATTCTTCCACGAAGCGGCGATCGGCAGCTTCCTCTGCCAAACGCAAACTGTAACACACAGCATTATACCACAAAGCATTGATTTCTACGGCATAACCACCCCGAGGAGTTACCGGTATTCCTTTCACGATAGCGTCCATCCAAGTCAGGGCTTTACCGGGTTGTTCCGCCCAGATTAAACCGTTCTCCTCCATCTTCACCCAAGGATTCGTACCGTACCGGAAAGCCTTCAATATGGCTTTCATCTTACTCCCGTAATTTTTCCAGATAAATCCCTTCTTTTTCATCGCATCGTCCAATTGCTGAAGCGTCCAAAAAAACCACATCGGAGCATCTACCGAATTGTACGCCGCATCCTGACGCTTTCCGATATTCGGGAACAATCCATTATGCAATTGACGGACCATCGTATCGATCACCTCCTTACAACTTTTTATATCCTGTTCGGCAGCCAAAGTGATTCCGGGTAAAGCGATAAAAGTATCTCGCCCCCAACGCCCGAACCAAGGATAACCAGCTACCACTTCCGTATCCTTACCGTCATGAACAATAAATTGAGAAGCCGAGTATTTCAGACAATTCTCGAAATTATCCCTCGGCATACGCAGATCCACCAACCGTTGAAACTTACGCTTCAGGACGTTCGGATTGACCTCCTCCATAGAAGCCGAGAAAACGATACTCTCCCCTTTTTTGATCGGAACTTCAAAATAACCGGGAACAAATAAATCCTCCCGATAGTCATACCCCCTTGCTTTCTCTTCCAGATATTCGATATTGTAATACCAATCCGGCACTGCCACGAACTCATTCGGTTTACTCAATTGCATATTCAATGAGGGAAACCCAACATATAACCTCGACCTTATCCCGTTAGTAACCGATTCGTATTTCGTATTGGCCATCATATTGGCCTTACTCAAATCATGCACATTCCGATACGCCAAAAAAGGTTTTAAACGCAACAACGTTTCCGAATGAGCATCTACCAATGTATAGCGGATCATTACTTGTGCCTCGTTATGCACCATGATCAACTCTTTCTTCAGAACCACTCCTCCTACCCGATAGAGTAACGTCCAAACAGGCTCATACTCACAATCGACAATATACTTATGTCCCCGGGGGTCATACACGCCGGGGTATTTATGAATACCCAAATTAAACGATTGACCATGCTGTACGATAGTCTCATCCAACGAAGAGAGCAACACATGGTTCATACCGCCGAATTCTTCGATCGGAAGTATCAGTAGACCATGATACTTTCTCGTATTACAACAAACAATAGTTGTTGACGCATATCCCCCCGCCCGATTGGTCGCTAAAACCTCCCGGTGCAGAGCATACTCTAAGTTGACTAACTCTTCTTTATTGAATTTTAAATATCCCATAATCTGCCATTTAATATATCAAAATCAATTATTATTACCTTCTTATCACGAACGATGCATAACAAATGCACTCCGGGCGGGAAGATACAAACTCAGTTGGCTTCTACCGGGAGCGATATAACGCGTAAAATGTTCCACGTTCTCGTCAATCCTTTCGAAACCGTCAAACAACGCACTATCCGTATTCAGTACCGTCATATACTTTCCCGGAGGAGCATCGAATTGATAATCCATAAAAGAAACCTCAGGATTAAAATTAAAGACGAACAAAAAATCTCCCCGGGTAAAAATCAAAATCTGCCTCTCGTTATCCCTCACCAAAGGAGAAGGATATCCCACAAATAGCTGATTATCTTCAACGAAATGAATCATAGCCCGATCAAAAGCATTCAAAAAACGAAAACGCAACTGCTCATCATCGACCAAGCTCCATAATCTCCGGGCATGATCGTAACTCCAATTATTCCCCTCTCGCGGGAAATCAATCCACTCCGGATGCCCCCACTCATTCCCCATAAAAGAAAGATAACCGTCTCCTGCCGTTCCTATTGTCACCAAACGAATCATCTTATGTAAAGCAATACCCCGGTCAATGTGTATATTTTTATTAAAAACACTCATCGAAGAGTATATAGCCTTATCGACCAACCGAAAAAAAATTGTTTTATCACCGACCAAAGCCTGGTCGTGACTTTCGGCATAGCTAATCGTATGTTCCTCTTTCCGTTTATTGGTCAGTTCGTAAAAAAGATCCCCCACGTGCCATTCTTCATCTTTCCTATCCTTCAACAACTTTATCCAGTAATCCGGCACCCCCATACTCATACGAAAATCGAACCCCAATCCTCCTTCTTCTACCGGGAAAGCCATACCCGGCATTCCACTCATATCTTCGGCTATCGTAATCGCCTCCGGATTTACCTGATGAATCACCCGGTTGGCCAAACCCAAATAAACAATAGCATTTTCATCCTGATCGCCGTCATAATACATCCGGTAATCCGTGAAGTCCCTATTGATCCCATGATCCCAATATATCATACTCGTAATCCCGTCGAAACGAAAACCGTCAAAATGGAATTCATCCAACCAATATTTGCAATTGGATAACAGGAAATTAATCACCTGATGCTTGCCGTAATTAAAACAACGGGAGTTCCATAAAGGATGATATCCCTGTTCTCCGGGGTAAAAGAACTGGTCGTACGAACCGTCAAAACGACTTAATCCCTCCATCTCATTATTGACAGCATGCGAATGAACAATGTCCATAATAACCCGTACACCCATTCCGTGAGCGGCATCAATCAAAGCTTTCAACTCCTCCGGAGTCCCGAATCTGGAACTAACGGCAAAAAAATTAGATACCTGATACCCGAAAGAACCATAGTAAGGATGCTCCTGAATTCCCATCAATTGCAAGGTATTATATCCCAAATCCACCATACGGGGAAGCACAAATAAACGGAACTCCGTAAATGTGGAAACCCTCTTGTGTTCGGTAGACATACCCACGTGCGCCTCGTATATCAAAGGGTGAACAGTACGATGAGGAGATTTATGTTTCATGCGATACGGATTCTTCGGGTCCCATACCTGAGCACTGAATATTTTGGTATACTCGTCCTGAACCGCTCTTCTGACATGAGTAGGGATACGCTCTCCCGCTCCGCCGTCCCACTCCACCAACAAACGATAAAGCATTTCATGAGACAAAACACCCTCCGGCAATACGATCTCCCAATCCTCTCTATTTATTTTTTTTAAGGCATAGTCCGGATGTTTCCGCCAATCGTTAAATACCCCGATCAAATACACAGCCGTAGCATGCGGCGCCCATTCCCTGAACACCCATCCCCGGTCCGTTTTGTGAAGACCATAGTATAAATAAGAATTACACAGGTCGGCCAATCGCGTTGCCCTACTCGTGAATTCCTTCTCCAAAGCAAGTATCCGTTCATGTCTTTCCTGAATAACCTTCGCAAAAGGCTCCAATAATTTATCTTGATTCACGAGTTCCGGTTTCATATAATTGATCTAATTTAATTTTTTTGAATAATCACTTCCCTGCTTCAAATAAACCATTTTTGCATTACGTTGGGATGTATCTTCTGTTACATTTTTATTACTTAATTACGAAGAATTGAGTCATTTAGTTGTAATATAAACCTTTTTTATTTCGCGGGAATTTTAATTTTACTCCTTTCTTTATTTCCCTGAAGAGTTTTTTTCTGAAATAACCTAAATTGGTTACAAGATAACAATATTTAAGCCAATAAGAGTTGATTATACCAATTTTAACATATTATATTTTAAGAAAAGATTAATATATCCATTTACATATATTTACAATCATTTTTTCATCAAACTTCAAGCTACAATCTTTATTTTTTTATTTTTGTCCCAAAATCGCACGGAATGAAAAAAATCTTATTAAATACGGCTTATTTCCCTCCAATACAATACTTATCTAAAATAAAAGATTACGAAGAAGTTATTATCGAACAATACGAACATTACGGAAAACAAAGTTACAGAAACCGCTGTGACATCATGACCGCCAACGGAGTGATGACCTTATCCGTTCCGGTAATAAAAGCAACGAGTAAAAAGATATTAACCAAAGAAACTTGTATAGATTACTCCACCTCTTGGCAAAAACTTCATTTTAAAGGTATTGAATCCGCTTACAAAAATTCTCCTTATTACGATTATTACATGGACCATTTCACCTCTTTTTTTACAAAAAAAGAGAAATACCTGCTCGATCTGAACATGAAGATAATACACGAAATTCTTGATATCCTGTCTTTAAATAACACGATCGCCCTGTCAACAGACTACGTCAACACTCCCGACCATTGCGACGATTTCAGGGACGTCATTCACCCCAAACCGTCCAGGCGCAAATTTAACGATCCTTTTGTTGCCAAACCCTACCATCAAACTTTTGCCGAGCGTTTTCCGTTCGCCCCAAATCTCAGTGTCATGGATCTTCTCTTTAACGAAGGTCCCGATGCCACTCTCTATTTATAGCAAAAACTCCACGTTAAAAAATCCATATACTCGGGAACCAAAAATACCCGGCCCAGCGACTCTTCTACCTGCGATGCAATAATACGATATTTTCCACATGATGCGTATGCGGAAACATGTCTACCGGTTGAACTGCCATTACTTTATAATCAGCATCCATCAGGTGAAGGTCGCGTGCCTGTGTTGCCGAATTGCAGCTGACATAAACGATACGCTCCGGCGCAGCATTCAATATGGTATTTACAACATCCGGATGCATTCCGGCACGCGGAGGGTCGGTAATAATCACATCGGGTTTGCCGTGACGGGCGATAAAAGCCTCGTTTAAGACCTCCTTCATGTCTCCCGCGTAGAAAAGCGTGTTGGTAATCCCATTGATGGAAGAATTTACTCTGGCATCTTCGATAGCTTCCGGAACATATTCAATTCCGATCACTTTATGGGCATGACGAGCGATAAAATTAGCAATCGTACCCGTTCCCGTGTAAAGATCGTAGACAGTTTCATCACCCGTTAACCCGGCCAAGTTCCGGGTTTGAGCGTACAGGTTATAAGCCTGTTCCGAATTGGTCTGATAAAATGATTTCGGGCCGATCTTAAACTTCAACTCTTCCATTTGTTCGTATATGTGATCCTCACCATGAAAGCAAATTACTTCCTGATCGGTAATCGTATCGTTCAACTTCTCGTTTATCACGTACATAAGAGAAGTAATTTCCGGAAAAGCCCCGACCAAATGTTGAAGTAAACACTCCCTTGCCTCCCGCTCTTCGTGTCCAAAAGTAATAATAACCATGATCTGGCCCGTGGAGGAGGTACGAATAATTAAGGTACGCAAAAATCCTTTTTGTTCCCGTATATTATAAAAACTCAAACCTCGGGCAACGGCATAATCCCGTATAAAGTTACGAATGGCATTGGACGGTTCCTGCTGCAAATGACAGGTTTTAATGTCCACCACCTTATCGAAAAGCCCCGGGACATGAAAACCTACCGCCGGAGAGCGTTCGATCTCCTGGTCGCAACCGATCTCTTCACGAGTCAAAAAACGCTTGTCCGAGAATGTAAATTCTAATTTGTTCCGGTAATGCCGGGTTCGCGAGGAACCTATAATCGGACATACATTCCGGAGCTCAACCTTTCCGATTCGTTGCAGATTATCTACGATCTCCTGTTGCTTAAAATCCAATTGCCGTTCGTAAGGCAGATTCTGCCACTTGCAACCGCCGCATATTCCGAAATGAGAACAGAAAGGCTCTGTCCGGATATCGGCATATTTCTTCACATTCACCACGAAACCTTCCAAAAAACTTTTTCGTTTCCTGGTTACCTGAACATCGACAACATCACCGGGAACGGTATTGGGAACAAATAACACTTTTTCATCCACGTATGCGATGGATTTACCTTCCGCTGCAATTTTTTGAATTTCGATATTTTCCAGTAACGGTTTCTTTCCTCTACCCATAAACTTAAAACACTTCAAACTTCAGATTAATACCCTCAAAATTTTGAAGGGCAAATATACAAATTAAAATGAAACAGAAGACCGGAAAGGCAAAATAGCCCGATCTGTTACGACATTAGTTTCTCTTTCAATATCCGAACTCCTTCGGACGCTCCTGTCTCTATAAATTCGATTCTGCTGTTTTTCACGCTCTCCGGAATCTTAGGATCGATAAGCAAAATACGACATCCGGCCGGAGCGTAATGCAACAAACTCGCCGCAGGATATACGGCAAGAGAGGTCCCGATAACAACCAATATATCAGCCCGGGATACTAATTCTATCGCCGGCTCGATATTCGGCACGGCTTCCCCGAACCAAACGATATGCGGACGAAGAACGGATCCGTCTTCTCCTTTTGTTCCCAATTTCAACTCCCAACCTTCCAGATCATAAATAAGAGTCGGGGTTTTGCTACTTCTGACTTTTTTCAATTCACCGTGAAGATGTAGTACTTTCGAACTCCCGGCCCGCTCGTGCAAATCGTCTATATTCTGGGTAATGATTTGAACATCATACTCCGTTTCCAATTCAGCCAATCCGTAATGGCCGGCATTGGGTTTTGCCTCATAAAGTTGTTTCCTGCGTTCGTTATAAAAACGATTGACTAATTCGGGATCACGCTCCCAAGCTTCCGGGGTACACACATCCATGACATTATACTCTTCCCAAAGACCGTCGCTATCCCTGAAAGTCCGAATGCCGCTCTCCGCACTCATTCCCGCCCCTGTTAAAACTACTAACTTCTTCATGATCAAATCAATTTTACGATTCATAATGTCATGCAAGTTAACTAAAAAAATCATTTCATTATCTCGAAACTTTCTCTATTTTCGCGATAATTAATACGAACTGGAATAAAAGTTCATTTTTCAGTTTCTCAATTTTATTACGATGGAGTTTGGTATAGCTGATTTGAGTATAGTGCCCGTGAGGCGGGAAAAATCGGAACGAAGCGAAATGACCTCCCAAATTTTATTCGGGGAGATCTACGAAGTTTTGGAAAAGGAGGATAACTGGCTGTATATACGATTATTGCATGATAATTGTGAAGGTTGGATCGATCGGAAAATGCATAAGGAGGTAAGCCCATCCTACGTCGAGTCTTATCGTTCGTCCGATCAATTGATTATGGAAGAAGTATTCAACTTGGTACTAAAAGAAGGGGATTGGGGCAATAAGTTAATCGTAGCGGGCAGCGTATTGCCTTTTTACGACGCCTACTCGAAGAAAATGAAATTGGAAGAAGACGAATACGCGTTGATCGGTACATTGAAAGAGATAGGCATTGACAACTTGAGGGATCTACTTATCCAATACGCGTTGATGTACTACAATACCCCCTACCTATGGGGAGGGCGTACTCCGTACGGAATCGATTGTGCCGGATTGTCTCAGATCGTCTACCGAATGATCGGTATGAATTTACCCCGAAAGGCGGAACAACAGGTCATGAAAGGACAAACTCTTTCTTTTATCGAAGAGTCCTTACCGGGGGATCTGGCCTTTTTCGGCGACGAGGCAGGAGCCATTACCCACGTGGGAATCTTATGGGAACCGGGTCGTATCATCCATGCTTCCGGCCGGGTACGGGTCGACAAAATCGATCACCATGGTATTTTTAACGAAGAAACCAAACGCTACACCCACGCGCTAAAGCTGATCAAACGCTACATTAATTGACAATTGCAAACTAAAAAATTGAGGGATTAAGCGATTCGGCGATTGAATGATTCTTTGATTTAGCGATTAAAAAGATTGACGATTATTAGATTTTTATCTTCAACTTATGACCGGGTTTTAAATTTTTCACGGTTTTATCGGTAAGCCCGTTCCACCTCATGATATCCTTATTCGTGATCCCCGGATATTTCTTGGCTATATTCCACAGGTTATCTCCCTTCTTCATCACGTAGATTTCATATTCTCCTTCAATCAAGGGCTCCGTCTCCACCTCCGCGTTGGAAGCCATTCCAGCGTATTTCGCATCAGCCTTGTTCTGGTAAGTTTTCACCTTATCCTTAGGCACATAGACGACCAATTTCTGACCTACCCGGATTAAATTTCTGCTCATATTGTTCCAATACTTCAAATCCGCCAAACGTACATGAAAGGTATTGGCAATCCCCCCCAGCACATTCCCGCTCTTCACCACATAAATCAATTTCGCTTTATTACTGGGAGGAGCATAGGCATAGTGTTTAATCCGATCTCTCGGGTTAGCCGTCCGGTCGCTATCATCGAAATAATAAGAGCGATTATAAGCAAATATTGTATCCTGTTTATCGATAAACTCTCCGACATAATTATAAGGCATTCTTAAAGCGTAAGATTTTCCGTATCCTGCAGGGATAACATCCCGTCTATATTGAGGATTCAAATCCCGCAACTGCTCGATCGAAATATCCAAAAGTTTGGAAATCTGTTCAAAATGCAATCCTTCGTTTATCATAATGCTGTCGCACATCACGGGCAACTCGTTAGCGACAGGATAAATCTGATGCGCTTTATGATAGTTAAACACGTACATCGCCGCTATAAATGCCGGTACGTATCCCCTGGTCTCCCGAGGCAGACGATAATAAATATCCCAATAATTCTTCTTCGCCCCGGAACGACGAATAGCCTTATTCACGTTTCCGGGACCGCAATTATAAGCCGCGATAACCAAAACCCAATCTTTGTAAACACTGTACAGATCCTTCAGAAAACTGACTGCCGCTTCCGTAGATTTTACCGGGTCTCTCCGTTCGTCCACGAAAGAGTTGATCTCCAAACGATACATCTTTCCCGTCCCATGCATGAATTGCCATAACCCGCAAGCACCGGCACGAGAGAACGCCCGGGGGTTCAGTGCACTTTCTATGACCGGAAGGTATTTCAACTCGAGCGGTAAGCCTTCCCGGTCCAGAATCTCTTCAAAAATGGGGAAATAATACTCGCTTAATCCCAACATAGCACCTACCTGAGCCCGGCGTTTTAGCGTGTATAACTCGATATAGTTCTTTACTATTTCATTAAACGAAACCCGTATAGCCGAATTCATGGAATCTAATCGACTGAGGTAAATGGAATCAGGCAAAGAAGAAAAAGCCTCCTTTTGCTCCAACATGTTCAAGGTATCTCCCAATTCCGGTTTACTCACATACCACTTCTGGTATAATTCGTCTAATCTCCGGACAAAAGTTCCCGGAATGGAATCTGTAAGTAAAACCAAAGGAGGATTTATTAATTTAGGAGCTTCCGTTTGAATCTTCACGGAATCCCTATCGTGTCCCTTCACGGTAAGAACACCACACGATAAGATACATAACCACAAAAACACCCAGCGCATGCTTTTAAAAATTAAATGTTAATGATATTCCGACATTTCCCCCGGTTACAGGCGAAAAACCGGTAGTAGGACGAATCGACATAGACAAATCGTCATTGATTTCATAATCATAGAAATGAGCAAAAACCGTAGCATCGATAATCTGAATGATATAGATAGCTCCCGAAACGATGTACAGCAAATCTCGATTTCGTTTATAGTAATCTTTCTTATTTTTCAACTGATCTTTCAATCGTTGTTGTTGAGAAGGAGTAAAATCCGCCGCCGAATTTCCTGCAATCATCAATTTATCCCAGGTATTGTCTGTAGGGTAAGGTGTTTCGGGATCCTCGCTTTTTCTATCTAAATAATTCGTGTAATCCAAAAAAGCCGTCTTATACTTTCGGAAATATTTCGAATTCCAAGAGAGTCCGTAGACCGTCGCCCCGATACCCCCGTATAAAATGGGCACCTTCCACCATTGTCCGTTGTAAATCTGAGCCGATCCCGGCAGAACCATCGCCATAATCGTCGCCTTATGCGGGGAATGAGGCTTTAAATTTTTCATTTTCTTCTTATAAACAAATGCCTCCTCACCTCCGACACGTACGGAATCCTCACTGATAATAGTATCGGTTACCTGTGTTAACAGGTATACGCTCTCTCCCCGGGCATCCGTACCCAGAAGAAGTAAAATCCCACACGCGATTAAAAATATTTTTTGTAAAACAGCCTTCACGATATAAACTTATTTCGCACTCAGTTTATCCAGTAAACCGACAATGCGTTCCAACTCACCATCCGACTTAAAAGATATGACAATTTTTCCTTTTCCTTTCTCGTTTCTCTTTAAATCAACCTTCGTCTCGAAATAACGAGAAAGATGACTTTGCAATTCGTTATAATCATCGATTGTTTTTACCTTCGACTCTTTTTTATCGACCTTTTCTTCTTTTTTGGGATTCATCAGTTCCCGGACTATCTCCTCAACCTTTCTGACAGAGAAATCATATTTCATAATCTGTTCGAACACCATATATTGGGTATCGGGATCCTCTATATTCACAATAGCCCGGGCATGCCCCATACTAATCTTTCTCTCTTTAATCGCCAATTGTATCGGAGCAGGTAATTTCAACAGGCGCAAATAATTGGATATGGTCGTTCTCTTCTTGCCGACCCGTTCGCTCAAAGCGTCTTGGGTTAGCCTACACTCTTCCAGCAAGCGTTGATAACTGATCGCTATTTCGATGGCGTTCAAATCCTCCCGCTGTATATTTTCAATCAAAGCCAATTCCAATACCGTATCTTCCTCCGCTTTCCGAATATAAGCCGGAATGGTCTCCAATCCGGCAATCTTGGATGCCCGGTAACGACGCTCTCCGGCGATAATCTCGTACTTCCCGTCACCGATCTCTCGCACGGTAATAGGTTGAACAATCCCGATAGATTTTATAGAAGCTGCCAATTCATTTAATGCTTCCTCATCAAAAGAGGTCCTCGGTTGATGCGGATTAGGACGGATATCACTTAATTTTAACTCCTCTTGCATAGACGACCCGCTTCCACCCCTCGGCTTAATCTCTTCCGCCGCATCCTGAAGCAAAGCCCCTAATCCTTTTCCTAATGCATTTTTTTTTGCCATCAGCTTATTATTTATGATTACACGTCCAAACAATTTAAAACTTCACATGAATTCCTTTTCGGCTAAGCTCTTCTATTCTTCTCCAGCAATTCGTTTGCTAAACTCAGGTAATTCACCGTCCCTCGACATTCGGCATCGTACAGTACGACCGGCTGTCCGTAACTGGGAGCTTCCGCCAGCTTCGTGTTTCGCTGGATCATCGTATCGAAAACCATATCTTCGAAATGTTTTTTTACCTCGGAAGCCACCTGATTAGACAACCTCAAACGAGCATCGTACATGGTTAACACAAATCCCTCGATCTCCAAGGAGGTATTCAAACGCTTTTGAATGATCTTTATCGTATTCAACAACTTACCCAATCCTTCCAAAGCCAAATACTCACATTGCACGGGAATAATCACCGAGTCGGCAGCGGCCAGCGAGTTCACGGTCAACAACCCCAGTGAAGGCGAACAATCGATCAGTATGTAATCGTACTTCTCCCGAACACCGGCCAATACCCTTCCCATAACACTCTCTTTATCTTGAAAATTCAACATCTCCAATTCGGCTCCGACCAGGTCGATGTTAGAAGGCAATATATATAAATTCTCAATTTCCGTATTTAGAATAGCCTTCTCCGGCTCTATCCCCTCCACCAAACATTCGTAGATAGTGGCCTTCAACTCTTTTAAATCATATCCCACGGCCGTCGTCGCGTTTCCCTGCGGATCAGCATCCACCAACAAAACCTTTTGCTCCAAAACAGCCAAACTCGCTGCCAAGTTCACAGAAGTCGTCGTCTTTCCTACCCCCCCCTTTTGATTCGCTATAGCTATTATTTTTGACATAAGACTATAATTTTCGATTGTGTGGTAAAAATACAATTAAAATAAATACACTACCGATTTTTAACGGATTTTTTAATAACAACCCGAACTTTTTTATTAACAATCATTACCTTTACAACCCATAAAAAAAAATCGCTTTATCATGAAAGATTCCTTAAAAGAGATAACAGAAGCACTTAATAGACAAAAAAATACACAAAAAGCCCACGCTCTTGCCCGTTTTTTTAAAACCGGTAAAGGAGAATACGGGGAAGGAGATCTTTTTATAGGAATCCCGATACCGCAAGTCCGAGACATCGTAAAAATATACCAGCACACCCCCCTGCCCGTAGTACACGAGTTGTTACTCTCGCCTATTCACGAATACAGGATGACAGCCGTCTTGCTTCTGGTCCATCGTTTTGAAAAAGAGAAAGATCAACAGAAAAGAAAAGAATATGTCGATTTCTATATTCAACATGTCGATCACCTGAACAACTGGGATTTGGTCGATTTAAGCTGCTATAAATTACTGGGACGCTGGCTCGAAGACAAAGAGAAAACATTACTCTATGAATGGGCCCGAACCGGCCACCTGTGGAAACAACGTATCGCTATCGTCTCTTGTATGTATTTCGTGAAAAGAGGAAAATTCGAAGAGTGCTTAGAGATCGCAGATATTCTGCAATTTCACTCCCACGACCTGATCCACAAGGCAGTAGGCTGGCTTTTGAGAGAGGTCGGTAAAAAGAACCGGCAAATCCTTACCGATTACCTCACGCCGAGGTATCGGCAAATGCCGAGAACCATGCTGCGTTACGCGATCGAACACTACCCGGAGGAGAGCCGGAAAGCTTTTTTAAAGCGGGGAAATTAAAACTTATTTGACTCTTTTTTACAACTCGTTATATCTTAAACTCGAAGTTACTCATGATTAGTTTTTTACAAGTAAATAATTTAAGCAAACGTTTCGGCGAACAACTTCTATTCGAAAACCTCTCTTTTGGTATCGGCAAAAACCAAAAAGTTGCTTTAATCGCTAAAAACGGCATGGGTAAATCCACTATGCTAAAAATCATTGCCGGGAAAGAGATCGCAGATGCCGGCACGATTATCTTCCGCAACGATATTACGGTCGGTTATTTAGAACAAGATCCCCAGCTGGAACCCGAGAACAACGTGTTCGAGGAGGTCTTCAATTCGGACTCTCCTTTATTGAAAGCGATAAGAAATTACGAAGAAGCCGTAACCAATAACGATTCTGAAGCCATAGAGGAACTAATCCCGCAAATGGATGCGTTAGCCGCATGGGATTACGAGACACAGGTAAAACAAATACTTTCCGAACTTAAGATAAACAAGTATAATCAACGCATCAAAGAGCTCTCCGGCGGACAGAAAAAACGAGTCGGCTTAGCGAAGATACTGATCAGCAATCCCGATTTCCTAATCTTAGACGAGCCTACCAATCATTTAGACGTGGAGATGACCGAATGGTTGGAGAGCTACCTGGAAAAATCGAAAGTAACCCTGTTAATGGTCACCCACGATCGTTACTTTCTGGATCGAGTATGCGACCTGATTATAGAAATCGACGATTTCGGCCTTTACGCGTACAACGGCAATTACTCCTATTATCTTGAAAAAAGAGAAGAACGTATCGATGCCCGAAACGCTTCCATCGATAAAGCTAAAAACTTGCTCCGAACGGAGCAGGAATGGATGCGCAGGATGCCGCAGGCCCGAAGCCATAAAGCACAATACCGAATAGATAATTTTTACAAGCTGAAAGAGGTCGCCGATCAACATACCGAACAACAACAACTGGAACTCGATATTCGAGGAAAACGGCTGGGTAAAAAAATCCTGGAATTGGAACATGTCGACAAAAGCTACGGGGATCTTTGCATTCTAAAAGATTTCTCTTACAAATTCGTTCGAGGAGAAAAAATCGGAATTATCGGAAAAAACGGCATCGGCAAGTCGACATTTTTAAATATCATCACACAAACGACTAAACCGGACTCCGGACAAATTGAAATCGGAGAAACCGTCGTTTATGGCTATTACAAACAATCCGGAATCACCTTCAAAGAAAACGATCGTCCGATCGATATCGTCAAAAACATCTCTGAAAAAATAGATTTGGGCAATGGCCGAATCATGACGGCCTCCCAGTTCCTGGAATATTTTCTATTTTCCGATAAACTACAGTACTCTCCGGTCTACAAATTAAGCGGAGGAGAAAAACGTCGTCTCTACTTGCTAACCGTATTGATGGGTAATCCGAATTTTCTCATACTCGACGAACCAACAAACGATTTGGATATCGTAACTTTAAACGTTTTGGAAGAATACCTGAAAGCCTTTCAAGGATGCCTGATCATTGTTTCACACGATCGTTTTTTCACCGACAAAGTAGTAGACCGGGTATTTGCATTCGAAGGCAACGGTATAGTTAAAGACTTTCCCGGCAATTACACCCAATACAAAAATAAAAAAGAGGAGGAAGAACTGCTCCAGAAACAGGAAGCGAAAAAGAGCGTTCCTAATGCAAAAACCGTCGACCGGGAAAAAGAGAAAAAACGTAAACTCACGTTTAGCGAAAAGAAAGAGATGGAACAACTGGAGATCGCTATGGACCAACTGAATGCAGAAAAAGCAGAACTGGAAACAGCATTAAATACCGGAAAACTAACCACGGATGAACTGATCAAATTCTCTCAACGCATTTCGGAGATTATAAACCTATTGGACGAAAAAGAGATGCGCTGGTTGGAACTCAGCGAAATACCCAATTAGTAAGATTTTCCCCATCAAGGGGCTTCCGACATCATCTCTATTTCAAAGGATTCGTTGTGCAAAAATTCCTTTTTAATATTTTTAGAAAAAAAATATTACATTTGTCCGTTGTGCAACAAAAACTCACGTTAATTGAAATAGGTCATGGAATACATCCCAACGATTTTACAACATTTCGGTATTTACTCGGAAAGTATCACTAAACTAATACAATTTCTTATTCAAGCCTTTATTATGGGATTAATTGGATGGTTCGTCTACATTATATCCAAAAAATGGCTGGCTAAAATCATCCTGAAGATCGTACATCGCACGGCAACTCAATGGGATGACCTATTACTGGACCAACACTTTTTCAATCGCTTGGCATTATTAATCGTTCCGGTCGTCATTCAGTTGATTTCCACTCAAATCGGATGGGAATATGCCGATATCATAAACCGCCTGATAAACGTGTGGGTTGTCATCTCCATTTTATTGGTATTATCCTCTATCATGGACGGGATCAATCGCATATACGAAAGTTATCCCATGGCTCGAAACCGTCCGATTAAAGTCTTTATTCAGGTCATCAAGATATTTTTCTACAGCATGGCCACCATCATTATTATCAGCATATTACTAAATAAATCACCACAAGCTCTACTCGTGGGATTAAGCGCCTTTGCCGCCGTACTGATGCTGATCTTCAAAGATTCCATCCTCGGATTCGTGGCCGGCGTTCAGCTGATTGCCAACCGGATGGTTCGCATTGGAGACTGGATCGTTATGCCCAGCCATAATACGGACGGCGAAGTCTTGGAGATTAACCTGACCACGGTAAAAGTACAGAACTGGGACAAAACCATATCCACCATCCCGACTTATAAATTAGTTTCGGAATCCTTTACGAATTGGAGAGGCATGGAAGAATCCAAAGGACGAAGAATCAAACGTTCCGTGAACATCGATATTTACTCTATCCATTATTTGAGCAAAGAAGAGTTAAACACCCTGAAACAATCCCAGTTACTGAAATCCTACATAGAGAAAAAAGAGGCCGAACTTGCCGTTCATAATGCCAACCGTCATAATCTTCTGGACGAAAGACGCCTGACCAATATCGGCACGTTCCGGGAATACATGGAGTCATGGATCAACGCCAACCCGGACATCAACATAGAAATGACGCATATGGTACGCCAACTTCAACCGGGTCCGACGGGAGTCCCCCTCGAGATTTACTGTTTTTCCGCCAAACAGAGTTGGGTGGAGTACGAACGGGTACAATCGGATCTTTTCGACCACCTGTTTGCCATACTTCCGCTATTCAATCTGAAAGTATTTCAGTACCCCGGTAAATTAGACTACCCGGCAAACTAAGTCAGAATTTTTTCCGGAAACAAACATAAACAGAGAGATACCGATATGTTTTATTGAGAACAATCGACACCGGATATCGGACGGGAAAAATCCCGCGGCCGATAACGTGAAACGGATAAAATTATTTAAAGCGTAAGGGTAAAAGTCGTCTCTCTACCGTATATGGAATTAACCTTTATATTTCCACCGTGAACCCGCATGATTTGCCGGGCGACACTTAAACCGATACCGGAGCCTTCCGTTTTCGTCGTGAAAAAAGGGACAAAGATTTCATTCATGACTTCCGGTTTTATTCCCGGTCCGTTATCCTTAATCTTAATCCACGCACATCCCTCTTCTCCTTTTCCCGCCGACACGAGAATACGCCCGTCGGAGCGTTCCCTCAAAGCATAAAAGGCATTCTTCAGCAAATTTAACACCACCTGTCCCAACAGATTCGGATCCGCATATATTCTCAAACCTTCGGGTTGAATCGTAACCTCCAGCCTAACGGCTGAAAAATTAATCTCCATACTACATAAAATAACCATGCGATGGATAAATTCGTTCAAATCGACCAACTCTTTTTCCGGTTTCGGGATCCGCGTAAATTTACGATAGGATTCCACGAAAGAGATCAGTCCTTTCCCGGTCTCCCCAATCACTTGCAAACCGTTCATGGTATTGCGTTTTAACTCTTCGTCCGGCATCTCTCCTTCCCGATACAAAGATAACAAGGTATCGCTCAAGGAAGTCACCGGTGCGATGGAGTTCATGATTTCATGAGAAAGTACCCGGATCAAACGGATCCAGGAATCGATCTCCTTCTCATCCAACTCGTTCTCTATATCATTTATAACCAATAGCATGATCGGTTTATCACGCAATACGATTCGGCTTGAACGAACCAACAGCTGAATTCTCCCCCGTTCCGTAGTATATGCTACTCTCCGGCTCTCTCCCGGCTGAATATTCCGGAAAAGTTCCTGCAAATCCCAAGAGACCTTATGCAATTGATCGATATGGGTAAACACCTCCAAACCGATCAATTTTAAGGCCACTCGATTGCAATCGGTAACAAACCCCTCTTTATCCATCACCACGATCCCGGAACTGACACTGTTAATAATCAACTCATAAAACTTTTCACGTTGTTGTACCTCCAACCGGGTATTTTGCAAAATATCCTTCATCCGGTTCAACATGACATTCAACATACGCTCCGAAGGCAAGCCCTCTCTCTCCGGGAAATGAATGGTAAAATCATCGTTCTCCAAAGAACCGAAAAAATAAGTCAACTTACGATTAACATGGTTTATTGAATTAAATATCGAAACGACACACAACACCATCAATCCGGTTACAAATGCCGCCCCGACATAACTCTTTTCCGATATTAAAATATACGTCCCGACGCTGGAGATCAACGCTATCAGCAAATAAAAAAACAGACGAAAAGAGTAATACCGGGACATTCCGTTACAAGTTAAATTTTTTTATCTTATTGTATAATGTCTGTCGGGTAATCCCTAACTGTACGGCTACCGTCGATAAATTACCGTCGTTGCGTTCGATTGCCCGACGAATCATCTCTCTCTCCATCTCCTCCAAAGTAGAAACCGTGTTCTCGAGCTGATCCGTCGTAGGTTTAAACAAAAAATCTTCCGGACGTAATCCCTCTTCGTCACACATAATTACCGCTTTTTCAATAGCGTGTTGTAACTCTCTCACGTTTCCGGGCCAAGCATAATTCAACAAACGAGCCTTGGTTTCTTCCAGCAGATACAATCCCCGTTTACCGTATTTGGCCTCGTATTTCCGCAAAAAGAAATCGGACAATAAAAGGATATCCTCCCCCCGTTCCCGCAAAGGAGGAACCACGATATGAATCGTGTTGATCCGGTATAAAAGATCTTCCCGAAACAACCCTTTTTCCACCATCTCCTGCAAATTACTATTTGTGGCACAAATCAACCGGATATCGACATCTATCGGTTTATTGGAGCCCACCCGGGTGATCTTTCTGCCCTGTATGGCCGCCAGTAATTTCGATTGCAAGGCATAGGAGAGATTACCGATCTCATCTAAAAACAACGTCCCTTTATGCGCCGCCTCGAATTTACCGGAACGATCTTCGCAGGCATCCGTGAAGGCACCTTTTACATGACCAAACAACTCGCTTTCAAACAAGGTTTCCGTGACGGCTCCCATATCCACGGAGATCATTACCTCCTCTTTTCGATTCGACAAAGCATGCAGTTCCTTGGCGATCATCTCCTTACCCGTTCCGTTCTCTCCGGTAATCAATACATTGGCATCCGTGGCCGCAACTTTCACGATCAGATCGTGTACCCGCCGCATGACCGGAGAATCTCCCCATACTCTCTCTTGGTCTCCGTCCAACTGACGTTTCAATACCCCCTCCTTCTCCCGAAGTTGTTTCACCTCCTGCCGGGTTTGGTTCAACCGATAGGCAGCCAATAACGTCGCCACCAACTTGGCGTTATCCCAAGGCTTGACCACAAAATCAGTAGCGCCTTCTTTCACCGCCTTCACGGCCAATTCAATATCCGCATACGCGGTGAATAAGACCACCGGCAAATCCGGAAGTCGTCTTTTAATCTCCGTCAACCAATACAAGCCTTCGTTTCCGCTATTTATTCCGGCAGTAAAATTCATATCCAATAAAACGACATCCACATTTTCACTCTCTAATATAGAAAGAATCCGGTTTGGGTTACTAGTAGGAATTACTTTTCGGAACACCCCCGCCAACAACATCTCGATTGCCGTCAAAACTCCTTTATTATCATCTACAACTAATATCGTTCCCTGCTTGGTCATATCCATAATTTTACATCACATTACGCTTCCGTATTCTCCATTCTATTTGCCGTTTCGGTGACGACCTGACCGTCGAAAAGATTTACCACCCGATGAGCGTAGGATGCATCGTGCTGGGAGTGGGTCACCATAATAATAGTCGTTCCTTCCCGGTTCAATTCGGTTAGCAGATTCATAACCTCCGCCCCGTTTTTGGAATCCAGATTACCGGTAGGCTCATCGGCCAGAATCAACTTCGGATCGGCAACCACGGCACGGGCAATAGCTACCCGCTGTTGTTGTCCTCCCGACAACTGCTGGGGAAAATGTTTGGCCCTATGGCTGATATTCATTCGCTTTAAAATAGTCGTTACCAGCTCTTTTTTCTCCGAACTTTTCTTTTTCAAATAGATCAAAGGCAGTTCTACATTTTCATAAACATTCAATTCATCGATCAGGTTAAAACTTTGAAATACAAAACCGATATTTCCTTTACGTACCTTGGTTCTATCTTTTTCCTTAAAATGTCCCACCTCCTGGCCGTTAAAATAATAATTTCCCTCCGTAGGATTATCCAACAAACCGATAATATTCAATAACGTTGATTTACCGCATCCGGAAGGACCCATGATGGCAACAAATTCTCCCTCTTTCACATGAAGAGAAACTTTATTTAAAGCGGTCGTCTCTACCTCCTCGGTACGAAAAACCTTACTTAAATTCTCAATCTTTATCATATACATTTACTTACGAATAAAACATATTCGAAAGATTACCATAAGCATGCCAAAACAGACATATACCTTATTATCAATACATTAACTTACGAGTGATTCTCCCGAGTGTAAAAAAAATAGACAGCACTGTCCTATTTTTTTACAGGACGACATCTCCCATGAAAATATATACTTCTGATTATAAATACGTTACATCTATGGCATAAGTTTAGCATCAGGGAGGACAAAATAAAACAAAAAAATATGATTCTGAAATTATACCTCTTGTTATTCCTCTGCTTTCTGTTAAAAACTTACAGAATGGAAGCTCAAACCGTAAAATGGAATCTTCAGGAATGCATTAATTACGGAGTGGAACACAGTCTAACGATGCAACAAAAAAAACTACAAAACGATAACAATCGTCTGGAAGTAAGGGATGCCGTTTTAAACCTGCTCCCCTCCGTAAGCGGCATATCCCCGGGATTAAGTTATAGCTTCGGAAGAGGTATTGATCCCGAAACCAACACTTACGTAAATACCCGTTACATGTCGTTCGGCGGTTTCGGATTCGGAACCGGAATAACGGTTTTTGCAGGATTTAGCGGTATTAATCGGATAAAAATCGCTAAAATAAGCCGTCTGATGGGACTGAAAGAGACAGAGAACCAAGCCAATCAAATCGCGATCCAGATCATGCATGCTTTTTTCAACTACCTCTACATGAAAGAAGAGGTGCATATCACGGAAGAACAAGTCGAAAACTACCGGATGCGATTGAAAAAAATAGAACGGGAATGCGATTTAGGCAAAAAACCGAAAAGCGATCTTTACGAGATGCAGGCACAACAAGCTTCTATGGAGTTTTTACTGGAATCTTCCCAGAATAACCTTCAAAATGCACTGGTTAACCTGAAATATCTGATGAATTATGAAGAAGAGGATGAGTTTATGGTAGACACTCTTTCATTTGAAGATTTTTCCCTCGAACAACACCGTTTTGATATCGATGATATCTATCACAAAGCCATGGAGGAACTTCCGGAAATCACCATCGCTAAATATTCTGTCCGTACAGCTAAATTAAATCTGATGACGGCACAAGCTAACCTCTATCCCTCCATAAGCATGGGGGGAAGCATCTCTTTCGGGAGCTATTCAGATCATGTAAGTGAATCTTTCTGGAATCAGATCTTCGACCGGAACAGAATAGGAAAAGGTTTTAGTATCAGTATGAGCATTCCTTTCTATTCTGGCTTAAGCAAACGTTCCGGACTAAGAAAAGCCAAGAATTCGTTAACGGCTACGGAAATTCAGTTTCTTCAAACCCAAAGAGAATTGTACAACGAGATCCAAAAAGCGTTGCAGGAATTGGAATCTTGTGCTCAGCGCTACCGGATATCCCTCCAACGGGAAAAGTTTTCAACCCTTTCGCAAAGTGCCGCTCAAAAACGATACGAACAAGGCCTGATCACGATCATCGATCTTAACAACACTTCCAACAATCAATTAGAAGCCAGATCGGAAGTACAGAAGAGTAAATTCAATTATATCATGCAAAAAAAGATGATCGATTTTTACCGGGGGATTCCATTACAAACCCAAGTGACCTCCCCCGATAATTTTAATTTTCGCAATTACAAATAATAGGAAACAAATACATCATGGACAGACCCATTGAACAAAAAAAAGGTTTAAAGAAAAAACATATACCTTACCTGGCCGGAGTCGTTTTTATACTGCTATTTATCGGTTGGTCCATATTCGGGAACCACCAATCCAGTCTGAGAGTGGATAAGGACAAAGCCACCGTTGAGGAGGTTACGCGCGGAGTATTCAACGATTATATCCGTATTATGGGAAACGTGGAACCCCTTAACTTTTCACAACTCACAGCCATTGAAGGCGGAAGAGTGAAAGAGCAGTTTAAAGAAGCCGGAGAGATGGTAAAAGCCGGGGAGATCATTCTCCGCTTAGAGAACCAAAGCCTCGAAACCGAAATACTGAATAACGAGGCCGGATTCGTGGAAGAACAGAACAATACCCAAAATGCCCTTTTGGATTTGGAAAAAGAAACCCTCAACCTACAACAGGAACGCCTGAACACGGAATTGGATACCGAACGGAAAAAAAGAAAATATTTACAAAACGAACAGCTTTACAAAGAAGACCTGATTGCCAAAGAGGAATACCTCATCGCCAAAGAAGATTATGAATTTGCTATTAAAAGTCAGCAATTGATTTCGGAAAAACAAGCCAAGGACTCCATCCGACGCCACAGGCAGGCCATTATCATGCAAAACAAACTGGAAAACAGAAAACGTAATCTGATATTGACCCGGGAACGGTATGCCCAATTGGAAGTATGTGCCCCTATCGACGGGCAACTCGGAGAACTGAGTATCGAAATCGGACAATACATCAGCTCCGGTACGCAAATCGGAAAAATAAACGTTTTAGGCAAATATAAGGTAACCGCTCTGATCGACGAACATTACATCGACCGGGTACGCAAAAATTTGGAAGCTACCCTGGAACGACAGGGGAAAGATTTCAACATGAAGGTAATAAAAGTATACCCCGACGTAAAAGAGGGGCAATTCAAAACCGACTTGGAATTCACGGAAGAGATCCCGGATAACATCCGGACAGGACAGACATATCATATCAATTTACAATTAGGAGCTTCCGACGAATCGATATTGATTCCCCGGGGAAGCTTTTACCAAAGTACCGGCGGACAATGGATATACGTGCTTACGCCCGATGGTAAAGAGGCCTACCGACGGAAAATCAAAATAGGGAAACAAAATCCCAGGTATTATCAGGTTCTGGAAGGAATTCAGCCCGGTGAAAAAGTGATCACGTCCGGCTACGAAATGTACGGGGATAACGAAAGACTGATCTTTAAATAAAAAAAATCTTTTTATACATTGCATTCAAATAAACCGTAAAAAGAAATCCGTTTCCCATGAATCAGCTCAAATTCATATTTCGAAAACTACTCCGCAACAAAAGCTACACCTTAATTAATTTGTCGGGATTGGCCATTGCCTTTACAGCCGCCCTATTGATCTTCAAACACATCAGCAGGGAATGGGAAAGCGACCGTTTTTACCCCGGTACGAAAAAGATTTATCGCGTAACCCATAACGATCAAAATTCCCCTCAATGGTCCGGCCGGACCTATGGTATCATCGGTCCCTATGCTAAAAAGGAGATTCCGGGGATAGAAAACTACGTACGGTGTTTCTTTCCTCAATCCCTCGGTATTCAACCGGAAGGAGACACGGAGATATTCCTTGAATCAGCTTGCATGTACGCCGATCTTTCGCTTTTCGATCTATTCCATTTTCCTATTTTGACGGGAGATGCTCATATCCCCGATGTCTCCAACTGGGCGATACTCTCCTCCCGAAAAGCAGAACAATATTTCGGGACACAAAACCCGATCGGAAGAATCATTCGAGCCAAATATACTTACCGGGAAGATTCGGGTAAAGAGTTCCAGATCATTGCCGTAATGGACAATCTTCCCCCTACCTCCTCCATTCAAGCAGATATCATCCTATCCCCCGTACACGAGAAAGATATATTTGAGAGATGGGGTGTCATCGGGACTCATCTCTTTCTGCAACTGGACGATCAGGCTGATCCAGCGGAGATCGAAAAAGCGATTCCCCTGCTGACTGCCAAACATTTTCCCGCGGGAACCCTCGGCAACGAAGCGTTTAAACTTCAACCGTTCCGGGAGATCTATTTTCATTCCGGCCATATCGTTCCCGATAATATGCTCAGAGGCTCTTGGCTTTTCACTCTCCTACTATGCGGCATTACCCTATTGATTCTGTTTTTAGCCGCCTCCAATTATATCATGATCAAAACAGCACAATTCCAACAAAAGGAGATCGCCGGATTCGCTTTACAGAAGTGTTTCGGAGCCGGTTCCAACACGTTTAAGAGGCAATTGTCCGTAGAAATCGGGCTACAAATTCTTATTGCTTTCGGGATCGCTATCGGGGCTGGCAACCTGCTTCATCCTGTTATTAACCGTATATTATCGCCCCATCATCCCTACGCTTTCACGTTCACCGGAAAAGAAACGATTTTGTTTCTTCTCATAATTGCAATTGCAGCCGGGATGATCGGGTCATTTTTATTCTTTTACATCAGGAACGGACTCTACCGTTCCCTCCGGTCCGCTCCACCGCATTCGAGCTTAAAACAGGTACTGACGATAACCCAAATGGCTATATTCTGTGCCCTATTGTTCTCCTCTACTGTCATTTACAGTCAAATGGACTACATTAAAAATAAAAATTTAGGGTATAGCACTCAAAATACGCTCCATTTCCTGATACCCAATCGCATCGGTTTATGTAAGGAAGAACTTTTGCGGAACCCGGATATCGTAACCGTCAGCAACGGAGAATCCCTACCCATATCCCCTTCGTTCTACATAGACCTTTATCCCGAAAATAAACCCGATCATCAAATAAAAATACAAACCCTTATCGGGGATAAAGACTATCTTTCTATTTACCGAATCAAGCTAAGCGAGGGACGTATGCCTCAGGAACTCTCTACCGAATACGACCCCGACAATCCCAATTCTTATTACGGGGAAGTTATCGTGAACAAAGCTTTGGTACAAACACTGAACCTGCATTCCCCGCAAGATGCTATCATAAATCTGTACGATACACGTGTCAAGATAGTCGGAATAACGGAAAATTTCCACTTTAATCCCTTGTACCAACCCATTCAACCCGTTGTTATATATAACGGCCTGTACATGCGAAGTATGAATCTGATTGTCCGTTACCAACCCGGTAAACGTCAGGAAGTCATTGATTATATAAAACAAGTATATACCCGGATCTATCCCGGCACTCTTTTCAGTTACCATGAATACGCGGATTCCGATTTTTATGACAAAGACATAGCGACCGTCAAAATAATTACGATTTTCACGATCATCGCTATCCTAATCGGAGGTATGGGAATTTTCTCCTTTTCGACATTTGTGGCTAAAACAAAAAGAAAAGAGATCGCTCTGAGAAAAATAAACGGGGCTTCCGAATCCCGTATCACCCGAGAATTAAACCGGAATTTCATGAAAAAAACACTGACGGCTTGCACCTTAAGCATACCGATCGCCTATATCCTGTCGAACAAGTGGTTGGAGGGTTTCGCCTACAAAACGGAAATTTCCGGATGGATCTTTATCTTTGTTCCGGGAATCGTTGCCTTGATCGTACTCGGAGTGACTACCTGGCAAATCAGGAAGGCCGCCCGGACCAATCCGGTAGAGGTATTAAAAAACGAATAACCTAAACTGTACAGCCATGCGAAAAACAAGCATCAAGATTATACTCAGAGGATGGAAACAAAACAAAATATACACGTTCATATCCATCGTCAGCCTTATCGTCGGATTGACGGCAAGTATGCTGCTTGCAGGATTTGTCATGCATGAATACCGGATTGCCCAAGCTATCCCGGCAAGTGAAAAATGTTACCTCATCCAAACAAAAGAAGAAATATCCTATAACACTCTTTTTTCGGGAGAGATCGCCGATTACCTGCAAAGAAGTTATCCGGAGATCAAATCCCATGCTGTTTTTCGAAACGAACCCGTCAACCTCTTTCCGGGAAAAACAGAGATTCCTTACGAACAGGCTTACTCCGTGATACCCGAGACCGTAGATTTTTTTCATTTTAGAATGTTGTCCGGAGACCTGAAATCCACTCTCGCCCATGAAAATGAAATAGCCGTTACCCGCTCTTTCGCCCGGAAGTACCTCGAAAAAGAAAATCCCGTCGGGAAAACGCTACGACTTACCCGCTATACGATTAAAAATATAGAAGGCAAAATAACTTATATTCCGGTAGAAGAGGAATTCCGTATCACCGCGGTCATCGACGACCGTCAAAAGACATTCCTCTCCTTCGGGATATTATGGGGCATTGCCGAAAATAAAATCAACGAAGCTCAGGGATCGAGTCAATTCTACGCTTTCGTTAAACTAAACGAATCGGTCAACCCGCAAACCTTTCAGCAAAAAATCAGTCAGGATACCCTGATTCAAAATTTAAATGCCAACAGGGGTAAGGTCGTATTAAAACCGAGCAATCAACTCTACTTCTCGGAAAAATCTTATCTCTACTATAATGAGCTGATCGATAAACGGGATCCGACATTCATCTACACGAGCCTGAGTGTCGCCCTTCTTATCCTGATCGTATCCTGCTTCAACTATATCAACATCTATATGACCCGCACGTTCAAACAATTACAAAATACCAGTATCCAACTGGTACTCGGGGAATCGAAAAACGGCATTTACAAGCAATTGATCGGAGAATCTGCCATGCTCACCCTTCTCTCTTCGGGTATCGCCCTGATGCTTATTTACAGGTTACTCCCCATCTTCGACAGTTTTGTCCAAAGCGATATGCAAATATTGGACTTCCTATCCGGACAAACCCCGTTGATATTGCTTTTTCTGCTAACGGTGATTATATTCATCCCCGTCATTTACATCGGTTTTAAACTGAAGAACAGCCTGTTAAGTCCTATTTTAAAACGAAAACTCTCACGACGGAACCGACTGACCCGGGACATTGTTATCGTACAGTTCTCCCTCTCCATTATTCTGTTTATTCTAATGTTTAATATCCGAAACCAAATGAACTATATCGTTCACAGCCGCCCCCATTCGGAAGAGATTATAGCGTTATACGGGGGAGTTTTTTTTCTGGAAAAAGGAGAATTCCGGAACTTCAAGGAACAACTCCATGCCCTACCGGAAATCCTGAATATTACAGGTTCGGCCATGCATCAGAATTTTACCTATTCTCGAAAAGATACCATCATCAACATAACCGACGCCGACGATTCATTTTTCGAATGCTATGATATTCCACTCGCGGAAGGAAAAGGATTTTCCCCGGGCCCCCAAGCCTACCACGAGGCCATCGTGAACGAATCTTTTGTCCGGAAAATGGGATGGCCGACTCCCATCGGGAAAACTTTCACCTATGATTACAATGAAAGGTATACAATTATCGGGGTCATTGCCGACTATGCCACGAATAAATTCACCGAAGGCATCAAACCCATGCTGATCCGCTATTCACCCGACGGTTCCGGCCGCCTTACCATCCGGATAAAAAAAGGTTCCCGGGAAGTAACCGAAACCAAACTTCGGGAATTATGGCAAAGCAACTACCCGGCTTTCCCTCCACTCCTCACGCAGAGCATGAAAGAGATGTACCTGGAGTTTCATCAGGAAGAAGTCCGGATCATGGAAACCCTTACGGTTTTCTCTTGGCTAAGCATCCTACTGAGTGCCCTCGGTCTCTTCGGACTGGCGTGGTTCTCCGTGGAGAGCCGACAAAAGGAGATCGGATTAAGAAAAATCAACGGAGCTACCGAAAATCAGATCGTTATATTACTATGCCGGAAATTCATAAAATGGATTCTGATCGCTTACGCAATCGCTATCCCCATCGGTTACTACTTTTCAGAGCAATGGCTCACCCGATTTATTTATAAATCTTCCCTCTCGCCAGGAGCCTTTATCATGGCCGGGATCTCCGCCTTGGCAATCGGCCTGTTAACGGTAATTTGGCAAACCGTCAACGCCGCACGGGAAAATCCGGTAAATGTCCTAAAGGGGAACGAGTAAAAGCTCTCGTCTAATATAATTTATGCCTGTTTTATGGAAAGCCCGATCCGTTTTCTGACTTTATCCACCTGAATTACTTTGACGCTCACATGTTGATGCAAGGAGAGGATCTCCGTGGGATTCGAGATAAATTGATCGGCAATCTCCGAAATATGGACCAGACCGTCCTGTTTTACACCGATATCCACAAAAGCTCCGAAATTAGTCAGGTTAGTCACGATACCCGGTACGACCATTCCTTCCTGAAGATCATCGATGGAATGAATCCGCTCGTCAAAACTAAACACCTTTGCCACAGACCGGGGATCCCGTCCCGGTTTTTTCAACTCCTCGATAATATCTTTTAGGGTAGGCAAACCGATCCGTTCGTCCACGTAGCGATTCAAATCGATTTTACCGCATACCTCCTCATTTCCGATCAAAGACTTCAGGGGAAGTCCCAAATCTTTTGCCATCCGTTCTACCACAGCATAGGATTCGGGATGGACAGAAGAGTTATCCAACGGATATTCCGCATCGGCTATACGCAGAAATCCGGCACATTGCTCGAATGCCTTCTCCCCCATTCGTTTCACCTTCCTTATCTCTTTGCGGCTTCTGAACGGACCGTTCTCTTTTATGTATTCTATGATATTTTCCGCCAAAGCAGGTCCCAAACCGGAGACATGTGTCAAAAGGTACTTACTGGCCGTATTCACATTTACACCTACCCGATTTACGCAAGACTCCACCACCCGGTCTAAACTCTCCTTCAACTTCACCTGGTCGACATCATGCTGATATTGTCCCACGCCTATCGACTTCGGATCTATCTTTACCAATTCAGCCAAAGGATCCATCAACCTACGCCCGATCGACACGGCTCCGCGAACGGTTACATCATACTGGGGAAACTCGTCCCGGGCTATTTTAGAGGCCGAATAGACGGATGCCCCGCTTTCACTCACCACGAAGACCTGAATCTTACGGTCATAACGCAGATTTTGTATAAAACGCTCCGTTTCCCGTCCTGCCGTACCGTTCCCTATAGCGATAGCCTCTATTTTATAAGCACTCACCAATTGAGTGACCTTATTAGCCGCCTGTCGTACTTCGTTTTGAGGCGGATGCGGATAGATGGTTTCGTTATGCACGAGGTTTCCCGTCCCGTCCAAGCAAACCACCTTACAACCGGTACGGAATCCCGGATCAATACCCAATACCCGCTTGCTGCCCAACGGGGGAGCTAATAACAATTGGCGCAAATTTTCGGCAAAAACGTTAATAGCCTCTTCATCGGCTTTTCGCTTGCCTGCCACGCTGTATTCAGATTCTATGGAAGAGACGAGTAAGCGTTTATAACCATCCCGTACGGCCTCCCTCACCTGCTCCGCACTCTCGTTACCGGCTCTTACGAATTGCTTTTCCAAGGCCTCTACGGCTTCTTGGTCGGGCACACCTATGCTTACCTTCAAAATACCCTCGCTTTCTCCCCTCCGGATAGCCAACATCCGGTGAGACGGACAACGACGTAAACTCTCCGTATAATCGAAATAATCCTTATATTTTTCTCCCCCCTCCTCTTTTCCTTTTATCACTTTAGAGGTAATCGTCGCTTCCCGGTCAAAAAAACGCCGGGTCGTATTCCGAGCCCGCTCACTTTCACTGACCCATTCGGCTATAATATCCCTCGCCCCCTGCAACGCCTCCTCCTCATTCGCCACCTCTCCTTTCACGAAACGGGTAGCTTTCGTCCATACCTCTCCCCCCTCCTGTTTCATCAACATGACGGCCAAAGGCTCCAGACCTTTAGCTTTTGCTTTGGAAGCCCTGGTTTGTTTTTTAGGTTTATAAGGAAGATAAATATCTTCCAATTCCCGAAGTTCCCGGCAACTCTCAATCGTCTTCCTCAGTTCAGATGTCAGCTTTTCCTGCTGTTCGATACTATCGAGCACCGTCTTTTTACGCTTCTCCAATTCTTTAAACTGCCCGTAAATCTCCTGTACTTTTCCGACCCCCACTTCATCCATACTTCCGGTCATCTCTTTCCGGTAACGGGAAATAAACGGAATCGTCGCTCCTTCATCCAGCAGATTCAACAAATTTTTCACGTATCGACTGCCGAAGCCACTCTTTTCCGCTACAAACACAACAGGATCTATATAATATTCCATAAATTCATATTTTAATCCGCTAATATACGGCTTCTCCACATTTATCACTATCTTTAAACCGAAAAAATAGCGAATCATCGTATGATTGAAATCAAAAATATAACTAAAAACTACGGAGAGTTAGAAGTATTAAAAGGTATCGACCTGACGATTAAGGAGAAAGAAATTGTCACTATCGTGGGAGCCAGCGGAGCAGGAAAAAGCACGTTATTACACATTCTCGGTACGTTAGATACGCCGGATCGGGGGGAACTCTATTACGACGGCATTAACGTGGCGAAACTCTCTTCCAACAAACTTTCCATCTTCCGCAACCAAAACATAGGTTTCGTGTTCCAATTTCATCATCTGCTACCTGAATTTACAGCCCTGGAAAACGTGTGTATACCGGCATGGATCAAGGGAGAAGGAAAAAAAGAAACGGAAAAACAAGCACTGAAACTCTTAACACTTTTAGGGCTGTCCGACAGAATCCATCATAAACCTAATCAGCTTTCCGGAGGCGAGCAACAACGGGTTTCCGTGGCCAGAGCCCTGATCAACCGCCCCAAAGTGGTATTGGCAGACGAACCCTCCGGTAACCTGGACACCCAAACCAAAAACGAATTGCACCAGCTCTTTTTCTCTTTACGGGAAAAATTAGGACAGACATTCGTGATCGTCACCCACGATTCGGAATTGGCAGCCATGTCGGATCGACAAATAAAATTACGCGACGGGAGAATCACTTCGGATTAAATCTTTCCGTTTATTTCACATACTGCAAAAAATGGCTCAAACCTGTTTGTGATTTCACGCATTGTTTTTACATTTGTCAATTAGAAAATAAAATATTTATTCATTAATCAACCTTTAAATGAAGTATACTGAAGAGTTAGACAAAGTGAGTTATTGTTTCGGACTAAGTATCGCAAGTAACCTCCTTTCATCCGGTGTTAATCAAATAAATACGGAAGCGTTTGTAGATGCTTTACGTACTGTATACGCTGGCCAGATGCCTGAAATCACCCCGGAAGAAGCCAATCAGATTTTACAGACTTATTTTGAAAAATTACAGAACGAAAGAGGAAATGCGGCAAAAGAAGCCGGAGCTTCCTTTCTGAAAGAGAATAAAACAAAAGAGGACGTCATTACCCTGAATAGCGGCCTGCAATATAAAGTGATCTCCACCGGAAACGGAGCAATCCCCAAAGCGGGAGACACGGTTAGATGCCACTATGAAGGACGTTTGATCAACGGTACCGTATTTGATTCCTCTTACCGCCGCGGAGAACCGGCAGAGTTTCCCGTAAACGGGGTAATCCCCGGTTGGGTGGAAGCTTTACAATTGATGCCCGTGGGTTCCAAATGGCAACTATTTATCCCGTCAGAACTGGCTTACGGGGCACACGGAGCAGGACAAGCCATCGGTCCCAACGAGACTTTGATTTTTGATATAGAATTACTGGATATCGTATAATTTTAATTAATAAAACTATGAATACTAAGAATTTGATCTTAATGTTATCTGTTGTTGTTCTCGGTTTTACCAGCTGTTGTAACAACGCGACAAAAACTACCGCTACTCTAAAAACAGAAGCTGACACGGCATGTTATTATATCGGTTACATGAACGGTACCATGTTAACCAGAAACGGTTTGGACAAACCAAACGTAGAGGCTATTATTGCCGGTATGAATACCGCTTTACAGAAGAAAAAAGCTCCGGCAGATTTAATGGAAATGCAACAATTCCTCGGTAACTACATTCAAAAAGTTATGACTGCAAAAGCTGAAGAGACTTTGAAAAAAGGAGAAGCTTTCCTGACTGAAAACGCCAAAAAAGAGGGTGTAAAAACAACCGAAAGCGGCTTGCAATACAAGATCGAAAAAGAGGGTACAGGTGCGATTCCGTCCGACACAAGCATCGTGAAAGTTCACTATAAAGGAACCTTTATTAACGGAGAAGAATTCGATTCTTCATACAAACACAACAAACCCGCGGAGTTCCCGGTAAACGGAGTCATTCGCGGATGGACTGAAGCATTGAAGATGATGCCCGTAGGTTCCAAATGGACGCTTTACCTCCCTTCCAAATTGGCTTACGGCCCGAGAGGAACGAACGGCGGCCCCATCGGTCCGAATGAAGCATTGGTCTTCGAGGTTGAATTACTCGAGATCGTTTCCCCTGCCGCAAAGTAAATAATTTATCACGCTGTATGAAAATAAGTAACAAGCCCAAATGAATTGGGCTTGTTTTAATTATAAAGATATGAACTACGAAGTTATTGGAAAATTAATTTATAAAGAAGATACCCAAAAGATTAGCGATCGTTTCCAAAAACGGGAATTTGTCATTGAGGTGGAAAACGAGAAAAATTCCCAATGGAACGATTTCGTGAAAATCCAATTGATACAGGATAGATGTGATCTGCTTGAAAACATACACCTGAACGAAGACATCAAAGTCTATTTCAATCTGAGAGGAAGAAAATGGGAAAACAACGGACAAATCTCCTATTTCACCAATCTCGAAGGGTGGAGAATCGAAAAAATCCAGGCAGAGCCGCAAATGGCCGGTACCCCCGCTCCCCAATACCGGGTGGAAGATATCCCTCCTATGCCGGAGGCCGACGATCTACCCTTTTAATTGTAGATTGTAGATTTTAAATTATAAATAAACTGACGGGAAATCCCGTCAGTTTATTTTTTAAATTACAGAATATCGAAATCTTAATTCCAATCACAGAATCATTATATCACTCAATCACAGAATTTTTTAATCTACAATTGTCAATTGTACATCATTTGTCCTATCACAACCAATAACGTCAAAAGCAACGTACTTAAAGAAAGAAATCTTAATTGAGGATCGAGGGCTCTCCCTTTTCCATAATACACCTTCGCCAAATGAATTCCGAACAGGGGTAAAGTTAATGTAAAAAGATACCCGAACCAGCCGTTAGAATGCAAAATAGTATACAGCCCCATACAAACGAGAGCCATTACGATCATGATAAAATGGTATATTTTTGCTCCTCTTATTCCCAACATGACGGGAATCGTTCGTTTTCCGCAAGTTTCGTCATTTTCCATATCCCGGATGTTATTCATATTCAATACCCCGGTGGAGAGAAGCCCGATCGAGACTGCCGGAAAAAGGGCAATCCACGGCAAACGGCCCGCCATGGCAAAATAACTACCCAAAACACTTACTATCCCGAAAAAGATAAAAACGAACAAATCACCCAGGCCACGGTAACCGTACGCATGATCCCCCACCGTATATTTCACGGCAGCCACAATAGAGGCTCCCCCGGCAACGAACAAAATAATACTTTTCAGATCCAACAGATCCCCAAAAGCATCGTATACCAACAAACTTCCGGTAACGACCCCCATACCTCCGAAAAACGACATGGCCCGGATCATCTCCCGTTTACTCAACGCTCCGCTCTGTGCGCTTCGGATAGGCCCTAACCGTCTTTCGTTATCGGTTCCCTTCTCCAGGTCGCCTACCTCGTTAGCCAAATTGGAGAGTATTTGTAACGCCATTGTCGTCACGATCGCCCACGCAAAAGCCCACGGCTTAAAATAACCGTCACTCGCGGCCAACATAGCTCCCAATAAAACCCCTGATACGGATAAAGGCAATGTTCTTAATCGAAGACTTGTAATATAGGCTTTACTCTTAGACATTTTCTCCTCCGTATTCAAAGACCTATCATCGAATTAATTTCAATTCATGTTCTCCGATCTCCACCCGGCGTTGCTTAAACAATCCGCCTACTGCCTTTTTGTAGTTTTTCTTACTGCAACCGAACAAACGATAAATATCTTCCGGCGCACTCTTATCGGAGACGACTAAAACCCCGCCGTTCTCTTCCAACTTGGTCAAGATCAATTGAGACAACCGATCCACTTGCTGGTGACCGTCATTCTTTTGCAGGATACAATCGATTTTCCCGTCTCCCCGCAAATTCTTTATATATCCCGTAACCCGTTCACCCACCGTCAAAGGTTGAAAAATTTCGTTCCGATAGATCACGGCCTCGTGTTCGCCGTTTACGACGACACTATATCCCAAATCGGTCCGCCGGGCAATCAAAAGCTCTACCTCCTCTCCTTCCTTGTAATCCGCCGGCTCTTGATTTAAAAACTTATGCCATTTCGAAGAGGCCACGATGCGGTCGGTCACCTGATCTACGTAAACATAAACCAAATACTCCCTCCCCACAATCATATTTTCTCGTTGTTCCCGAAACGGCACCAATAAATCTTTACGCAATCCCCAATCTAAAAAAGCACCTACCTTACTCGTTCCTACTACCTTCAACAAAGCAAAATCACCCACGATAGCTTTGGGTTTATTCATGGTTGCGATAATCCGGTCCTCCGAATCGAAATAGATAAAAACTTCCAACTCATCCCCCTCTCTGACCTCTTTAGGAGCATTCTCACCCCGCGGCAACAAAATCTCGCCCCAATACTCCCCTCCATCCAAGTACAACCCGAAATCGACCTCTTTAACGACCTTCAATATATTATACTCTCCTAACTTTATCATCTCTTGTTATTTATTTGGGCACAAAGATAGGAATTAATTATAAATTGTAGATTTTAGATTGTAAATTAAAAATTCAGCACCCGATTTACAATCTAAAATCAATAATAGTCAATCGCTTAATGCCCCCATCGACAATCACTGAATCACTGAATCACTGAATCACTTAAATGCCCTCTCCGCTAATCCCGGTCCGTTTAGTTTGAGCTTATCGAAATACTCCGGAACAGGGCGGCCCATCAATTTATCCACGTACATCTTGGCGATATATTGCGACAACATAAACCCGTGCCCGCGCATGCCGACAAACAACCCCAACTCGGGATCGACGATATAACGGGGTTCCGTGTAATAACCAGACCAGGTAGCCTGAATCCCGACCCCGGCCAAATCAGGAATCCAATCCACAAAAAATTCCCCGATAATCTCCAAAAATTCTTTCGTATTCAACATCAAGTCCTTATCCGTTCGCAAAGCATCCACCCGCGGAGAAGCACAACCGATAATCTGTCCCGTATAAGCAATCTGTTGACCGTAGACGGCCGAGAAACCTTTGTACTCTTGTCGATCGATCAGCATATCCAAACTATTCCCGTTTTTTCCTAACATCGGTAATCGACGGGTTATAAAAGCTTGATGCCGTACGGGATAAAGTCCCGCCTGAATACCCAAGCTCTCACAAATCTTTCCGGCCCCGGCTCCCAAGGCATTTACGAAATTCTCGGTCCGGAATTCCACGTATTTTTTATCGTGAGTCAATACCAAGACAGAATAGGTAGAACCTTCGCGAGCCACCTCGATCACCTTACAATCTTCTATGACCCGGCCTCCGGCAGCTATCCCAATATTGCGTATCAACTCAACCACCTTCCCCGGGGTCGCTTGCCAACAATTATTCGTGATCAAAGCTCCTATATAACGTTTGGATTTCGTGCTAAATGCCGGAGAAATCTCTTTTTTGAAATCTTTCGGATCGACCATATAAGCATCGGACCATGCCTTACTGGCTTCCAATGCGTTATAAGTAGCTTCATCGTGAGCAAGATTCACGTAACAAGTAGCCTTATAATCGATATTGGATATTCTTTGCAGATCCTTAAATAACTGATGATTACGTTCAGCGATTTCTGCTAATTCCGGTAAAGAGAATGCCGTACGCCCCCCCCCGATGTTTCGCCAGGAAGATCCCCGATCCGCATTTACCAGAACAGGATTCATTCCCGCTTCCGCCATATAACGGAACAAAGCACTTCCGGCGATACCTCCTCCCGCTATCAATGCCCCTACTTCAACTTTTTTAAAACCTTCCCGATTGGCCACCAAATAAACATCCCCGGCTTTAGAAGGATAGATTTCACCTAAAGTCAACGGATTGGATAACGGTGCCCGCGGTGTGGCATCCCCGACAATTTCAATTCCTTTGGCCCTTAATGCCGTCCTCAAGCGCGGGATACAGCGTTTTCCCCGACAAGGTCCCATGGCCAGATGGGTAGAATGCTTTATCTCGTCGATAGAGATAAAAGTACGATCGCCGACTATCTGCAAAACGTCGTCCAAAGTCACATCGTCACAATGACAAATAAAAGTAGCCTCTTTCTTATCCTTCAACAAAGGCTCCATCTTCAAATTCTCGGGGTAACGATTCTTTACGACGAAGCCTCGAACTTTTACCAAATCTTCCCCGTGAATATCCAATGATCTTACCCTGACTATATTGGTTTTATTCGGTTTATGCAACACTTTCTCGATGATTCCCGATCCTAACTTTTCCCCGTAATTGTTAACTAAATATACCTCTTCCTTTTCCGCCACCTCATATTCGATAGGTAAGAAAAGGGTATCCTTACGCATATCATACCCGAATATGGCTAATCCGGGACATTGATACACACATTCCATACAACCGATACATTTGTCATAATCGACATAAGGAACTGTAAAAGTAGCATCTTTTGTTATCGCTCCGTGAGGACAAGCAAAAGAACACGGATTGCATGCAAAACCATACAAACAATCCATCTGCACGAATCCTCTTTGCTTCATTCTCGTAAGATCCGGCAAACGTGGTTCCTCCAATACTCGTACCGGATGCTGCTGCGAATCGATATACTCTTTGGATAACACCAAATAATCATCGTAATTGACCCGGACGCCCAAATCGATCATGATTTCTACCGCTGCCTGTTTACCGCGAAGCACGGCACTCGTTCCCTCCCCAATTCTTACCGCATCCCCGGCAGCATAACAATTAGCGCCGAATACAGCTTTACCCTTTGTCAATAATTGATTATCCGGTATCAATCCGGTACAGATATTAATGACATCTATTCCGTCCAATATCTTTTCCGTACCCGGCACCGGTTTGAAATTTTCACATTCGGCGATGACAGCTCCGGTGACACCGGTATAATCGGCATTGGGAATAGCTTTTAATAACATATGAGACGTCATGATGGGAATCGCCAACCGACGTACCCGATTCGCCTGCACGGGAAACCCGCCCTCCTTCGGCATAGCTTCTATGATGGCTTTCACGTGGGCTCCTGCCTGCATCAGTTGGTAGGAGGTAAGATAACCGATATTCCCGGCTCCCACGGTCAACACGTTTTTTCCTAACAACGTAAATTCATTGTTCATCATTTTCTGAACCACGGCTGCCGTATAAACACCCGGCAAATCGTCATTCTCAAAAGCAGGCATAAAAGGAACGGCACCCGTGGCCACAACTAAATAATCCGCATCGACAAAGAAAACCGTGTCTGTCTCTAAATTTTTCACAGCTACCCGTTTCCCTTCCAAAATATCCCACACGGTAGAGTTCAGGTAAATGCCATCCATATTCTCTCCGGCCAGAGTCTTCGCGATATCGAATCCCCGCATCCCTCCAAACCGTTTCTCCTTTTCGAAAAAGAAAAATTGATGCGTTTGCATATTAAACTGTCCGCCGATCTTGTCATTATTATCGATAACGATATTATCAACTCCCCGTTTTTCAAACTCCTCTCTAACAGCTAAGCCAGCTGGCCCGGCACCGACAATCACTACCGTCGTACGTAATATTTTCCGGGATATCTCGGGAGCTGTCTCCTTTATTTTAGCCATCTCTCCGGAGGCAATCTCCCGTACCTCTTTCACCCCATCTACCTTCGTCACGCAAATCCGTTTTACTTTTCCGTCTACCAACATCTCACAAGCACCGCATTTTCCAATGCCGCAGGCCAACGAACGTTTACGCCCATCCAAACTATGACTATGTACCGGATAACCGGCTTGATGAAGAGCTGCCGCAATCGTTCCTCCACACTCCCCCTCTATTTTTTTCCCGTTAAAAGTAAAAATTACTTTATCACGTTTGGGAACATCTAAAATCGGATGATGATTAATTTTTGACATAAGATATAGGTTTTAGTAGGTTATTTTTCATTATTTCCTTGGCAATGTATTCTATTACAAACAAAAAAAAGCTGACTTTCGTCAACTTTTTAAAATACGCGCTAAATTTCTTCCGCCTGTTTTATAAAAAACTTATCCCCTCTATATCCAAATATAAAGATCCTCACGTTACTTTCTCAAAACTGAAATTTCCTTCCACTCCCTGAGCATCGACACTTACTCCCATAATGGTGACATCATCAACCAGCACCCCGAACCAACTGTCCAATTCGTAATAAATTTCATGTTCCGAATGAATAATATCTACCTCCACCGCATCCAACTTCACCTTATGTTCCTCGATACGCCCTTTTAAAAATTCTTGCAGCATATAAGGTTCTTCTTCCTTCGGTTTATCCGTAAATATGATCCGGCCCGAGAGTTCACTTCCTTCCTGTTTCAAAAACAACTCCCCTTCCGTAATGCCGTAACCGTAATTTTCCCTATATTTCCATTTACCCGTTAAATCTATCATAACCATACGATCTGGACTTTTTTTATTTATCTGTTTTCTCCCGTCTCTTGGCTTCATTCCAATACCCATCCATCTCCTCCAAAGACATATCGGCAAGTTTTACTCCCGCTTCGTTTGCCTTACTCTCCACGTAAGAAAAACGACGAATAAACTTCCGATTCGTCTTCTCCAATGCATCTTCCGGATTAATACCGTATAAACGGGCGGCGTTGACCAAGGCAAACATAAAATCACCGAATTCCTCTTCCATTTTTTCCGTATCTTCCCGTTGCATCTCCGCCTGTAACTCATCCAGCTCTTCTCTTACTTTTTTCCATACATCTTGCTTTTGTTTCCAATCGAATCCAACTCCCCTTACCTTATCCTGCACCCGAAAAGCCTTAATCATTGCCGGAAGAGCAGACGGGACTCCTTCCAATACCTTATGGTGCCGACCTTTTTCCTTCAATTTCAACTGCTCCCAATTCCGCAACACATCATCCTCATTCTCCACCTGTACCTCCCCGTATATATGAGGATGCCGGTAACGCAATTTCTCACAAATCTCTACCAACACATCCTCTATATCAAATTGCTGTTGCTCCTCACCGATACGAGCATAAAAAACAATGTGCATGATCAGATCTCCCAACTCCTTCTTTATCTCCTGCATATCCTTTTTCAGAATTGCATCCCCCAATTCATACACCTCTTCCACCGTCAAATTTCGTAAACTTTCCAACGTCTGTTTTTTATCCCAGGGACACTTCACCCGTAGGGTTGCGATGATATCCAATAAATCGGCAAAAGCCTCTTTTCTCTTTTCAATATCTTGACTCATTGCAATTTAAAATTATTAATAACGGTATCGTCAAAACCTCGAAATTTTCTCGGACAAGGCCGTGAATCCTCAATGGATAAACCCTATTTTTATTTTCAATTCTCGATTGTTTTAACTACTTTGCACCTGCAAAAATAAGTTATTTATTTTAATTTCACGATGGAGAGAAGAATAAGTATCGGAAACATTGATCCCATTGACTTTTACGGCATTAATAACGCAAAATTCATTACACTCAAGGAGTTTTTCCCAAAATTAAAAATCACAGCCAGAGGTGACGAAATCATCGTTCAAGGAGAAGAAAAAGATATCGAAATCTTAAACGCTAAGGTAAACGCCTTACTGGAACACTATAACAAATACAATATGCTGACGGTCGCCAACCTGAAACGGATCATCCTGGAAGACGACGTTATTGAAGATCCGGAAGATCCGGCATCTATAATCGTTTTCGGAAACGGGGGAAAAATTATCAGGGCAAGAACAGTCAATCAACGCAAATTAGTAGACCTCTCCAAAACCAACGACCTGCTCTTTGCTACCGGACCCGCTGGATCAGGGAAAACATACACAGCTATAGCCTTAGCCGTAAAGGCATTACGCAATAAAGAAATAAAACGGATTATACTCAGCCGACCGGCTGTTGAAGCAGGAGAAAGTTTAGGATTTTTGCCGGGAGATATGAAAGAAAAAGTAGATCCCTATCTACAACCCTTGTACGACGCTTTGTCCGATATGATCCCGGCTCGGAAGCTAACCGAATATTTAGAATCCGAAGTCATTCAAATCGCACCTTTGGCCTACATGCGCGGACGCACTTTAAACGATGCCTTTGTTATTTTGGACGAGGCTCAGAATACGACCCGCAATCAATTGAAAATGTTCCTTACGCGAATGGGAATCAGTGCTAAATTTGTCATCACGGGAGACATGAGCCAAATCGATCTTCCGAAACAAAACGATTCTGGTCTGATTCATGCTTTCAAGATACTAAAGGACATCAAGGGCATCGCCTTTGTAGAATTCGACACGAACGATATCGTTCGCCACCGTCTCGTAAAAGAGATCGTGAAAGCTTACAACAATGAAAAAAAATCCATATAACAGATCATTAAAGCGAATAACATGGAAGCGATTGTAAAAACAAATTTCAAATTTCCGAAACAAAAAAATCTATATGTCGGAAAAGTTCGGGATGTGTACAACATCAATGACGAATACCTGGTCATGCTCGTCTCCGACAGAATTTCTGCTTTTGACGTGGTCCTGCCCAAAGGGATTCCTTGCAAAGGACAAGTATTGAACCAGATTGCGGCGAAATTTCTTGATGCCACTTCCGACATTGTTCCCAACTGGAAAATCGCCACTCCGGACCCGATGGTAACAATCGGCCACATGTGCGAACCGTTCAAGGTGGAGATGGTTATCCGCGGTTACCTGGCAGGCAGTGCATGGAGAGAATACAAAGCGGGGAACAGAACGCTTTGCGGGATAAAACTCCCCGAAGGAATGGTTGAAAACCAGAAATTCCCCTCCCCCATTATCACGCCGACGACCAAAGCCATGGAAGGCCATGATGAAAACATATCCAAAGAAGAGATCATCTCCAGCGGTTTGGTCAGCAAAGAAGACTACGAAATGCTCGAAAAATACACGTATGCACTTTTTCAAAGAGGCTCGGAAATGGCGGCTAAAATGGGACTTATCCTCGTGGATACGAAATACGAGTTCGGAAAGAAAAACGGACAGATCTTCTTAATAGATGAAATCCACACACCGGATTCCTCCCGTTATTTCTATGCTGACGGATATGAAGAAAGATTAGCAAAAGGAGAAAAACAACGCCAGCTTTCCAAAGAATTCGTTCGCGAATGGCTGATGGCAAACGGCTTCCAAGGAAAAGAGGGGCAACAAGTACCTGAAATGACTCCAGCGGTGGTGAAAAACATTACCGACCGGTATATCGAACTTTATGAAAATATAACGGGAACCGAATTCATTAAGGCCGAAAATACAAACATACTGGAACGTATCGAGAAAAACGTGAACGAGTACCTCGATAAACTGTCGAAATAAAAAATATTCAAATAATACAAACCCCGAAAGTCAGATATCGAAACTTTCGGGGTTTAATTCTTTTTGCTTCATGATTTACGATTGAATAGTGCTCTTACCCTCTTTCAAGCGTCAACTCTTCTTCAATCACTGAATCTTCCAATCACCAAATCCTATAATCATTATATCTCAGCATCTTTTAATTTACCATTTTAAAATAGCATATGGTACCCGTTTCAATGGGTTATTTCAATGCATCGAGCAATCCTTCAACCCCGTCTTCCAAAAGGTCCAACACCAACTCGAAACCGGCCTCCCCACCATAATAAGGATCCGGTATTGCCGTTCGACAGGAAAAATGCCGACAGAAATCAGTCATTTTATGTATTTTCCCCAACTCCTCCTCCGTATCGGCCAAAGCCCGTAAATCCCGGATATTTTGATCGTCCATACCGATGATCATATCAAATTCTTTAAAATCGGCCGGAGGATAAAATTTACGGGAACGACTGGTCAACTCGTAACCTCTGTTTTCAGCATGCTGTCGCATCCGCTCATCTGCCGGTTCTCCGGAATGCCATCCGCTCAATCCGGCGGAGTCGATAAAAAATCGATCCTCCCATCCTCTCTCTTTCACATAATACTTCATTACCGCCTCCGCACTCGGAGAACGACAGATATTACCCAAACAAACAAAAAGAATCTTTTTCAATTGAAATGCAAGAATTTAAGTAGACAATAGTAAATTAAAATTCAGAAATCAGCAGATATGAATTCAATCTCTCAATCACAAAATCATTGAATCACGGTATTCCTTACAACTTACAATTAAATCATTCGGCTTAACTAAACAGAGAATCGACAAACTCTTCCCGGTTAAACACTTGCAGATCTTCCATTTTTTCTCCTATACCGATATATTTCACCGGTATCTTAAATTGATCCGAAATACCGATCACGACCCCCCCTTTAGCTGTTCCATCCAATTTGGTTATGGCTAATGCATTTACTTCTGTCGCTAACGTAAATTGTTTTGCCTGCTCGTAAGCATTTTGTCCGGTGGAGCCATCCAGCACTAATAAAATCTCATGAGGAGCATTCGGTATTACCTTCTGCATTACCTTTTTAATCTTTGTCAACTCGTTCATCAAGTTGACTTTATTGTGTAAACGTCCTGCCGTATCGATTATGACCACATCCGCATGATCGGCTTTCGCCTTGCTCAACGTATCGTAAGCAACAGACGCCGGATCTGCTCCCATAGCCTGTTTTACAATAGGTACTCCGACCCGCTCGGCCCAGATGACCAACTGATCAACGGCAGCAGCTCTAAAGGTGTCGGCAGCACCCAATACCACGGATTTTCCGGCTTCTTTGAACTTATTGGCGAGCTTACCTATCGTGGTTGTCTTTCCGACCCCGTTCACTCCAACAACCATTATCACGTAAGGTTCGTCTCCCGGCGGTAAATCGAATGAATTATAATCCGATACGTTATTCTCCTTCAAGAGATCCACGATCTCTTCTTTCAAGATCCGATTCAACTCTTCTACACCGACGTATTTATCTCGTTCGACCCGATCTTCTATCCTGCGAATAATTCTGACAGTAGTCTCCACTCCTACATCCGAAGTAATCAAAACCTCTTCCAAATTATCGAGAACTTCATCGTCTACTTTCGATTTTCCGACTATTGCCCGAGAAAGCTTTTTAAAAACGCTCTCTTTTGTCTTCTCTAAACCTTTATCAAGGCTCTCTTTTTTCTTTTTATTAAATAAACCGAATAATGCCATTTCCTAAATCTTGTTTCAAACCACGAATATATAAAATTAAAACCTATTCCTTACGCTCATCGATCATTTCTTCAATATCTGCTCAAAAAAGGCCTGATCTTTATAAGCCAACGCATCCAAAATCAAACCGCAGGTATAAGTCAAAGTTGCAATAACAAACAATGACCCGGCCAATATAGCCGAAGGGACCTTATATATATATTGGTAATCTATATACTCCATGATTACCGGGATACCGAAAATAAAAGACAGTATCATACAAAATAAGGCGATAACGGTAAAGAAACGTAAAGGTTTATAATGCCGATACATATTGAAAATACACATGATAACCCGAAAACCGTCAGAAAAAGTATTCAGTTTGGAAAAACTCCCTTCCGGTCTCTCAGAAAAGTCTATCGGTACCTCTACGATTCTGAAATATTTACTCAAGGCAAATATGGTCATTTCCGTTTCCAACTGGAACCCTTCGCTAATTACAGGAAAAGTCTTCACGAAATTCCGACTGAAAACCCGGTATCCTGTCATAATGTCTTTCAAATCCGTACGAAAAAAGTAGTTAATAAAAAACTTAACCAAATTATTACCGAAACCATGGAAAGACCTCTTGTTTTCTTTAAAATAAGTACCGTTGCTCAAACGATCTCCGATCGCAATATCTGCCTCTCCCTTTTCAACGGGTTCCAACAGCGACTTAACCGCCTTGGCCGGATAAGTATCGTCCCCATCCACCATAATATAGATATCGGCATCGATATCCCGAAACATGCTTCTTACGACATTCCCCTTTCCCTGCCGACGCTCTTTACGTACGATAGCTCCCGCCGATAAAGCCTCTTCCACGGTATTGTCCGTAGAATTGTTATCATATACATACACCTCTAAATCAGGCACCTCTCTTTTAAAATCATCCACTACTTTACGAATCGTCAATCCTTCATTATAACAAGGAATAAGCAAACAGGTTTTCATCATATTACTTTTTTTGAGGATACTCCATATACAACATGTTCGAGAAATTTTGTACCACTTTCGAAGTGGCAAAATAGAAGAGAAGTAAAGGCAAGAAATTAAAAAGTCCTCGCTTATAGCCATAACTGATATAACCTTCAAAGATATCAAGAGAAGGTACATCGATCTGATAATAGACCCACAAATAAATACACCATGCCGCAACGATCAACGACAAGGTTATTCCATTGAAAAACAACCACTCCCGTTTATACATCAGGTAAATCAGATTCAACACGAAAGCCGTGATCCCCAAATAAATAACCCAACCGTATAATTGAGAAGAAAAACTGATCTCTTCAACGATACGCATCATAAAGTCGAACTTACCTTTCAACTCTATAATTCCCAGCTTAAAAGGTTGTTGCAAATCAGAGGCTTTCAGAACGTATTTCAGATAGATTTCCCATGTTCCGTAAGCGACACAAGAAGGTATACCAAACCATAAACACCTCTTTACATTTTCCCGGGAAAACAACGACCGCTCCCGACATTCCCGTATCAGTCGATAAGCCAAAGCAAAACAACAGGGAATAAAGAATACAACCCCTTCCGTTCGTCCCCAGACACCCAAGGTCAAGGTAATAATACTGAGGGCAAAATAACGCTCTCCTTTATGATTAAACCAACAAATAAAACCGATCACTCCGATCAAAGTATAAATAGTTTGCGGCATATTCGTCATTAAGAAGGTCGATTGTGCCGCAAATTCAGGTGTTGCCAACAAAATCAATACCATCAACATCGATGATAACGGATTCACATAACGACGTAATAAACCATAAAAAGAAAAGGCAATCGAGACATAATACAAGATGGGAATAATCTTTACCGACATTTCCCCGCAAATATATGCGTAGGCAAAACTTAAAGGAAAAAGAGGAGGATAAATACTACGGTAAGAAACCAAACGATGGGCCGGATCGAAAAGAGAATTATGGAGCGTTCCCTCGTGGGCAATCGCCCGGGCTAAAAAATCATACCCGGCAATCGTATCGTAATGAATAGCAGGCCAGTATAAAGCCTTTACCGTTACCAGATAAATCAAATAGATCAATACTCCCGACAAAAATAAAACTCCGGCATTTTGTTTGTGTAAAAGTCTACTGATCTCTCCCTTACGGACGTACCGTTTTATAGGTGCAAAAATATCCTGATCTTTTTTGAAATAATACAAAAGAAAATATAAAAACGCCACCAATAAAAAAGTACCAGACAAAACAGTCCCGCGTATCAAAGAGATCCCCAAAACATCCATAAGAAACATCCATACCGTCACACATCCCATACCGATAGGAAAACCGAAACCTAATGTTTCCGATAACGACCATTCCCGGCTGATCAATCTCAAAACAATCATCCCTATCAAGTACACCGATACGATTGAAAATAAAGCTATCATAAATTATCTTTTTATGGGTATAACCGAAAAAGCAGGAGCGGTAGCCAAATCGACGCTATCTTTTACATATTCGTACCCATGTTTGTCGATAACGGCAATATGAGTCACTTCTGCCGGACACCCTTTCAAACTATCGGCATATATAATCTTACGAGGATATACAAAATAAGACGCCCATATTCTATTTCTCAAAGAAGCACTATTGGAGGGCTTATCTTTAAAAAGCTTAACATGCAAGAGCGTATCCTTCGGAGGAAACAGAATAACCGCATCCGGCGGAGTATTGGTCTTTAGAAAATGTAAATAATTAAAATTCGCTCCATGTTTAATCTCGTTCTTCTGCTCTGTACTCATCCGGGGGTAGCGTTTTATCATCTCCAGATTTCCCTCCAGCATAGAAAAAACCCAATTATACCCGCCGTTATCGCGAATCGCAGTCTGTACGACAAAAACCATCAAAAACAAAGCCGCTATATTTTTAACTATAAAAGAAGTCGTATTATTCATTATATCGTCCTATTTTTGACAAAAATATTAAAAAAAATTGACAATTGAGAATTATAGATTAACGATTGGAGACAAAATGATAAGAGATTGAGAGATTAAAGGATTGACGATTGTAAATTTTAGATTGTAGATTGTAAATTAAAAACGGGATTCAATTTACAATCTAAAATTAAAAAAAGGACGATCGCGGGACTAAATTCGAATCAGCCAATCACTCGATCACCAAATCATTTAATCACTTAATCATTTTAATCTACAATAAAAAAAGCCACGATCTCTCGTGGCTTCTCCCTAAATTCGGCATCGACCTACTCTCCCACCTCGCGGCAGTACCATCGGCGCTAACGGGCTTAACTTCTCTGTTCGGCATGGGAAGAGGTGGATCACCGTCGCTGTAGATACCTTTTAATACCTTTAAAATAATTCAACGTCTTCAACGTCAAACCTTAAGCTAGTTGAATGGAGAGGGACATCGAACGTGGAAATGAAACAACCGACAGAGTTTATCGGGTTATTAGTACCGCTCGGCTGTGCCGTCACCGGCTTTACACCTGCGG
>NZ_QJPL01000009.1:0-113205 GCF_003204205.1 Sanguibacteroides justesenii
CCGGAAAGCGGGTGCAAAGATAAAACAACTTTATCCCCTTTTCCAAATTTTTTATCACATTTTTTCCAGGAAAAAATCAAACGGGAAGCTATCATCCTGCGGATGAATCGTTTGAAAAAAAAGAAACAAACGCGTTTTCACGCGAGAGGGAAATCGAGAATCGATCGCTTCGAATAAAAATACGGGGTACATAAAAGGCGGTCAAATACTCCATGCATCGACCAAGGGCATTTTACAATTGTCAATTTTCAATTGCCAATTATCATTTTTATCTTCTATATTTGCAGCAGAAAAATGAGAGATTAACGTAAATTTTAGGCGAAAAGGCAATACATTGTCCGTCCTATATATTATAAAACATAAATCTAAAACCGACCATGGCACAAATTCCATCCATACCCAAAGGCACAAGAGATTATTCACCTGAAATCATGGTGAAACGGAATTACATATTCGATACGATCAAATCCGTATTCAAACTTTACGGATACCTTCCATTGGAAACACCGGCTATGGAAAATCTATCGACATTGATGGGAAAATACGGGGAGGAAGGAGATAAGCTACTCTTTAAAATCCTTAACTCCGGTGATTTTCTATCCTCCGTCTCCAATAACGAGATCGAAGAGAGAAACATTCCCCGACTTACGAATAAAATCTGTGAAAAAGGATTAAGATACGACTTAACGGTCCCATTTGCCCGCTTTGTCGTTCAGCATCAAAACGAAATCAGCTTTCCATTCAAACGCTATCAAATTCAACCCGTATGGAGAGCCGATCGTCCTCAAAAAGGACGTTACCGGGAATTCTATCAATGCGACGTGGATGTAGTCGGTAGTGATTCCCTATTAAACGAGGTAGAACTTATCCAAATCGTAGATGAAGTATACCGTCGTTTAAAAATCAACGTACGCCTACTGATCAATAACCGCAAAGTCTTGGCCGGAATCGCCGAAACAATCGGTGCTTCCGACAAACTGACCGACATTACGGTCGCCATTGACAAAATGGATAAAATCGGTGCAGAAAGCGTAAATGCAGAACTGCGGGAAAAAGGAATTTCCGAAGAGTCCATCCAAAAACTGCAACCCATATTGAATTTGCAGGGTAGTAACGAAGAAAAATTGAACTCTTTACAGCATATACTTCAAGAAAGCGAAACGGGTCTAAAAGGCGTTGAGGAATTAATTACGGTCTTTCAATACATAAAGGAGCTGAACATTGCAACCGATATAAAATTAGACCTTACCCTCGCCAGAGGTTTAAGCTATTACACGGGAGCTATATTTGAGGTGAAAGCGAAAGACGCGGAAATCGGAAGCATCACGGGAGGAGGACGCTACGATGACCTAACCGGTATCTTCGGCATGAAAAACATGTCCGGCGTAGGTATATCTTTTGGAGCCGATCGTATTTTCGACGTCATGAATCAATTGGATCTATTCCCCAAAGATACTACCACTACGACCCGTATTCTGTTCGTCAATTTCGGAAAACGCGAGGAAGCATTTTGTCTCCCACTTCTGAAAAACTTACGGGATCAGGGCATCAATGCAGAGATCTATCCAGATACGGCAAAAATGAAAAAACAAATGACTTACGCCGACAAAAAAGGAATCCCTTATGTAGCATTAGTGGGAGAAAATGAGATGGCAAATCATACGGTAACATTGAAAAACATGGCAACGGGAGAACAGGAGAGTGTAGCAATCAACCGTCTATATGAAAAATTAAAATAATCTCTACCGATAGGTTCTATATTATGCAAATCTATAAAAAAGAACAGCGTCCTTTAAAGAATCACGGATTCGATACCCGTTTCCCATGAGAATCCCCTTCCTACTGTTTAGAGGATAGTTATCCTCTGTTTTACATATTGATAATTTCTAATTTTTAATTGTTAACAAGATGAAAACTCATTATATATCACCTGATATTTTAACCTTTGAAACAATCGAGGCTATCTTAACTCAAAAATATAAATTAGCCCTATCGGAAGAAAGCAAAAAACGAATCAACGATTGTAAAGCCTATTTGGACAATAAAATTGCGACATCAGACAAACCCTTATACGGTATCACGACCGGATTCGGCTCTCTTTGCAAAATAAGTATCTCGACAGAAGACTTAAGCCAACTGCAAGCCAACCTGGTCATGTCCCATGCATGCAGCATCGGCACTCCCATTCATAAAGAGATCATCCGTCTGATGTTATTATTAAAAGCCCACGCCCTCTCGTTAGGCAAATCCGGGGTACAACTTCAAACAGTGGAACGAATCATCGATATGTTCAATCGCGACGTGCTCCCTGTCGTACGGGAATTAGGCTCGTTAGGTGCTTCCGGAGATTTAGCTCCGTTAGCCAATCTCTTTTTGCCGATTATCGGTGAAGGAGAAGTCTTTTATAAAGATAAAATCTACCCGGCGCAAGAGATCAATAAAAAATTCGGTTGGGAGCCTATTGCTTTAGGAGCGAAAGAAGGTTTAGCCTTATTGAACGGAACCCAATTCATGAGTTCTCATGCTGTATACGCCTTATTAAAGGCTTTTAAATTAGCTAAATATGCCGATATTATCGGAGCTCTCTCTTTAGAGGCTTACGATGGCCGCATCGATCCGTTTTTACCACAAATTCACGAGGCTCGTCCTCATCCCGGACAAATCGAGACGGCCCGTAATATACGCTCCCTGTTAGAGGGTTCCGAATTCCAGCAAATAGAGAAAACACACGTGCAGGATCCTTATTCGTTCCGTTGCATACCTCAAGTTCACGGAGCCGTCAAAGATACGATCAATTATGTCGCCTCGGTCGTAGAAAGAGAGATCAATTCCGTTACGGACAATCCGACAATCTTTTTGGAAGATGACCTGATCCTGTCCGGAGGAAATTTCCACGGAGAACCCTTAGCCTTAGTACTGGATTTCTTAAGCATCGCCGTAGCCGAATTAGGCAGTATATCGGAAAGAAGAACATACCGGCTTATTGCCGGCGATCGTAAAACACCCGAATTTTTAGTCGCCAATTCAGGACTGAACTCCGGATTTATGATCCCGCAATATGCAGCAGCAGCTATCGTAAGTAAAAACAAACAACTGTGTACCCCGTGTTCCGTCGATTCTATTCCCTCATCCAACGAACAGGAAGATCATGTCAGCATGGGAGGCAATGCCGCCACGAAGAGTGTAAAAGTGATGGAAAACGTGGAGAGGATCTTGGCCATAGAACTTATGAATGCCGCACAAGCCATCGACTTGCAACGTCCCACTAAAACTTCTCCCTATTTGGAAGATTTCATGGCAGAATTCCGTAGCATCGTTCCTTTCAATGCAGAAGATCGGGTGATGTACAAAGACATTGAAAATGCCATCGAATTTTTAAATCAAGGCGAATTCGCTAATTTTAAATAATAAATATAACGACCGAGGGGATAAAGCCTCTTGGTCGTTTTCACGCAAACCTATATTCTTCTATTTAAAATTCAAACGATATTCTTCCTATCGCCCGCACAAGCTTAAAATACAATTCCCAAATTGAAAATTCTGTATTTTCACGTACTTGATTAAATGATCATTCTCTTTCAATCAGGTACATAACAATGCCCCACCTCGCGCGGGGACAGGATCGTCCGATTTCGTTCGATACCGCTCGTAAACACCCGCACGTTTAATATCTTGCCATCATTTGCTCCCTTTTTACATCTTGCAGAATGAGTAAAACATATGCATTCAAACGTTCAAACTACCGTCCCCAACAAGTAAACAAGTATAAAAGAATAACATAAAACGTTCGTTTAATGATATACAACCTTATTGCCAAATGAAATTTTTAATTATTTTTAAACAAACTAATTATCAATTATTTCAAAAAAAATAGCAAATCATTTTTTTTTGTTACATTTGAACGCATTAAACGAACATTTTTAGCTTGCATATGGCAGAAGGTATTTCATACGAAGCTATCAAAGGTGGTGATATAGACGCATTCGGGAAATTATTTGAAGAACTTTATCCGTCCATGTGCAGGATCGCGATGAAATTTATTGCAAATAAGGCTGCAGCAGAAGATATCGCACAAGAGGCATTTGTCCGATTATGGGAAAAAAGAACGGCTTACGATAGTATTCCCAACCTGAAAACCTTTTTATATGTTTCAGTAAAAAATTTATGTTTTAATCACTTGAGAGACAGAAAGGAGACCATCGAATATACCTCTCCCGAGGTTGAAAGGCAGGAGATCCTTTTCCATAACCGACTTATCGAGGAAGAAACTTACCGAATCCTTACACAAGCCATAGAGAAATTACCCTTTCAAAGTGCAAAGATTATAAAACTAACTTTGGAAGGTAAACAAAATAAAGAGATATCTGAAATTATGGGCATATCTGTCAATAGCGTTAAAACACTAAAATACAATGCTATACACAACTTAAGATACAGTCTTAAAGACTATTTCTACCTCTTATTGATTTTCTTGAGTCAAAAATAAATTAATAGATACATTCACACTCTATCATTTACATGGAAGAATCCATTTTTGATCTCTATTGAAGAAAAAATTATCTACCATTCATCCTTTTTAATATTTGTCGTGTTCTCTAAAAAGGAACACGGAATTTTCCCGTTTTCCGGCCAAGTCGATGGCAAAAAAGATTGATTGTATGTAAATCTGTAAAATAAATTGAATGTATGGAAGAATCAGTAGTAAAAGTTGTACATCTTTCTCATCGTTATAGCATTCAATGGGCTATAAAGGATATCAATTTTGAAATAAAAGAAAAAGGTATCCTCGGTCTGTTAGGTTCTAACGGGGCAGGTAAATCCACGACTATGAATATTATTTGTGGAGTTCTGAATCAAACCGAAGGAGAGGTGTATATCAACGGTATTAATTTAAGCGAAAATCCGGTCGAAGCCAAGAAGCATATCGGTTTTTTACCGCAAAAACCTCCGTTACACCCGGATCTGACAGTTGAAGAATACCTTCGACATTGTGCCATTTTAAGACTTGTCGAGAAAGAAAAAGTAAAACAAGCTGTCGATGAAGCAATGGAAAGGTGTCGCATCACCCAAGTCAGTAATCGATTGATCCGAAATCTATCCGGAGGCTATCAGCAACGGGTTGGTATAGCACAAGCTATTGTACATCATCCCCGTTTCGTTGTGTTGGACGAACCGACCAACGGACTGGATCCCAATCAAATAGTGGAGATTCGTAACCTGATAAAAGAAATTGCCAAAGATCGATCGGTATTGCTTTCCACTCACATTCTGCCCGAAGTACAAGCCACTTGTGACGAGATTAAAATGATTGAACACGGTCACGTCGTTTTTTCAGGTTCCATCGGAAATTTCAATAATTACATGGCACCCAGTACTTTCGTCATGACATTGGAAAATCCTCCCGATCTTTCCATATTAAATCAAATACCCGGCGTCGTACATGTCGAATCATTAACCAGAACACGCTTCAGGGTTCACTTTAAAGACAGTCCCGACATAACCAAAAAAATAACAGCATTAAGTGTTTCCAACGGTTGGAGACTAAGTGAAATCGCGTTAGAACGAGAGTCGTTAGATACGATTTTCGCTCAATTATCCGGGAAGAATCTTTAAAATACAAAATTAGATAACTTATGAATACTATATATAGACTTGCAAAATCCGAATTAGGACAATTGTTTTTCTCTCCTGTTGCCTGGTTAGTACTCATTATTTTTGCTTTTCAGACAGGAATGATCTTTTCCGACGTTTTCGGGAATCAGCTACAAAACCAATCCTTAGGGCATTCACTTTACGGTGTAACCCATCAAGTATACGTAGGGTATGTGGGAATTTTCACCAAAATGGTTCGTAATCTTTATCTTTACATCCCTCTTTTAACCATGGGATTAATGAGTAGAGAATTTAGCAGTGGTTCCATCAAGCTACTTTATGCTTCCCCCATCACTAATTTACAGATTATTTTGGGTAAATATCTTTCCATGATGGCATACGGTTTTATTCTCATCTGCATTTGGTTACTTTACATTCTATTCGGAGCATGCACCATCGACCATATGGATATCCCCTTGACGTTGTCATCCGTATTCGGTTTATATTTATTGATCTGCGCTTATTCTGCCATCGGACTTTTCATGTCCACTTTAACCTCTTATCAGGTTGTCGCTGCCATGGGTACTCTTGCTGTTCTCGGTTTTTTGAATTTTGTAGGAGAAATGGGACAAGGCGTTGACTTCATTAGGGATATCACCTATTGGCTCTCCATTTCGGGAAGAGTTTACGAGTTTTTAGAAGGTATGATCTGCAGTGAAGACGTCATCTATTTTGTTGTCGTTATTTTCCTCTTCCTCGCACTCTCCGTTATAAAGCTACAAGCCGAACGAAAAAAACGAAGCTTACCGAAAACCATATTTCAATACAGTGCAGTTATTATTTCCGCACTATTTATCGGTTATTTGAGTACTCTTCCCCATGCAAAATACTATTACGATGTAACAGCAACAAAAAACAATACATTAACTCCTAACAGCCAAGAGATTGTAAAAAAAATAGAAGGAGGGCTTACAATTACCACCTATGTCAATTTATTGGAAGAGAACCGTTACACAGGACTACCACGGAATAGAAAAGACGACTTCAAAAGGTTCGAGAAATACATTCGTTTTAAGCCAGAGATTAAAATGAAGTATGTTTACTATTACGATCATGCCAAAGATGAATCTCTTGAAAGTCGCTATCCCGGATTAAGCGACAAGGAAAAAGCAGAAAAACTTTGTAAAGTGGATAAACTAAACTTCAACATGTTCCTGTCACCCGAAGAGATAAAAAAAATAATCGATTTAAGCCCGGAAGAAAATCGTTTCGTTCGTCTTATAGAAAGAGATAACGGCCAAAAAGCAGTACTACGAGTTTACGATGATATGGAGAAGCATCCTTCCGAAACCGAGATTACAGCAGCTTTAAAACGCTTTTTAGTAAAAAGTCCCCGGTTGGCCTTCCTCATCGGACACGAAGAACGGAACATCACGAGTGGCGGAGATCGTTATTACAAACGTTTTGCCACCGATGTTTATTTCAGACATTCATTGATCAATCAAGGATTCGATGTAACAACCCTTTCTCTTAAAGAGGAGGAAGTTCCTCAAGACATCGACATACTGATTATTGCCGACATGAAAACGCCCCTGGACCCGTTGGAGCAAGAGCGTTTGAAACGCTATATTGATAAAGGGGGTAACCTGTTTATCTTGGGAGAACCCCAACGTCAGGAATTCATGAATCCCATCTTAGCTAATTTCGGAGTTCAACTCATGCCGGGCATCCTTGTACAGGACAACAAAGAGGATTTTTCTCCTACCTTAATCATCGGAGAAATTACGGATGAAGCGGCAGAACGATTTCCTTCATTCAGACTGACCCGCTACCACGGTTATTCTTTTGCTTTTCCTTCTGCCTGCGGCTTAAACTACGTGACGAACAAAGGGTTCGATGTATGTCCCGTCGCCCGGAGTCCGCAACAAAAAAGTTGGAACGAATTAGAAACGACCAACTTTCAGGATGCCGTACTCACGGTCAATACCCAAGCCGGGGAAGTGGAACAGGCCAATTCCGTCGTTCTCGCTTTAAGTCGTAAACTCCACAATAAGGAACAAAGAATTATGATTGTCGGCGATGCGGACTGCATCAGCAACGGAGAACTGGGTAAACGACGGAATGGAATTTATATAGCCAATCACCAATTCGTAACAGGTACATTCAAATGGCTTTCTTACGATGAGTATCCCATCGCTACGGATCGTCCGAATCTCCCGGATAAAAAAATAAAGTTGTCCATTCAAGCTTCAATCTGGATTAAAACAGCAACCATGGGTGTTATACCGGGTTGTTTATTCCTATTAAGCATCATGACTTGGATTAGAAGAAAAAGAAAATAACGCGAATCCTATCCTGTAAATCATCATCTATTATTATATATCAAAAACACATGGAAGAATCAGTCGTAAGAGTAGAACATCTCTCCCACAGATATAGTGTTCAATGGGCTATCCGTGATATTAACTTCGAAATCAAAGAGAAAGGTATCCTCGGATTATTAGGTTCCAACGGAGCAGGTAAATCCACCACCATGAATATCATATGCGGTGTACTAAACCAAACAGAAGGAGAAGTATATCTAAACGGTATCAATTTACGGGAAAATCCGGTAGAGGCTAAACGCCATATCGGTTTCCTTCCTCAAAAACCCCCGCTATATCCCGATTTGACGGTAGACGAATATTTAACCCTATGCGCCCATCTGCATCTGGTAGAAAAAAACAAAATAAAAAAAGCGATAGATACAGCCAAAGAAAAATGTTGCATTACTCATTTCAGCAAAAGACTAATCCGAAACCTATCGGGGGGATACCAGCAACGGGTCGGCATTGCACAAGCCATTGTTCATAACCCCAGTTTTGTCGTTTTAGACGAACCGACAAACGGATTAGACCCCAATCAGATCGTAGAAATTCGCAACCTTATCAAAGAGATCGCAACAGACCGAACAGTCATGCTCTCCACTCATATTCTTTCAGAAGTACAGGCCAGTTGTGACAATATTAAAATGATCGAACAAGGAAGAGTCGTTTTTTCGGGGAGCATGGATGATTTTGATAATTACGTGGAACCGACCGCCTTTCTGGCTACTCTGGATAATCCTCCCGCAATAGAAGAATTACAGGCATTAGAAGGCGTAAAACGAGTTGAACCTCTCGACAACTCGATTTACCGGATTCAATTCGACGCTCCCAGGAACATTACCGAAAGGATGGTTGAGCAAAGTATCTACAATGGATGGGAACTTCGTGAAATTCACCTTGAAAAAGAATCATTAGATGAAATCTTCGCTCAATTGTCCGGAAAAAGATCACACAAATAAAAATAGTAAAGATACATTATGAGAACATTATTCAGAATCACCAAAACAGAACTAAGCACGCTGTTTTTTTCCCCGATAGCGTGGCTGATTCTAATCATTTTCACCTTTCAAGCAGGGATGACCTACGCGGATGTATACTCGGACGTGATACGTTATCAGGCATTGGGTTACAACCTTTCAGGTATAACTTCCAGACTTTTTTCCAACTACAACGGAGTTTTCTCTAAAATGCTCGATAATTTATATTTATATATTCCTCTTTTAACCATGGGATTAATGAGTAGAGAATTTTATAGCGGATCCATCAAATTACTTTTCTCTTCTCCTGTAACCAACAAACAAATCATATTTGGAAAATACTTGGCCATGATCATCTACGCGTTGATCCTAATTGCCATTCTCTCCATATATATCATATTTACCGCTTTTGCCATAAAAAACATCGATCTTCCCCAACTTTTGTCCGGATTGCTGGGAGTATTTTTAGTCACGTGTACTTACGCGGCGATCGGTCTCTTTATGTCTTGCCTGACCTCTTATCAAGTGGTTGCCGCAATAGGAACATTAGCTCTTCTAACTGTATTAAACTTCATCAAAGAGGTAGGACAAAACATGGAGTTTGTTAGAGAAATAACCTATTGGCTGTCGATCTCGGGGCGGTCATCCACCCTGTTGGATGGTCTGATTTGCAGCGAAGACGTACTTTATTTTATTATCGTGATAACTTTATTCTTAACTCTTTCCATTCTGAAATTAGGTTCTGAACGGAAAAGACACAAGCCATACGTTGTCCTCTTCCGGTATGCTTCAGTCATTATCATAGCCCTTTTACTCGGTTATATATCTTCCCGACCCCAGTTTATGAGTTTCTACGACACCACAGAAACTAAAATAAACACGTTAACGCCCAACAGTCAGGAGGTAATGAAAAAACTAACAGGAGGTTTAACGATCACTACTTATGTCAATATTTTAGAGGATAACTATTGGCGGGCAATGCCCGATCGAAGAAAATACGATTTCGAAGAATTTGAAAAATATGTACGTTTTAAACCGGAAACCGAAATCAAATACGTATATTACTATCATCCCTGCTATAATCCTTATATGGACAGGCGTTATCCCGGATTAACCCCCGAACAGCGGGTCCAAGAAATATGTAAAGTCATGGAATGGGACACCGCCATGTTCCTCACCCCGGAACAAATCAATCGACAAATCGATCTCTCCGGGGAAGGATACCGATTGGTTCGGGTTATCGAACGAGAAAACGGTCAGAAATCATTCTTGCGATTTTATGAAGACATACGGCGCACTCCGACAGAAAGTGAGTTTACGGCTGCTTTAAAACGTCTCGTCACGAAACCTCCCAAAGTTGCCTTCCTTACGGGACACGGAGAAAGAAACGTAGACGGGGCAGGAGAACGGGATTACGGAGCTTTCGTCAGAGATCTCACCTTCCGCTACTCGTTACCGAACCAAGGATTCGACGTAACATTGTTAAGATTAGACGAGCAAAAAAAGATCCCGGAAGATATCGATATACTTGTTATAGCAGAACCCAGAACGGTTTTAGCACCGGAAGAATTAACCAAAATCAAAGAGTATATAGACAGAGGAGGAAATATGATCCTATCGGGAGAACCCTACCGTCAACACATAATGAATCCCCTTCTCTCTTTTCTCGGACTTGAATTTATGCCAGGAATCTTAGTCCAACCCTCCAAAGATTTCACGGCCGATTTGATTTTTGGCAACATTACCGAAGCAGCAGCACAATCGTCCAAAGGGTATCAAAAACTATGGAGAGGAAAATATAAAATTACAATGCCGGGAGCCGTAGGAATCAAAATCTTAGAAGAAAAAGAATTCAAAGTCACTCCTCTTGTCACCACAAACGAAGAAGGAGCCTGGAACGAATTAGAAACGACAGATTTTATTGATAATCGACCTATTTGCAACTCCCAAGTCGGAGAGGAGGAACGAACGATTCCGGTTGTTGTCGAATTAACGCGTCGGGTAGGAGAAAAGGAACAACGTATCTTCGTATGGGGAGATGCCGACTGCATCGGAAACGGAGAATTAACCACCTCGCGAGAGGGAGTGAAGAGTTCTAACTTTTCCTTGATTACAAATTCATTCGGCGATCTCAGTTACGGTGAATTCCCGGTAGACACGAGCCGACCTCGCCCCTCTGATGATAAAGCTTACATAGGAGAAGGTTCTGAGATCTGGTTAAAACTACTATTCATGGGACTTCTTCCCGGCATATTAGTATTTATCAGTCTGAGAATGTGGTGGTTCAGAAAAAGTAGATAATACAATAATCAATTCATTCGTATCAACAACCAAGAGCTGTCCGAAATTTTAGTTTCGGACAGCCTCTTCATCAAATCAATTATTTATAAAAAATAAACACTCTCATTCATCCTTTTCAACTTTTGTTGTGTTCTGTCAATAAAAGGTCCCATTAAAATAAAAATAATGACTACACATTATTCTGAAGATTACAGGATTTCACAACTTTTAGCCAAATACTTGGCCAAAACCATAACCTCAAAGGAAGAGGCTGAGCTGGAGGCATGGAAAGCGACAGACGAAAACAATCGAATCCTATTTGAAGATATCTGTTCTACCGAAAACAGAAAAGAACGAGATCAATTCATACAACAAATTAATATCCCCCTGGCATGGAGTAAAACCCGGAAGCGCCTATTCGTACCCCGAAAGAGAAATAAAAAGTTATTTGTCTATGGCGGTATGGCAGCAGCTATCAGTCTGTTTATCGGTTTTTCCATCCTCTTTCAATCTCCCCAATCGGAAAAAGCTGTAACTCCTACGGCACAAATTGTACCGGGAAGTTCAAAAGCCATGTTGATTACCTCCTACGGACAAAAAATAGCTCTATCATCAATTGATGAAGAAGAACAGGCCATCCAACTTAAAAACGGTACAAAAATAACCAATGACGGGAAAAAAGTAACTTATTTCCCAACAACGGATTCCTTAGTTCCCGTTAAGATCGATACGATCCGTACTCCTCGCGGAGGGGAATTTATTCTAATTTTACCGGATGAAACCACCGTTTGGTTAAATTCGGAAACGGAAATCTCCTTCCCGACCCGATTCGATAAAGACAAACGAATTGTCAATTTAAAAGGTGAGGCTTTTTTTTCCGTAACAAAAGATTCTTCTGCCCCATTCATCGTTCGAACGGCGGATAAATTAACAATTAAAGTTCTCGGTACAAAATTCAACGTACAGGCCTATACCGATGAAAATACCATAGAAACAACACTTAGCGAAGGTTCTGTTTTAGTCAGCAACGGACAACGGTCGATCCAATTAAAACCGAACCAACAAGCCGTTTACCATACGAGTAATCGAGTTTTAAATTCCAGAGAAGTAAATGCCGATCACATCTCTTCCTGGAGAGAAGGTAAATTTATTTTCGAAAACGAAACGCTTGAATCTATCATGAATAAGTTGAGCCGATGGTACGATATTCATCTGTTTTACGCGAACGAATCTGTTAAGAATTTCCATTTTACAGGAGATTTGGAACGATACGATGATTTCAGCGAAGTACTAAAAATGCTTGAGAAAGCAACCAATATTCAATTCAATATCAACGGGAAAAATGTGATTATAAGTAAAACTCATAAATAAAAATACAGAAGATAGTGGTAATATCTTCTGTATCCTATTAATCTATTAATCGACTATTAATAAATTCTCAAATTTATGGAAAAAAAACGAATCTATGTCTTTGATTTACATCAAAGATACAAAAAAACGTTAACCATTCTGCGAGCAACTCTATTGCTTATTCTGATTTCCACGTTTTCACTACAAGCCGGAAATACATCACAACACGGAAGGTTGACTGTAAAAATGCAAAATGCTACCATCGATGAATTAATTAAAAGTGTCCGGGCAGAAACAGAATACAAGTTTCTGTATCGTATCGAAGAAGTCCAAAAATACGGGAAACGGGATATCGATATCAAAGATGCTACCATCGAAGAATTTTTACAAAAAATTTTAGCCAATACCCAACTATCATATGAAATCCAAAACGGAGTGATCATCATTCGCCCCCAACAAAAAGTTCGGGAGGACTACAAGCCTCGTGTAATCAAAGGAAAGGTTATGGACGAAAAAGGTTTGCCTCTGCCTGGGGTTTCTGTTATTATCAAAGGAACGACACTCGGCATCGCTACCGGAATAAACGGTGAATTCAAATTGGAAATACCCAAGTTAGACAGTACGATTTTGGTCTTTTCGTTTATCGGGATGCAAACCGTAGAGCATCGTTTAAAAGAGGATCGCAAAGATGATAATAAAGATTTGATCATCAGAATGAAAGAAGACGTAACAGAAGTCGACGAAGTCGTTATTACCGGTATTGCCAATATCCGTAAAGAGAGTTTTACGGGTTCTTCCGTAACCATCCATAGAGAGGAACTGTTAAAAGTATCCAAGACCAATGTGATCAAGGCATTACAGGTTTTTGATCCCTCTTTTCGTATTCAAACCAATAACGAATGGGGATCCGACCCGAACGCCTTGCCTGAAATGTATATTCGAGGCCGTTCCGGAATCGGATTAAAAGAATTGGATAAATTAAAAGCCGATCAGGCACAAGGCTATATTTCCAAATCGGCGTTAAAAGACAACCCGAACCTGCCGACGTTTATCATGGACGGTTTCGAAATCAGCGTACAAAAATTATACGATATGGATCCCACGCGGATCGAATCGGTCACCATCCTAAAAGATGCCGCCGCCACGGCCATGTACGGATCGCGAGCTGCCAACGGAGTTGTCGTTATTACGACCGTTGCCCCGAAAGCCGGAAGTATCAATGTCTCTTATAGTTTCGATAGTGAGATTACTATGCCGGACTTAACCGATTACAACCTGACGAATGCGGCGGAAAAACTCGAAACGGAAGTTCGTGCCGGTATCTTCGAGGCGGAAGACGAATATGACAGGGTAACCCTTGAAAAAATTTATCACAGGAAACAGGCTAATGTAGCCAAAGGTGTCGATACCTACTGGCTTTCATTACCTTTGAGAACAACCTTTAATCACAAACATGCCCTTTTCGTGGAAGGAGGTTCAGAAGCCTTGCGTTTCGGGTTAGATGTTTCTTACCATAATCAGGACGGTATTATGAAAGAGTCTTTTCGAAACAGATTTGGCGTGGCCTTATATATAGATTACCGGTTAAAATCCTTACAGGTAAAAAATCAGGTCTCCTATACTGTTGTAAGATCCCAAGAGTCCCCTTTCGGAAGTTTCTCCGAATACACGAAAGCACAACCTTACGATGTGTACAAAGACAAATTCGGACGTTATTTGGAAAATTTGGATGGTTGGGGAGAAACTCTGAACAAGCCCAACCCTCTATACGAATCGACTTTGGGAAGTTTCGAAAAATCCTCTACCGAAGAGATTACCAATAATCTCAGCATCAACTGGTACGCGACAAACCACTTGTTGATTAAAGGAGAGTTCAGCATAACCAAAGAAGTGAACGACGGTAAAAAATTCTTAGATCCGCTATCGAAAAGAAATTCTCAACCTCTCAGCTCTTACAATACCTCTTCTGGAGAACTTAGGACCAACGACGGAAAAAATTTTAACTGGAACTTAAATTTCCAGGCATCTTATAACCGCAACATCAACAAACACAACATCAATGCTTTGGCCGGAATAAACGCCCGCTCAACCAAAACGACCGGAAATTCGGCCTTTTACAGAGGTTTCCCGTCTGGGAGTCTTTGTTCTCCAAACTACGCGCAAACGATCGTTCAAAAACCGTCTTATTCGGAAAATTCTACCCGGTTAATCGGATTCGTGGGTTTAGTTAACTATAGCTACAACAATATCTATCTATTCGATGCCTCTATTCGCGTTGACGGTTCTTCCGAATTTGGAGTAGACAACAAATACGCCACCTTCTGGTCAACAGGAGCCGGTATCAATATCCATAACTACGCCTTCCTAAAAAACAACTCCATTATCGAACAATTGAAAATTAAAGGTACTTACGGACAAACCGGTAAAGTAAATTTTGCCCCCTATCAAGCGAGAACCACGTACGAGATTCTTTCGGAAGAGTGGTACAAAACCGGATACGGAGCATCCTTAAAAGCATTAGGAAACAAAGATTTAACTTGGGAAACCACGAATAAGATCAACCTCGGTATCGAATTAGGTTTATTGAAACAGGCTTTCTATGTCGATTTCAACTATTACAACGAAAAAACCGTTGATCTGGTCAATAGCGTAACGATCCGCAGTTCAACCGGTTTCACGACCTACGTGGATAACATCGGAAAATTACGGAAAACCGGATTCGAAATCAACATGAGAAGTAACCTGATCTCAAAAGGAAACCTTTTTCTCGCCCTGTTTGCCAACTTGGCTCACAACGAGGACAAACTACTGGAAATCGCCCAAAGTTTAAAAGATTATAACAACCAGGTTAACGATCATTTCACGAATAGTAGCCGATATGACGGATCGAATACCAAACCCTTCCGTCAATTTGAAGAGGGAGGCTCGCTAACGTCCATTTTCGGAGTCCGCTCATTAGGAATCGATCCTGCCAGCGGTAATGAAATATTAGTGAAAAAAGACGGAACGTTAACCGATCTGTGGAATGCCAACGATCAGGTTATCCTGGGAAATGAGGAGCCCAAAGCAAAAGGATCGTTCGGTATGAATGCAACGTATAAAAATTTCAGTTTATTCGTTACCTTTTCATATGAATGGGGAGGTCAGATCTATAACCAGACTTTAGTAGACAAAGTTGAAAATGTAAACATCCGTACCACAAACGTGGATAAGCGCGTATTGAAAGAGCGTTGGAAAGAACCCGGAGATATCGCGAAATACCGTAAAATTAATTTAGGAATAGCCAATCAATCGGAAGAAACGACCCGTCCTTCCTCTCGTTTTGTTGAAGATAACAACTGGTTGTCTTTGAACTCCGTTACCCTCGGATATGATTTCGACAGAGAGTCAAGCTGGATGAGAGCTTGTCGCTTAAGCATGTTGCGTTTAGAAATAGGTGGCAGCGAAATCTTCAGATGGAGTACGGTAAAGGCAGAACGCGGATTGAGTTATCCCTTTGCAAGATCTTTCAGTTTCTCAATAAAGGCCAGTTTTTAAATTGTAAGTTATGAAATTAAAGAAATTTTTAATCATATGTATTTTACCGATCGTGCTGAATTCCTGTAATGATTGGTTAGACGTAGACCCGCAAGATACCGTAACGGAAGAAGAACTTTTCTCGACTTACGAAGGTTATCGAAATGCACTACACGGAGTATATCGCCAAATGTCCTCATACGACATGTACGGACAAGAGATGAGCTGGGGATTGGTCGATGTCATGGGACAACTTTATTACAAATCCCGCTTCAAAAGTTCTACCGCCTATCGCAAAATTGCGGATAGCTATGCTTATACCGACAAAAGGGTAAAGCCTATCACAGAAAGCATCTGGACGAAAACATACAATTGCATCGCTAATTGTAACAACCTGATTACGAAACTACAGACAACCGATCCCCTGATTTTCCCGGGAGCTCAGGAAGAGAAAAACCTAATCGAAGGAGAAGCATTGGCCTTGAGAGCCCTACTCCATTTCGACATGTTACGTCTTTTCGCTCCTTCGCCGGAAGCAGCCAAAAACGACGATAGAGGTTACATCCCTTATTTCAGTAAATATCCCTCTACTTTCGAGCCGGATAGAACCGTGACCGAAATATTGAACCTGGTCGAACAGGATTTGCTAAAAGCAAAAAACCTCGTGGGTTCTTTCGACACGATCCCCGCTCATGTGGATATGCTAAACATGGCACAATACAGGTATTATCTTTCAGGTGAAAGCAGTTATGTCCCTAAAGATTTATTTTACAGGTATCGCGGATATCGCATGAACTATTACGCGGTAACGGCCTTATTAGCCCGCGTCTACAATTACATGGGCAAACACGAAGAGGCCTACAAACAAGCAAACGAAGTAATCGATGCCGCTTACGGAAGCTGGGATACCAAAGTATATAGTTTTACCGATGCTTATGATGTCGAAAGCAACAAGGATCGTAAAATGTACGAAGAAATCATATTTACATTATCTAACACGCTGTTATTGGATCGGTATAAATCAGTCAATAACTACAATGACAACAGTATAGAGTTCACCCTTATGACCAAAACTACCGATCTGAAAACGATGTTCGATGACGGAGGAGATTGCCGCGGAAATGCCGTAACGGAATTGATCGGAAGTTACAGAGCTTGCAACAAGTTGTTAGAACCTACCGGAAGTGCAGGCAATTACAGCAGAAGTGCCGACATGATTCCGATGATTCGTCTTGGTGAAATGTACTATATCAAAGCCGAATATCTTTTCAGAAATAACGACAAAACCGAAGCTTTGAAAACCCTCGACGATTTAAGAGAAGCTCGGGGATGCGAACGAGAAGGCCTTAACAACAAAATCAACGATTTAGATAGTTTCCTGGAGGAATTAATAAAAGAAGCCAAAAGAGAATTCATGCAAGAAGGCCAGCTCTTTTACTACTACAAACGTTTAAACATAAAGCCGGTCAGAACGATGCCCGATAACGGATTTGTTATTCCATTACCCGATAATGAACTCATCAATTAAACATCTATACCATGAAAAAATATATTCTGTTATTCGCTTTTTTTGCAGCATTAATCGGCTGTGAAACAAATGAAACCCCCATCTACGAAGGGGAAGCACGCTATCTCTATTTCCCCAATGATGAAGGACGGGATTCTGCCGTGATCTCCTTTACCCATTATCTCACGAATGAACTGGACGTTCCGTTTGAAATTGCCTTAATCGGTAAACCGTCTCACGACTCTCTGGAATACAAATTGGTGGTCGTCGATTCATTAACAACAGCGCTACCCGTGGATTACGAGTTACCCAATACATTGAAATTCGCTCCGAATCAAGATAAGGATACCATCTATATCCACATCAAAAAAGCCAGGCCGGAGCTTTCGGAAAGAAGCTTTAAAGTTACCTTCCGGATCACTGCCAATGAAAATTTCTCACCGGGAATTTACAACAAGCAGGACATCAAAGTTATTTTCAGCAATATTAAAAGCCAACCGCTGTGGTGGAAAGACGATGTCGAGTTGATTTTGTTAGGAGAATACAGCGATGCTAAGTACGACCATTTTGTTATTGCCACCCAGGTCAGCGATCTTTCCGAAATGTCTTTTTCTGAAATTCGAATTCTTGCATTGAAATTCAAAGAATATCTGATTAAAAACAACATCATGGAAAAAGATAAGGACGGCAATGAATTTCCGATGGTAGATGGAGTTCCGGCTTACTAACTTTATAACTAATAAAATATTATGAGATCGAAAAATATCATATATACACTCGCGGTATTGATACTGAGTTTTATCGGATGTTACGACGATAAAGGAAATTACGACTACGCCGATCTGAACGAGATTCGGATCGAAGAATTCAACTATATCTCCAGTCCGACCCTCGGAGATACCATACGGATCGTTCCGAAGTTCACTTACTCGAAAGGCGACAGCAGCAATGTGGAGTTAAGTTACGAATGGACATTTGCAGGTAAGGTTATTGGCAATGAACGGAATCTGGAATGGATTATCGACACCATGACCAAAGCCTATTGCATACTGCGGGTCACGGATCACAAATACAATGTGCAATACATGCAAACGACCCAGTTGAATATTACAACTCCTTACGTCAACAACGGTTGGTACATTTTAACGGAAAAGAACGGGTATTCCAGTTTAAGTTATATTCGTGAAATTCAAGATGACGAGACGAATATATACCACAATCGAATCTACGAAAATCTCTATAAAACCGTAAACAAGGAAGAGATGGGGAGCGGCCCGTTAAAATTACATGAACATTTCGGTCGCCGTACGACACCTCCCGCCCAACTTCTGGTACTTCAATCAGGAGGACAAGGCGATATCGATGTTAACAGCACCACATTCGAAAAAGATATAAACTTGAAGCAAGCGTTCATTGGAGGCAATTACCCTGTCGACTTCCGTCCGGTAAACGCCATGTTTATGCAATGGGTTGATCTTTTACAGAACCACGACGGCAAAATCTATTCGCGTGTCAAACAAACCAATGAATTGATTCATTCCGGATTTTTTATTCAGACTCCTATGAAAATCGAGGAACATGAAATTTACGGAGAATTGATTCACTCCAGAATCGGAGATACTCAATATTGTCTCGTTCATGAAAAAGGTACTTCTCAAGCTCCTCAAAATAGATTCTTGGTTGTATTCGACGTAAAAAATACTTTCCAGGATGTTTATGCCATGGGGAAAGTGGAAGTGTTGCCGGATCCTAACGACGGATGGCCCAAACAATACATACCGGCAAACAACTTAGGAAACAACACCTTGATTCATTGTGGCTATATATTCCAAGGTAATACCTCTTGTCAATATTTCTTAGTATTGAAGGACAACATAACCAATAAGTATTACCAGGAACAATTCATTCTCAAAAGAGATTACAGCTCGACCGGCTTAACTTATGAATTCCCCGGCACGGCATATGCGGAATTACCTCAGCAAGCATCAGACGGAACCCCGTTAAAATACGAAGATTGTGTCATTTATAACTTACCCTATAAATCTAAACCTTTCGTGATGATTGCCCAAGGAAAAGATTTATTCATCTACAATCTCAATAACCCGGAAAACGGAGTTAAACCGTATTATCATTTCGAGGACAGCGAAATTGCTTGTATGAACGCTGAAAATTACAATTCAAACAGATTAGGCATCGTTCTTAAGAACGGCCGGGTCATTATACTCGAAGTGAACGGTTTGAATCTGGAAAAAGAAAAACTACTTTGGGAAATGCCCAAGGGAACGAGCTTGGGTGATAAAATTATTAATATTCTTTTCAGAATAGGAAGCGACTTCGGATAATTATTTCTCTAACATAGCGCAAAGGGCAGCCTCGCAATGAGGCTGCCCTTAGCATTTCAGCAAGAATCATATTATCGATACGAAACCAGACAAAAAAAGTTGAATTCAAAAGTTTTAAGCTTTTGAATTCAACCTCCCGTTAGTAGAATCGATTTTTCCGTTACTTCACGTAATCGTATTTCTGATCAATTCCCCTCTCGTTAACGTCAATTCCTTCATCCATCCAACGAGGCATAGGCGCATCCTTCAAATAATAATCGAAGAACTGTTGCAAACGGATAGTCCAATCCACCTCTGCAGCATGATTATAGATAAAATGACGATCTCCCTTGTAATTCAATAACCAGGCCGGTTTCTGCAAACGACGCATGGCTAAGAAAAGGTTTAATCCTTCCGAATAGGGCACGGCTTCATCGGCATCGCAATGGAAAATCAACAAGGGGGTTTCAATCTTATCGGCAAAAAAGATCGGGGAGTTTTTAATATACATCTCCGTATTTCCTTCTCCCCACAACGGTTTACCCATACGACTCTGAGTCTCTTCGTACATAAACATACGAGGCATCCCGCTGCCGGAACGAATACCCGTATAAGCCGAAACCATGCTGGACACGGCAGCTCCGGGATTAGCGCATTTAAACATATTCGTACGCGTCACCAGATAAGCTACCTGATATCCGGACCAACTATGCCCCTGTATACCTATCCGGTCTTTATCGGCGATCCCCTTGTCTATCAACATCTGGGTTCCACTGACTACCGCATTATAACTGCTCTCCCCGGGAGCCCCGACCGTAAAATGGACATCGGGCATAAAGACGACATAACCATTGCTTACATAGGTCACCGTGTTGATCATGGCACTACTTAAAGCGGGGACATGGTACATGTGAATATCTCCCGTGTGAGTCTCGTAAAAATTCACGATGGTAGGATAAATTTTGGTCGAATCGTACCCCTCCGGCAAATAGAGTAAACCCCGGTTAGGTTTTCCTTCGTAATTGGTCCATTCCACCAACCGAACGGAACCCCACTTATAGTTTTCCTGTTGCGGATTGGCATGAGTCAAACGTTTCGGGTGTGTAAAATCGGATTTACTCCACCATAAATCACGGAATTCCGTGTAACTCTGTCGCGTAAAGATACAGGATTTTCCATCTGTAGAAAATTGATTGACATAAATGGAAAAAGGTCCTTCGATCAATTTCTTAAATTTTCCGTTAGGAGAGAAACGATATATTCCCATATCCAAATTACTTACCTTCACCGTACGCAATAACAGACTCTGGCTTGCGTCCAACGTTTTGGTGTCGTAATCCGCTTTCAACCAGCGCAAAATAATATTATGCTTGCGTCCGTATTCTCGTGTTAAGGAAACGGTTTTATTTTTCCCCGTCAGATCAATGGTCCAGATATCATAACGATCGTAAAGATAAACGGTATTCCCGTCTTCCGACCATCCCGCTATACCGTAAGCATCCGCAGGTTTCGGCTTATCATGGTCTTCATCGTATACCGGATAACCGATGGCCGAAGAGATGTCGCTCAACTCTCCCGTCCGTACATCCAACTTGTACCATACTTTTTCCACCCCGCGATACAGCAAGGCATATCGTCCGTTCGGACTCCAGACAGGACGTCCTTCGAAATCCTTAAATAACGGTTTACGCTCCCCCGTTTCTAAGCTGACCAAATACAAATCGGCGTTCACTCCGTCTTTCCAATCGGAGAACCTACGATAGGGAGCTTCATCCACGAGGATAACATATTCATAATTCTCACAGGTGGGAGCAGAGATCCGTTCGATATCAGCCGGAGCGATCTCGATGCATTTTTTATCTTCCACATGATAAACATATTTCGGCATTTCCCTCCTGAGACGGGTCCCTCCCTGCCTTTGGCGGCTTTGTGAAACTTCATCGTCCCATTTCCACAACTCCAATTCAAAACTGGTATCCGGTTTTGCTTTAGGCTTACGCGGTTCTCTCACCTTAGGTTCTACATCAACTAAAATATACTTACCGTGGTTAAAAACAGTATAAGTACTGGGACTGATCTTGTATTCTCCCGGTAATTCCACCTCTTTCAAATCCATCACCAATTTATATTTTCCATCGGCAACAGAAAACGTATACAGTAGATCCGGATTTTTCAAATAGGAGGTATCGGAAGCGACCGTAAACACACCCTCTCTTCCTCCCATTTTCAAAGAGAAATTCTTTATCGGAGCCTTTGGGTCCCCGTATATCAACCGATGCTTTCCTTTCAACGGTCCGACGTAAAGACTCTTGTGCGTTCCGTTATTCTTCAGGTAAGCGATCGTCTTGTATTGGTCATAAGAAACGGGATATTCAATGCTGTCGAGCACCGTGGAATCTCCTGTCTCAAAATTCCATACTACCAATCTGTTAACAGGTTTCCCGTCAGCTTCTCCGATAGAATAAGTATACGTAATAAGCGGTGAACGGGGCGATTCATTACACGCATATTCCCTATCCCAATACGTTTTTTTCATGTCCTTTAAGGAGAGTAATATCGTAGAGTCGGATGTCAGATTGGCCGTATCCAACGGAGATTTATTCACAGTATATTTCAACCCCTTACCCCCGTTAAAGAAATTCACGTAATTAACATTCCGCAATTCATACTCTTTACCGGTCGCCACATGGCGTAAATAGGTTACCGGTTCATCCTTATCATGTCCTTCGCCGTCAATATACGCAAAACGGTAAGTAACCCATTTACCGTCCTCGGACATCTTTTGAGCTTCCACCCGTCGCCATAGTTTATAAGACTCCAAATCCAAAGGCCTCTTTTGGGCTCCGGCTTCCCATACGACAAGCAACAGGATCAATACGCCGAAAATTCGTTTTAAACACATAATATACAATTTAGATTTACCTTTAAACGAATACAGGCTGACCAAGTACGAAAAATATACCCGCCAGCCCGTAATCTTATACTGTATTAAAGTTATTTCGGGTCAAGAGCTTTCTCTACCTTAAACAATAACAATTGATAATAAGATTTGGCCTCGCCTGTACTTCTGTTCACGGCCTGCGCCAGCATATCTTTTGTTTTCAAAAGCATGTTATAGAATAGATGAGTGGTAGAATACGGTTTTGCCTCGATATAATCCACCATACCGAATCCCTCTTTTTCTCCGGCAATCATCATACCCTCTTTCATCGGCCCTACCGGGAATTTGGCATTTTCAAGCAAAGCAAAATTATGCTGATACATGCTCCGGACACTCAAATCCTCGAAATCGGCCAAACGGAATGCTTCCCTCGGAACATCGAATACGGCCGGAGACATATTAACCGTAGAAGTCGTAATGATTCCCATCAAAAAGGCACTCTGTAATTTCATATCCTTATTGGTCAATTTCTGATTCTTCATCGTCGGAGCCCAGATGATATTATAAATATCATTTACATACTCTTCCGGAGTATAGTCTCCTCCCCGTTCCGCCGAAAGGGCGATAAACCGGATCCGATCCAACAATCCGTAAATGATCTCTTCCTCGTTTTTAGACGCTATTCTATCTCCAATTTCAAACTCCTTCAAAACCGCCTCATTATCCAACCAAGAGAGATCACGGGAAAGATCGACCAAATACTTCACAATCTCCTTTTGTTTTGCCTTCGGTACCGGCTGATAGGAAGGCTTGGTATCTCCCGCACGTTTATCCGTCAAGTACATACCGCCGATATAGGCAAAAACATAATCCAGTTTCGTCCTGAATGCGGAAGTCAATCCGGAATACATGGAACGCCTCTTCGTCATACTTCTGTCCTTGTCTCCCCCATACCAGGTAAACACATTTTGAAGAGACGTTTTCAGGTTGTTCACGGTATAAATCAATCCTTTCACGGGATCATCCCCCAAATCGGCATAAAGCGAAGTCGGATCATAAGAAGCGTAAGAAGCTTGTCTGATTCCGAAACGATACATCGGATCATCCTGGTGTTCACGAATCCACTGATCCAGCACGGGTTCTTCATCTTTCGGGGTAGCAGCTTCATATATGGGTTTATACAACCATTGAATGGCATAATAATCATAAGCCCCGATCCCGGTAGTCGTTAAACGAACGCCCTTCTCCACGTCTTCCGGTTGCGCCACGTAGTTAAACATGAAGTAATCCATGATGGAAGGACTCAGACCGTACTTCTGGGTGAAAGAAGCAGAACGCAAAGAATCGGTCGGATAGGCAGCCGTAGCTCCCATATTTTCCGTTAAACCAAGACATTTACCAACAATTTGCATCACTTTCAAACGAAGAGCCTCTCCATCCAACTCCGGGGTCGGATCGAACGTACGAACGGAAGGATCAGCAGCCATTGTCGTGATCAAACGATCTTCATGCAAACCGATAACCACATTATCGTGAATATACATGGATGCCTGTAAAATTTCTCCCGTACGAGGATCCGTAAACATGGAGTTTTGAATAAAATACATCCACAAGGGAGCGTAACGAATGGTATTATAGTTGATATTATTGGCATCAAACGTGGGATCATCAGCAGGAAAATCTTTTACCCGCAATACATTTTTAAATCCGATCTTCTCGAAAGCCTTATTCCACTCTTCAACACCGGCCTTGATATAGGGTTTCCAGAATGCAGGCATTAACGTATCGATATAAAATACAATCGGTTTTTTCGGTTCAACCAACTCTCCGTTCCGGTATTTTATCTCGTCGGAAGGTTCTATTCTCCAGCGTTTCGTATAATACATCGGTTTGAAACCTTCGCTTCCTCCGGTATAATCGGTTTTTCCCGTGTAAGCAACTCCGATACGGGAATCGGCCATACGGGGACGCATCGGTTCTTCCGGCAAAAGAGATAACATTTTATCCACGTTTACGCTTACCGGAACATCCTTTTTCATTAAGAAAGCCCCGAATACCAAATGATCCACATCGTACCCCATATTACACATCACCACGACATTATCGTCATAAGCCTTAATACCGGAGACGGAAGAACGGTCACCCTGGAATTTATGCGTCCGTGCCACAAAACCGAAAAAAGAGTTTCCGGCATAGCCGGCAAACGGATTGGTATAATAGGAATGCTCCAGGAACAAGTCCGTCATGTCGACAACAATTGCCGTACTGTCCGGAGTGTAAGCCTTAATTTTAAAAGATTTGAAAATACCCGGTAGATTGGATTCTACCAAAGCTTGATTCGCTTTCACCTCTTTTCCCGTATTTACAGGGATGTTGAATAAAAGAAATCGAGCTTGTAATAACGAATCCTGACGGGTAAAACGCAAATGCATTGGACGGCCGGCAAACTGTCCGACAACACCCTCTCCGTTATCGCTAATCGTTCTGATAGAGGAGGTCAATGCCATATCCCGATCCAATAAGGCAACCGGGAATTCGACCCAAATCTTTCCCTGCATGTTATGAATCTTCATCAGCCCCTCTGCCGTAGTATATTTCTTTCCCCTGAACAACTTATCATAAGCTGTCTCGGTCGCTTTTTTGGTTTCCTTGCTTGTCTCTTTTTTCCGCTTGGCATCTACTTGAGTACAGATACCGAACAAGAAAAACGAAAGAAACAATAAATATATTCCTTTTTTCATATATCAAACTTTAGATTCATGATTTCAGACCCGGGAATTTCGGCGACATACCGCCCCGGATCTTCTATCGCAAATTATTTTTTTAGCGCTTGTTCTATTTTGTAGATCAACAATTTGTAATGTTGACGCGTATCTGCATTTCCGGTATTCGCTTTACTCTTCAATAAAGTCAACGTATTTTGCAACGCGTTGAAGTAAAGGTGTTCCAACGGTTCATAGGGAGGTGTAACACTCACATACCAACCAAATCCTTGTTTTTCGACACCACCGCATTGTACATGGTCATGACTTATCTCTTTCTTGTTCGTGAACATACCCATCCAATGCTCGGACACCTCACCATACATTTTACGGCTCTTCTCTTTTATGCATTCGGGAACCTGAATCATCAGGTCTTCGGCATGGAAACTCAAAGAATTGCCTCTCATCATATTCATTCCGGTATTTCCGATAGTGAAAGAAACAAAATTCAATTGCAGTTTTTTCTCGATATTACTCAATGATTTACCTTGCTTGGTAGGAGCCCATACAAAGTCCATCAAATCTTTCATATAATCTTTTTGCGTGTAAGGATTCTTCTCCGCTTTGTCCGCACTCATGGCAACGGCACCGAAACGTTTGGTCAAACCTTCCCAAATAGCATCTTCCATATCGGAAATGATATTGCTGCGGATTTCGAAATTCTTCAATAAAGACTGGTCATTCAACCAAGCGAGATCTTTCAATTGAGCCAACATAAATTGAGTTGCCCGTTTTTGTTTCTCCGTCTCCACGGATTTATAGCTCGGACGTGCATCCTGTGCATAACGCTCGTTCAAATAGATACCACCTATATTGAAAATCACATGATTGATATAGCGGAAATATTGATAAATCACCTCATTATAAATATTCTCGCGGAAACGGAAGTCCTTATCTTCATCACCGATCCAGTTGTTCAGGTTTTTCATCAGATATTTCAAGTTCTTCACACCGTAAGTAGCAGCCTTTATCGCATCGTCACCCAAATCTTCTTCCATAGCACTCGGGTCGATCCGGTAATTGATCTGTTGTTTTCCGTAACGATAAATCGGGTCATGGGATTTTTCCGTAATCCATTTATCCAATACAGGCACCTCCTCTTCGGATGTTTTAGCTTCGAATATCGGAGTATACAACCAATGGATAGCATACATATCGTAAACACCCAAATCAGGAGGGGTCATTTTCACACCCCGCTCGGCATCTCCCGGTTGCGCTACATAATTGTTACGGGCATAATCCATAATAGAGTATGTCGTTCCGTATTTTTGAGTAAACGACGGAGAACGCAAAGAGTCTACCGGAATAGCGGAAGAAGATCCCATGTTATGCATCAATGACAAACAGTGACCGATCTCGTGAGCTACCACATAATGGATGCAATCTCCCAGAGTCTCTTCATCCAATACCATTTTACGAACGGAAGGATCTGCAGGTCCTCCTTGGATAAAACGCCAGTTCTGTACTAACTCGATCAAGTTATGATACAGGTATACGGAAGCATTCAAAATCTCTCCGGTACGAGGGTCCGTCCAGGAGGGTCCCATCGCGTTAGCCGTCCAGGAGGGAGAATAACGCACACAAGAATATTTCAAATTATCCGGATCGAATTCAGGATCATCCGTGGGAAAATCCTTAGCGATAATCGCATTTTTAAAGCCGATAGCTTCAAAAGCAGCCTGCCATTGCTCTACACCTTCTTTGATGTATTTACGCCAAGCTTCCGGGAAAGTGTTATCCACGTAGAACACGATCGGTTTTACCGGCTCTACCAACTCTCCCCTCTTATACGCTTCCACGTCAGAAGGCTCCAATCTCCAACGGTTAGCAAAATAACGAGGCTGTATACCGGAACCGTCACTCGTAAATTCAGAACGACCTCCCACGAAGATTCCGATACGAGGATCGGCGTAACGGGGACGCATCGGCTCTTCCGGCAGCAAGATAATACTCCGGGTCATTACCGCATTGAAAGGAGCCTTATAAATATAATAGTAACGTTGATCGCTTACGCTGACAACATAACTCAATGAAGACTCCACGCTAACATTATCAGCATAGGCTTTAATACCGGTAATCTGGGAATCCTGTTTTTTAAACTCTTTCTCCAAACGACGACGATATAAAATAGGAGCATACGGTGAGAACGGTCCGATGTTATCTTCGTTGGAAAGGAAATAATCCGTCACATCGAATACGACAGCCGTACTGTCCGCATTGTAAGCCATAATCTTAAAGGTCTGCATAACGGCGGGAATCGTACTCTCCTCAATCCGCTTGCCAATGTTTTCATCTTTGGTCGTATAATTGGTGTTAACGGCACAAAGATTCATGGAAGAATCTCTTTTCACAAAGGTGATGTGCAAAGGATCATACGGTTTTTCACCAACACTACCAAAACCGTTATTGGTAATCTGGGTAATCGTTGATCCCAAAAGCATATCCTTATTCAATAAATTCAATGGAAATTCAAAATAAACTTTCCCGTCCATTTTGTGAATGGTAATCATTCCCTTTACAGTCTCGCACTTCTGACCTTTAAATAATTTGTCATAAGCAGACTCTTTCTTTACTTCAACTTTCTCTTCCTTCGATTTCTTTTTTTTCCTTTCTCCTGCAAAAGTCACACTGCTTTGCAACAAGAAAAGACCGACAACAACAAAAACGATAGTTTTCAGTCTCATAATAAATCAATTTTGGTTTAAAATATAGTACACATTAATTGTTCGATCCGTTATGCCGCATGCCCTTGTTAGACCCCTTTTCTACATACACATCCGGCATCACAACTCATTATACAAATGAAATAAATTTAATTTAGACAAACTTGCAATATAACATATATAACATAAGTTTAACAAAAGTACCCCGTTCCGTTAAACTTATAACAAAATGGAGTTCCGGGACAGCGGTTAACCGGGTGTTATTCCCGGTTAACCCCATAGCTATATCCCTCCCCACAAACATTAACGCTTCATAAAATAATTGATATCGCCTTCGTAATCAGCGGAATCATCTTCTAAAAGATGCTTTGCAAAATGAAACCACAATTTCCGTTCGAAGAAATCTTCCGCTTCTCCGCTAAAACCGTGCGTATTACCCGGTAATACCAACATATCGAAATTTTTCCCCGCCTTTATCAAAGCATCCACGACCCGTAACGTATGTGACGGATGAACCGTCTTATCCATATCTCCGGTAACGATCAACAACCCCCCTTTGTAATTTTTGGCCAACTCCGCATTGCTCTTACTTTTAGTCGTAAATGTAATCTCCTCCCGGTCTCCGTTAACGCTATCCTTAACGATTTTCTTGTTCTCCTTCACGCCATAATGGATCTCCACGAATCCCTTATTATAAATATTATTATCATGATTTCCCGCGGAAGATACAGCCGCACTGTAAAAGTCGGGATAAGTCAATAAAGCCGCCGTAGACATAAAACCGCCCCCGGAATGGCCGAATATTCCGACTTTCTTCCCGTTGATATATGCATGACGGTCTGCTAACTGTTCGATAACGTATTTATCATCTGCTAAAGGGTAATCCCGTTGATTACCATAGCCGTAGGTATGATAAAATTTACCCCGCATAGGTGTTCCCCCCCGATGTCCGACAGAGATTACGATAAAACCGACTTGTGCCAAACGGGTATTCAAATCATCATTTAAGGTAAAACGAGTCTGGACATACTCGAAAAAAGGTCCCGGGTACACGGAAGAGATAATCGGGTAACACTTGGTCGAATCAAAATCGGCCGGTTTCCACATCGTCCCGTATAAATCGGTAACCCCGTCAGCCGCTTTCACTTTAAAGCGTTCCGGTTTTTTCCATCCCAATTCATAAAGACGGCGTAAATCCGGTTTTTCCAACTCCATAATAACTCTCCCTTTCCGGTCGCGAACCACATTTACAGGCTCCATATCTACCCTCGAATAACTATCGGTAAAATAGTTGCATGAAGGAGACAGACTGATATCATGCGTTGCGTTCTCGGGAGTCAGCAAGGTTATCGCGTTCGTTTTATCTATATCGGCCCGGTATAACACGTAGTAATAAGGATCCACGTTTGCCTCTTTACCCAAACCGATAAAATAGATTTGTCTCTTTACCGTATCGATTTTCATAATCGGTCCGGCGACCCAGGCCCCGGAAGTCACCTGATTCTTCAGGTTCCCGTTTTCGTCATATAAATAATAATGCCCCCATCCGGTACGTTCCGAACGGAATAAAATCTCCTTCCCGTCATTCAGAAAAGAGATACCTCTCATCTGGTAATCCAAATAAGGCTTATCAACCTCATGAATTAAAACTTTCACCTCTCCGCTTTCCGTGTCCACACAGCAGATTTCACATTCATCCCAGGTTCTCTTGTAACGTTGGAAATAAAGTCTTTTCCCATCATTACTGGTATACAACACGTCAATATACTGATCTTTCCACCGGCTTATATCTATTTTCTTTACTTCCCCTTTATCTGCATCTCCGATCAGAAGTTCATATTGGATCACATGTTCGTCCCCAGCTAATTCAGCCTTGTAAGTTTTCAGTTTCGGACGCGGTTCCGCTAACGCATCGACCAACCACAGTTCCTTTACTAAACGGGAATCCTCCCTTATGGCATAAAACTTATGCCCCTGCTTAAACCATTTGGCGGAACAACCGAAACGATCGTCGATCTCTCCTTCGTCCTCCCGGTTAAAAGTATAATAACGTTCTCCATCCTTTGTCAGCTGTACCTCTGTCGTATCCTTTCCTTTTTCAGCATTCCCGACCACGTAAAGATTATGTCTTTTAGCAAAAAGCATGTAGGAACTATCCGCACAATAGTACATCCAATAAGGAGAGGAAGAGTAATAACCTCTCGTTTTCTCTTCCGTTTTCAGCACTTTGGTTTCCGTATTATAGGCAAAATTATTCCGGTCAAAGTTGAAATAAATGGTCTTCCCGTCGGGAGCAAATTCAAAATTTATATCCAACTCTTTATCGCTATAAGCCTTACGGGTAATCTCACTGATTTTCATCAACAACTCCGCATTGTCAAAGAGCAAACGTTTACTTTTTTTCGACGGATCGACCAAATAATACCTATTCCCTTCTTCCGTCCGGAAATCATACCAGAAACGGTCGGTATTATTGATATAACGGGGACGTATCTCCAACGAATTTTTCACGACAGGCACCCGAGTAAGACACCGGAAACGTTCCGCCAACTCGTAATTCGCCCTTTGTTGCGCCGTACTGCAAAATACGATCCCTGATAATAAAATACATATTAAAATACTCCGCATCACATATAATATTATTTATGATTTAACGATTAAAAGATTCTGTGATCGAATGAAGTAATCACAGAATCTCTAAATTACATCCTCTTCGAATCTTTTAGTTTCGATCCTTGTACTGCTCTATCTCGTAATAAAAATCACCCGTTTCGTCACCCAACAGATGCTTGGCAAAGTGAAACCACATTTTCCGCTCATAGAAGGTATTGGCAGCGCCTCCAAAACCATGATTTTCAGCAGGTAAAATAATCATATCAAAGTTTTTATTCGCACGGATCAAGGCATCCGCCATCCGCAAGGTATGTGCCGGATGCACATTATCGTCCACCCAACCGTGAATCAGCAACAAACCGCCTTTGTAATTCTTGGCCAATTGCATATTCGTGGGGACACTAAATTTAAAGGTACTCTCCGTCCGATCGCCGTTGATACTGTCTTTAATCACTTTTTTCTCCTCTTTTACCCCGTGATGAACCTCTCCCCACCAGGAATTATAGATGTTATTGTCGTGATTTCCGGCAGAAGACACGGCAGCACTATAAAAATCAGGATAGGTACAAATAGCTGCCGTGGACATAAAACCACCTCCCGAATGGCCGTATATACCGACCTTCGTACCGTCGATGAAAGAATAACGGTCCGCCAACTGTTCGATGGCATATTTGTCATCCGCTAAGGGATAATCCCGTAAACGACCGTGACTATAAGTATGATAGAACTTACCCCGCATAGGAGTTCCCCCGCGATGCCCCACGGCAATCACGATAAAACCGAGTTGAGCCAAACGGGTATTATCGTCATGCAGCAATGCGAACTGGGTCGGAACATACTCGTAGAACGGTCCGGGATAAACCGAAGAGATAATCGGATACTGTTTCGTGGAATCAAAATCGAAAGGTTTCCACATTACACCGTACAAATCGGTCACGCCATCGGCGGCTTTTACCTTAAATCTTTCGGGGGCTTTCCATCCCATCTCCACCGCTCTCCGGATATCCGGTCTGGCTAACTCCATTAACTCTTTACCTTTCTTATTTTTGAGTACAATACGGGGAACCATATCTACCCGGTTGTATATATCCACAAAATAGTTATAGGATTTAGGAAAATGAACCATATGGGTCGCATTTTCAAAAGTCAGTTGCTTCACGCTTCCCGGTTTGTCGATATCCACTTTACACAAGGTATAGTAATAAGGATCGATATTTTTATCTATCCCCAAACCATAAAAATAGAGCGTGCGTCCCACCGTATCGATATCGGACACAGGACCGGCCACCCAAGCTCCCGAGGTAATGGCATGTTTAAAATTACCCTCCCCGTCATAAAGATAATAATGTCCCCAACCGGTACGCTCCGAACGATAAATAATATCTTTCCCGTCATTCAAAAACATGATATTGGCCATCTTATAGTCCATAAAAGGCTTATCGACCTCATGAATCAACACTTTCACCTCTCCCGTTTTCGTATCCACAACGCCAACTTCCTGTTCGTCAAATGTCCGGGGACGACGCTCGAAAAAGATTTTATCGCCGTTTTTCGAAGTATGTAAAACAGAAAAATATTCTCCGTTCCATTTTTGTATATCAATATTTTTGATCTCTTTCGTCTCTACATCGATAATCACCATTTCCGTACGGCCGGCTTCCTGATCTCCCGGCATTGAGTATTTATAGGTTTTCAGTTTGGGACGAGGCTCTGCCAATACATCCACGATACCCATCTCTTTCATATTTCTCATATCCTCGCGAACGGCAAAGATTCTCTTCGAATCTTTCAACCATACGGCAACAGGAGCCGTCGGAAACGTATCCGCCTCCTCTTTCGCGTAAGTATAATATTTCTCCCCATCCGTCGTCAATTGTACAACGGTCGTATCTTTTCCTTTCTCCTTATTCCCCATCAGGAACAGATTATGATTTTTGGCATAAAGGATATAAGAACTATCCGGAGAATACTTTTTCCAAGATTCTCCCCATCCCTTGCTGATCACGGTATCCACCTTTTCAACGAGCCCCGTTTTCATATCGTAACGATACCTGTTTTTCTCAAAAACGAAGGTGAAAGAGGACCTTTTCTTATCAAACTCGACTCCCTGAAGAGTAAAATCCTTTGTATCGTATGCCTTACGGGTCTCCTCACTCAATTGTCCCAATAACTTTCCCGTGTCGAATAACAACCTTTTTTCCCGTTTGGCAGGATTCACGTAATAATACTTTTTACCCTCTTCCGTCGTAAAAGAAAACCAGAAACAATCCCCGTCGTTGATAAATTCCGGGTAAATAGATAAACTGTTCCGGTCGGCATACCGGAAATTTTTAAAGGTAAAACGATCGGCCAATTTATAATTCGCTTTCTGTTGGGCAGAAAGACTAAAACCTGCCAATAACAGCATCCCTAACACTATATTCTTTATCATCGCTTTCAATTTTCTGTTTCTTTATATTGATCTATAGTTCCAAAATGATCGGCCGTCGTATCGCCTAATAGATATTTGGCAAAGTGATACCACAATTTCCGTTCAAAGAAATAGTCGTCATTTCCGTATCCGTGGCCTTTTCCGGGCAATACCAGCATATCGAAATTTTTCCCGGCTTCTATCAATGCATGAGCCATCCGCAAGGTATGGGCCGGATTAACGTTTTTATCCATATCCCCCGTGACCAACAAAAGATGTCCCTTCAGATTTTTCGCAAGCTCCATATTCGTAGCAACTTTCACGCTGAATTTCGACACTTCCCGGTCTCCGTTGATGCTGTCCTTGATCACCTCTTTCGTCTCTCTCACCCCGTGATGAATCTCGACCCAACCGTTATTATAGATATTATTATCGTGATTTCCCGAAGAAGAAACCGCTGCTTTGTAAAAATCAGGATAGGTACAGATGGCTGCCGTGGACATGAAACCGCCACCGGAATGCCCGAATATACCGACTTTCGTGATATCTATAAAAGGATAACGATCGGCTAACTGTTCTATGGCATATTTATCGTCGGCCAAAGGATAATCCCTTAAGTTTCCGTATCCGTAACGGTGGTAAAACTTACCCCGCATCGGGCTTCCTCCGCGATGTCCCATAGACACCACGATAAATCCGAGCTGCGCCAACTTCATATTGTAGCTGTCGTCCAAACTGAATCCGGTAGAGACATATTCGAAGAAAGGTCCCGGATAAACGGAAGAGATGATCGGATATTTCTTGTTCGGATCGAAATCGGCCGGCTTCCACATGATTCCATGAAGATCCGTCAAACCGTCTGCCGCTTTCACGGTGAAACGTTCCGGAGCCTTCCACCCCATCTCGTAAGCCCTTCTGAAATCGGCTTTTGCCAATTCCGGGATAATCACTCGTCCCTTATTGTCTTTTAAAACAAACTTCGGTTCCAGGTCTACCCTTGAATAGGTATCTACAAAATATTTTCTGGATTCAGAAAAAGTAGCTTTATGCTGACCGTCTTCGGGAGATAACAAAGAAACCCCTTCCCTGTCGATATGGGCTTTTACTACTTGGTAATAGTAAGGATTTATCTTTTTATCATACCCGTGCGCATATAGATAGACGGTCCGGCCGGCAGTATCTATGGCCGCAATTTGTCCGGCCACCCAATCGCCTGAGGTAATCGTATTCTTCAGGTTTCCTTCCCCGTCGTAATGATAGTAATGGGCCCATCCGGTTCGCTCCGAACGGTAAAGGATATCCTTTCCTTCATTCAGGAACACGATATTCCGCATATGGTAATCGATATAGGGCCTGTCCTCCTCGTGGATCAATACTTTCACTTCTCCGGTCTCGGTATCGGCAACACAAAGTTCCACCTCATCCCGCTTCCTCTTGTAACGCTCAAAGAAAATTTTATCTCCCTTCTTGGTCGTGTATAACACTTCCATATCCTGATCCTGCCATTTATCTGCATTGATTTTCAACACCTTGCGCTTCTCAACATCGATAACGGACAATTCCCATTTGGACAACTCTTTTGCCCCGGCCATATCGTATTTATAACTTATTGCCTTAGGTCTCGGTTGAGCCAATACGTCGATCACGGCCATCTCTTCCACTTTCCGTTGATCCCGGCGTAAAACGTAAGCCTTATCGGCGAACTTAAACCAACGTCCCTCCATTTCCGTCTCCGTGGAGTCCATACTTTGGTTATCCCGGGCATAGGAAAAATATTGTTCCCCGTCGGTTGTCAACTGTATTTCGGTCGTATCCCGACCTTTATATTTATTTCCTCTGACATAGAGGTTGTGATTTTTCGCGTATAAAATATAACTGCTATCCGGAGACAGCGACATCCAGGTATAACGCACGGGTTCCTCCTTCTTTTCCTGCTTAGGCAATTGTCGTACAACCTTCGTTTTCATGTTGTATTCGTATTCTCCGTTATCCATGGAAAAGGTCATTTTCGACAAATCTTTGGAGAAATCGATATCCGACAATACTAAATTTTTCTCGTCATAAGCCCTGCGGGTGTACTTACTCACTCCCCGGGCGATATCCGTATTATTGAAAAGCAGACGCTTTTCTCCTTTTTCCGGATCTACAAAATAAAATTTCTTCCCCTCGTCCGTTCTGAATTCAAACCAAAATTTTTCTCCGTTATGGATATACCGGGGAACCACGTGCTTACTATTTTGCGACACGACCCCGCTCAATCCCATCCGGGTAAATTTTTCTGCTAACTTATAATTCGCTTTCTGCTGGGCATTCCCACTTTCAAAAACAAAAAATAACAGAAATAAAATCAAACATTTTTTCATACAATTATCATTTACATACAATTACCATCTATATCCTTCACATCCGCACTCTCTTTCGTTAGAACATAGAAGGGAGCCTAAGCTCCCTTCCATATTTATTAAAATCCAGTTTGTAATCAATTCGGCTGATACTTATAATTTAGTATAGTACTTTCTCCATACTTATATATGACATCTACGATATTACCAAATCCGGCATAATGATACAACTCCCGCATCTCGGTCACTTTCGCCGCATCCTCGTCATACTTCAACTCGTAGATATAGAACTCCCCGTTATCCAACGCCACTCCGACATGAGCACCGCCGAAATCATATCTCGGGCTATCCGGATTTCGTCCCATATCCTTGGCATCAATGGCAACGATATTACCGGCGAAGGTCATAAACTCTTTACCGGGATCGTTCTCGTCGGTCAAAGAACAACTGTATAATTTGTTGCCGTTAGCCACGATCAAACATTTATAAAAATTAAGAGCAGCCACATCCGTGAAATTATCCATCATGGCAGAAGAAATTTTATGTGTTCTTCCGTTGGTTGAGGCAACATCCAAATTGGGCTCTTCCGAAGAAGGATTACTCTTATATACAAAAGAATAAGTATGCATGTAATAATCGCCCTGTCCTTTCAACAAAGATACGAACGAAGGATCTTCGTACTCTTCATCCGTCCATGTCGTAAACAACACCTCTTCCGGAATATTCTGGAACAAAGTCTTATCGTAGCTTGCTTCGGGGAAACGAATCTCGGCTAACGCACCCGCTTTACCCCCCATTTGAACATCCTGACTACCGTATCTGGCAGTAGCATCGTCTACGATTCCGACCAAAGTGTTATTTGCATCCAGAGCCAAGAAAAACTTAGCGTTATTCCGGTTGGATTGATAAAGTGCTTTAAATTTCCTTCCGTTGAAGGCCGGCTCCGACGGATATCTTCCGGCATGGAAATCGGTGATTACGGCTCCCGTACTCGTGTAAACATAACCGTCTTGATCCAATACGCATTTTAATCCGGTTGTCATAATAGCATCCAAAGGACGGAAATTAGAGGGAACGGCTCCCGAGAATTCTTCTTCCGTGTTAATTACTTTATGCAAGTCGCTCCCGTGTAATTCAGCGCATTTGTTATCTTGTAATACAACAATTTCATCCATGGCTCCGTCAAAAGCATAATCGTAAACCATAAAAGATTCTCTCAATTTCTTCGGTCCCGTTCCCAGATCCTTTACAATATTGATATCCTGGCCATCATACAAAACCGTATCTTTGATTTGATTTTCCGGTAAAGCGACCTCGCTTCTTCTCATCAACACCATGGATACCTGAGAAGCGTCTCCGGCCCCCTTGGACAAGATCATCCACCCTTTTAGCCAACGAGAGTCAACGGAAACCTGAGTTCCTGCCACAAACTGAACACCGGTCTGATTATCGGTCACACAAAAAACGATCTTATGTGTGGCGATAACATCCGATTTGAACGTATACGTGGGCTCCGTATGTTCGGTCAAAGCACCGTTAACATACCAGGAGTAGCTTACATCCGGATTCAACGTGTCTTTGGAAAGCTTTACTTCAGGAACCAAATGCACCTCTTCGCCGGGGAAACAAGTATAAACACTTCTTAATCCTGTAATCTTAGAATCTCCAACCGTATTTATATCCTTGTAATTGTAGTTGTTTTTATCGTCCAAACAACTCACTGCCATCAGCAGCATTACAATCCATAAAAAATTATGTCTCATCTTATTTTCTCGTTTTAATTATCCCTTGATAGGAACAGTTATTACTCTACCTTTCTCATCCTTCAACGGTGTCAACCCGGCAGCTTGATTAGCCGGATCATTGTTGAACTCCTCGATCTTGTACTTCAATTGCAAACAATAACCCCTCAATTTGTTCCGGTCCTTTCCGTCAAAAGGCTCACCGTCCAGTATATCCAGGAACATCAGGTATTTCGTATCCGAATATTCTCCGATATAATAAGCTTCCGCAATATTAAAGAGAGGTTGTCCGTTCGTACCGATAAAATCCCATACGGTCCACCACTCCGGTTGGAAAATCCGGTCCGTGATAGAAATAATCGCTCTTTGATTGATAACCGGTCCTTCCAAAACATCTCCTTTCGGATCGATTTTCAAAACCAATCTCAAATTTTTCGTGGCCAAATCGGGATGGTTGATAAGTTCGATAAAGATCGTATCAACCTTATGATCGGCGCGGTAAACGAATTTTTCCGGAATAACATAGTTCTCCGGATACAAGGTGGTTTCGTTCAAATCTGCAGATACGGTATACTCGATATCCTGATCCGGCCACTTACCGGCAACCGTTACCTCCACGGGAATCGTAATCCGGTTCTCTCCGGCAAACAATTTAAAAGAAGTCGCCGTGCTGTCTTTTGTCGCATCTTTAGAGAAATAGATATAAGTCACATCATTCGAATTCTCCCATAAACCTTGCTCGTCGCAAGCCGACAGAGAAAACAGGGACAATAAAAGAAGTAATATAATATTTGTCTTCATAATTCGATTTTATTTAATAGTAATTTCACTATCGGGTACCGGAAGTACAAAATACTCATCCGAAGGACCGAAGGTCTCGTAATCCGAGGGAATAGCTTCGTTCAATCTCTTAAACATAAAGAACAATTGTCCTTCTCCCCACAAATCTCTACGCATATCGTTACGCAAAGCCTCGATAAAGGTATCTTTATCCTTAATAGCCTGTTTTTGTTCCGTCACGGCAGCAGATCTGATTCCTCTTCCGGATTTTACCTTAAACAGATACTCCTTAGCTTCGTCCAAATTGGTTTCACAAATAGCCTCCGCGGCGATATAATATACTTCGCTCATACGCAACATCGGAACCAAATAGTTGGCAACCTTTGTCTGGGTCGTAGTCGCCGTTTGTTCTTTGTATTTCAAAGGACGGAAATACTCGTATCCCATGTAGTTCTCGATTTGATACTTAAAGCGATAATCGTCACTCGTTATATCTTCATAAGAACCCTTTAAGTCCGGAGCAAAGATTTTTTTAATGTTCGTCAGTCTCAAATAATACATGCTGCTTCCGCTCATCACCTCATTGGCAGCCCGATCCCAATCTCCTAACTTGGGAGCATACAATCCCATAATGATGTCGCTATAGAATTTCAAATCTCCATTGCTGGCCGAATTTCTGAAAGAGAAATAGTTATTTTTCTTCTCCATTTCGATCAAAGCAGTAGCTTCGTTATACGCGTTGGTCGTCTGACCTGCATACAGGTATACCCGGGCCAATGCAGCACAAGCGGCATAATAGTTCATCCGGTAGCCCCGGGTCGAAATAAAGCGGTTGGTCAAACTTCCGGCAACCTCAAAACGATTGGAAGTAGTTAACGCGTAAGCAGAATCGCTCTTCCACAAAAACGCTTTTGCATCCTTCAGATCTCTGATAATCAGATCCAAACATTCATTTACACTTTTCTTGTTAGAGATCAAAGAGGGATAAGTATCCACGTAAGGAATATATTTCGTGGTCGGATTCGTTACCGGAGCTGCCGCATACAAACGCAACATATCGAACTGGATAAAGGCGCGTAAAGCCAAGGCTTCTCCCCATATCATATTCTTTTCCCGTTCTCCGGCTGCAAAAATTTCAGGATCAGCCTGAGGCACATTATTCAATATGTTGTTGCAATTGGCTACCGTATTATAAGCCTCTTCCCAGATCGTTTCGATAACCGGTTTCAAAGCTTCGTCTTCGAACTCGTACTCCACGGCCTTCTTCATATCCCTGGTAGCATTATCCGCCGCGTAATTCATATTATAACATTGTCCCAAAGCATCTACCAATCCCCAAGTCAGATTACGACCGTAAAGGTTATAAGCGGCCATCGATTTATAAACACCGTTCAAGGCATTCCGGAATCCCTCTCCCTTACTCCAAAGTTCTTCCTCCGTGATCTGATCCTCCGGAGAGACATCCAGCCACTTGTTGCACGAAGCCAACACAAAAGGCAACACGCAAACAGAAAGTAATATTAACTTATATCTTTTCATAGTTTTCTAATTAATTAAAAGTTGACCATTAACGAAAAGCTTACACCCCGTGCAAACGGATAGCTAAGTCCCCGTTCTTGACGAATACTGGACCATCTTACGATATCCTCCATACTTACCTCAAAACTCATCCGGCTCATTCTAAGACGTTTTACAAATGATTCGTTGAAATCATACGTCAAAGAGATGGAAGACAAGGTGAGGAAATTATCATCCTGCACGAAACGAGAGGTGGGCAAAGTCGTCACGTCACGATTCTTAATATCTTTCAAAGGAGTCACGTCTCCCGGATTTTGCCAACGATCGGTCAATACCCGTTTGTCCACGTTTCTGTTTTCCACTTTTGCATTCTCAACCCGGTCGACCAACGTTTGGTTATAAGCCTGTCCACCCCATTGATACATAAAGTTAACAAACAAGGTGAAGTTCTTATAAATGGCATTCAAACCGAAAGAACCCTGAGCATCCGGCTCGGTATTTCCAACGATTACCTGTTGGGTTGCACTCCAGGTATGAGTAACGGATCCGTCGCGATTCAGGAAAAGTTCCTTTCCGTTACTCGGGTCGATACCCAAAGATTGCATCGCAAATAGAGAGGTCAAAGAACCGCCCTCTTCGTATTTCATAATCGGCTTGGAATACTTGGGATCTTTACTAATCCAAGAAGCACTAACCTGATCATCCTCGGCATCTTTATAATAGTCGTTTACCTGGTCATTGTACATTTTCAACGACTCGGAGATTTTCAAAATCTTATTTTTATTGTGGGCTAAATTTCCCCAAAGAGCGATGTTCAAATCCCGCTTCTTAATGATATCCGCGCGAAGTTGAATTTCAAATCCGCGGTTTTGGTTCTCTCCCACGTTGTCTACATAATAAGAGAAACCGGATGAGGTCGGAAGCGTCACATCATTGATCAAGTCAACCGTTTTCTTATTGTAGAAGTCGAAATTCAACGTGAACCGGTTAAACACGGTCATATCCAAACCGACATTCAACTCATTCGTGGTTTCCCAGGTCAAATCTTTGTTTCCCAAAGCTTTCAATTTCACACCGTATCCGGTTTTGTACCACTCGTCCGTTTGAGCTTCGTAAGTAGTTATTGCACTGTACGGAGAGAAATTCACCTTACCGGTTTGTCCGTAAGATCCGCGGATTTTCAACTGATCGAAAATTCCGTTGTCTTTCATGAATTCGAAATTATGAATATTCAAACCCAAACCGCCGGACCAGAAAGAACCCCAAGGTTGATTACGTCCGAATTCGGAAGAACCGTCAAAACGTACGGAAGCGTCCAACAGGTAAATATCATTATAAGTATAGTTCAAACTTCCGATAAAACCGACCAAACGGGTCTGGTTCTCACTCTTGGAAGGTTTATCGTATACTTCGGCAGCATAGTTCGGTGAATGCAACTCTCCGGACGGGAAACCTCTGTAGTGAATGGAGGTCGTGGTCGTTTTCGTAGAGCGGGCATTCATACCCAAAGAAAAGTTCACACTGTGGGCACCGATCAAACGGTTGTAATAAACGAATACATTGGCATTCCAGTTCGTATTTTCTCCTTTATTCCAGTACAAATCTCCCAAAAGACCGTCGCTATCGTCAGAATCCTTGGCAGATACCTTGTTGGAAAGAGGATCGTAAAAACGTTCTCCTTTCGTATACTGCTTGGTGATACTGAATTGTCCTTTGACTGACAAGAAATCATTAACATACCAGTTCATACTGAGGTTATCGATAAACTCGTCGTATTTGCTATACTCGAAATTATTCAAAGTAGCTTCATACAACGGGTTGTTCAAACCTGAATTGGAGGCATCCACGGAGAAATCCAACTTCTCTACCAATTTACCATTCTTATCGTATGGACGATCGTAGGGCAACAACTCCGTATAATCGCTGAAGGAACCGTAAGGAGACTCTTGCGATTTCGTGTAGGTATAAGAGATTGTATTCTTTACCTGGAACTTCTTGTTCAAACGATAATCCACGGAAAATCCCACACCCATCGTTCTACGATAAGAGTCTTTCATTACACCGCCTCTGTTGTTGAATTGGGCATCCAAACCGTAACGCAAATCATTATTACCTCCTTCAACATACAAACTGTGTTGGTGTTCAACGACATTACGCAATGGCATCGACATCCAATCGGTATCCACACCCTCTACAAGCCTTTCGTAACGTCTATTGTATGCCTTCATGGCATCGTCCAAACCATTATAATTAGCCGGATCATATAAGCCGGAAAGCACCTCGATATCTAACTTCTCCTTTGCATTTGCCAAATTATAATCGGACAAGTCAGGCATGGTTACCGTGGCTTTTCCGGTATAAGAAACCGTCACTTCTCCCGGTTTCGGAGCGATCAACTCGATAACGATCACACCGTTAGCAGCACGAGAACCGTACATAGCCGTTGCAGCAGCATCTTTCAAAATCGTAATATTGGCAACCCGGTTCATATCCAAGTCGTATACCTTCTGTACATCTACCTCAAAACCATCCAAAATAAACGTCGGTAGGTTCGGGTTATTCTGCAAGGCTGATTTAGATAACGGATCTTTATTCAACTCTTTCACACCGATACCGGAACGTCCCCGGATATACATTTCAGGCAATGCGTTCGGGTCGGATCCCCATTGATTATTCGTCTGTATTCTAAAAGAAGGATCAAAAGCCTGCAATGCTTTTATCACATTACTTTTAGAAGCCTTCAGCAACTCTTTACCCTCAATCGTTTGCGCACTACCGGTAAAACTTTGCTTCTTGATCTGTCCGTATCCGGTAACCACAACCTCGTCCACTTCCGTTACATCCGGTTGCAATCTTACGATAACATCTTTGCTCAGATCCTTGATCTTGTTAACATCCACTTCGTGGGATTTCATTCCAAGGAAAGAAAAGACCAGAATCATCGTATCCCGTTTGGGAAACTTAATTTCAAATTTACCATCAATGTCCGAAACGACACCCAAAGTTGTCTTTTTCAAAATAACCGCAACACCGGGTAGAGGTTCGCCCTTTTCATCGAAAACCTTACCTTTTACCGTAACAGCCTTTACTTCTTCTTTCTTTTGATCGTCCGGAGTAATGATGATGATGTTATTCACGATCTTAAAATCATACTTCGTTCCGGACAAACAGGACTTCAATATTTCAGAAATCGTCGCGTCCGTGAAGGAACGGGTAATGTTCGTGATATTCTTCACCTCTTCGTCATTGTACAAAAACTCATACGTAGTCTTCGTTTTCAGTACATTCAACACCTCACTCAAGGACTGTTTTTCAAACTGAACTGTAATGTTCTGTTGACTGAAAGCTTTTTCGCTTGAAAAAGCAATGTGCGTGATTAGCAATAGCATTAACGTCAGTTTCGAGCCTAACGAAAATCGACTATGACCAAACAACCAGTTTTTCATTTTACTTCTCATTGATTTTTAATTTATTTAGGTCATTTTTAGTACATATCACCAGAGTCAGAAAGTCACCATAGTATTCTCTGAATCAAGCAATTGATGTTTTATAAAAATTCAATACACCACAAACCCCCTTTCTCCCGCATAATTTTTTTTCAAAATTATCGCGAGAAAATTTGCTTAATATTTGTTTATGGGAAAAAAAAGAGTATATTTGTAATCCCTTTTGGTTTATTTTTAGTACACATTTAAGGGTCAGGGTTGCAGCTCTGGCCCTTTTCTTATACCCTTTCTTTTATTTTTCCCTAACCCATACACTTTTACCTTTCACTTCAAACGCTATATTTTTTGTCGTCAAACTTAACAATTCCAACACATCTTCGATTTTTGCATAACGAGGCAAAAAACCGGTAAAATGAAAATCTTTTACCGCTTGATTGGCATAAAACACATCCACCACGTACCATCGAGCCAATTTTTTCATGATCTCCTCTATACTACCGCCTTTAAAGCGGAAACTCTCGTGCATCCACGTAGTGTAAAGTTCCACATCTATTCCTTTCACATCCACACCTCTATCCGTCACTATGGCCTGCTCCCCCGGCTTCAATACGATTTGCTTGTTATTACGCGTATTTATTTCGACCTTCCCAGAAGCCAACGTTGTCCTCGAATCTTCATCGTCCTCGTAAGCGGAAACATTGAAAGAGGTTCCCAAAACCCGGACATCGTAAGCTGAACACACAACGACAAAAGGCCGATCGGCATCCTTAGCCACCTCGAAAAAGGCCTCTCCCGAAAGATACACCACCCGTTCCTTACAGCCCGCAAAACTCTCCGGAAAACGCAACACCGTCGCCGAATTCAAATAAACTTTGGTGCCGTCGCTTAAAACCATTCTATATTCTCCTCCGCGCGGAATCTCCATTTTTCCATATTGGGGTAACGAATCCTGCTGTACTTCATCTAAATCCTTAAACACCACTTCCCGTCCGTTATTCTCTGCTGCAGAACTTGCCAACATCAAATCTCCCAACGTATCCAATTGATATGTAATCCCTGAAGCAACCGTCAACCTCGCCATCGGACGTCCCGGCACGATCTCTTCTCGAACGGCCAGTTTCTCCTCCTCCGCAAGCTTATTCGAAGATTTCAACCACAAAATCATAGACACACCGAACAAGACCACGACAGAAGCTGCAACCTTGTATATCCTGAATAAACGTTGTTTACGGCGCCTTTCGGCTTTTATCTTTAACACCACCCATGCACTGTTGGCATCATGAGACAGAATTTTCCGAATCTCCTCCAACTGCATCGTCTCGTCACAAATCCGTGAAAAGAGCTCCTTATGACGAACTGAAGAAGCCACCCACGCATCTAACTTCCGTTGGTCGGCCTCATTGATTTCATTCCGCAAATAGGAAACTATTATGGCGGCAATGTCATACTGATATGTCCGGTTTTCTCTTTTCATCATCATTATTACACGAAGGGTATTCAAAAGGATTAAATGAATCTTCGTTTTTTTCGAAAAAAGTTTTTGCCTCCGCTTCAGGAACAATTATCCTAAAAACAAATACATCATAAAATCCTTGTATACAAGTTAATAATCACATCAACTATATTTATCCAAAATATTCAAAAAAAACATCACGAAAGGAAAAATGTCTTTTAACCCCTCTCTCAAAATTTTTTTCCCGCGCGCTTTTTGAGCCTTCACCGTATTCACGCTTAGTCCTAACTCTTCCGCCACGGTTTCATTGTCCTTTCCCTGAAAATAGGAAAGATCGAACACTTTACGACACTCGGACGGCAGCTTCTCCACCGCTTCGGCCAACTCTTTATGAACCTCGGTAAGAATCAGGTTATCTTCAAAATTCTCAGAAGACTCCTCCCGGGTAATAAACTCTATATACTTTTCCCTGGAAACCTTATTCCTCAAAGCATTTAAACAAGCATTCCGCACAGATAGATACAGGAAGTTTTTCAAATGAAGTTCTGTCTGAAAAGTAACTTTCTTCTCCAATAAACTGATAAAAACATCCTGCACTATGTCCTCCGTAATACTGTCATCCTGGATATACTGAGATGCAAAATAACATAAGGGACTATAATATTCTTTAAATACAGTCTCTACATTATATGCATATCCGTTTACCTTTTTCAAATTCCTATCAGTCATCTCGTACACGTCTTTCATACACAACAAAAATGGTGATAAAGTAACCAATTTCTCACGTGAAAACGATATGAACAAAATAGAAAAATTAAGAAAAAATACTAATAAAAACAATACAAAAATAGCTCAATAAATACAAAAAGAGAACCCCAAATAAGCTAAAAAGGTCCTCTTCTTCCCATTTATAGAAAATGACTGTACATTTACGACTTAAAATAATTTCCTTTTTGTTCATTAAAAGGAAATTCACAAATTATAAAAACCATATCTGTCCTACTCTCTTCAATCTATTACCTCATCTCTCTCCATTTACCGGAATCATAAACCCGGTATAATTTCCCCTTTTTCATCATAACGCCGCGTCCCCGCTGGGCTTCCCGATTTTTTACATTATTCACGTTTACCGCAATCACCCGTTTCCCGTAAAACCGGGATATATCCTTAAAGATAGTATGCCCTACCCATACCTTGTCTACTTCCAATTTCTGCATAACGGATTTAACCTCTTTTAAAGTCATCGGATCGTATTTTTTCTTGTTCAGCACCATCCCCCGGTACCATAAAGGTCCTTTCCCCGAAAATAGAAAGGCGGACAGTTCGGATACGGCCTTACGTTCCGGCTTAGATAAAAACAAAGAAGTACTTACGGTTCGATTTACCACTCCCAAATCTTCCTTCAAAGTGGCAAACTCTCGACTAAAACCGGCATGCACAAAAATGTTTCTCCCGATAAGAGCGACCGTATTTTTGGTTTGAAGCCAGCGGCCTAACTCACTATTTCCATGCCAAAGATTCTGATAAGAAAGCCCCAAACGCTTGGCCAGATTCAAATATTTTTTCCGGGTATAACGTAAGTCTCCCCGCAATACCATCTCTTCGTGATTCCCTAACAATAAGGTAACGGCTCCCCCCGCCTCCCGGGCCTCTTGTTCCAATTTATAAATCAACCAGAAGATCGGGAGCACGTCTTTTCCCCGATCGAAAACATCTCCGATAATAACCAAACGATTTCGACCGAAAATCCAACTATATGTCTTGTCTATAACTTTTCCGGCCTGCAATATGGAAACAAAACAATCCAAATTCCCGTGAGGATCGGAAATTACAAAAACCTGATCCGAAACCCGGGGAATTCTATACTCCTCCCGTTCAAATTCATGTAACCGGACGGAAAAACGGTGTTCTCCATCCTCCGAACGTACCTGAAAAGAGAAGCGATCATCCGGAAAAAACAAACTATCCGTCAATTTTCCGGCCTCATCCACTTTCAACAACCTCAACCACCCCTCTTTCTCGTGTAGAATATAAGGCCCATCTACCGAAAGGGCCGTATCTTTCGTTTGTATTTCTTGTGCAAATACCCGATCTGCAGGGAGCCACATTATGAAATACAGCAATCCCCATATTATCCTGTTCATTTTCATACCTTTCATTAAAATCTAAAAAAACATTTTCAAAACACCATGTATAATCCGACCGTATAGGTCGTGGCCGAAGGATAAACCTCCGGTCTTCTATAACCGGTTAAGGTGATTTCCGGATCGAATCCTTTCAATTCGGTCCACACAAAAAGATTTTCTGCTTGCAAAAACAAATGCGCATGCTCTATTTTAAATTTCTGGGTCCAACTTTCAGGCAGGTTATATCGAACCTTCATACTCTTCAACTTTAAATAATCCCCGTCATACAAATACCGGGTCGAATTATAACGATCCCAACCATTATTTATACGGATCGGATTTTTCCCGGCCGGATTATCCGGTGTCCAACGATCCAATTGATCCCGCTCTATATTCCGATAGTTCCGGGCACCATCATTCTTCGTACTATAAAAACCGGTATAATCCAAGACCTTATATCCGCAGGCATAAGTAAACAAACATCTCCATTCCCAATTCTTATACCGCAACACACTTGTCAATCCTCCGCTAACCTTAGGCAAAGCACTACCTCTCACGTCCCGCGAACCTTTTGAATATTTTGTTGTCAGCTCCTTTTTCCCATTTTTTTCCACATGAACCCATTGCTGTTCGCCCGTCTGCCGGTTCACCCCGACCCATTCCCTTAAATACCAGGAATATATACTCTCCCCGTTCCGCTGTATCTGTAATCCGAGGTAGTCTCCTTTCAATCCGAAAAATCGATTCTTCAGGGTTGCCAGATTAAAATCAATACCCCAACTCCAGAATCTCTTTTTCAGGAAATCCAACTCCACGTCCAACTCAATCCCGGCATTGCACAATCCTGCTTCCGTATTCTCCAAGCGGCTGGAATAACCACTTACGTAGGAGAGAGGAACATCCTGCAACAAATTTGCCGTCACCCGGTAATAATATTCCAGATTCAGATGCATCCGGTTCAAAAGAACGGCTTCTACCCCCAGATTCAATATCCGGTTATTTTCCCAAGTCAAACGTTTATTGGCAATTGTTTCGGCGTTCAATCCCGGTTTACCGTTATATTCATAACCAAAAGAATAAAGGGAACGCCAACCATAAAGCTTCTGAGGCAAACAGCCGTTACTTCCGTAGCTGACCTTCAATTTCAATTCTTGTATCTTATCCTGCCGTTGCATAAATCGCTCCTGGGAAATCCTCCAGGCCGCCGAAACAGAACCAAAAAATCCGAAACGATAGTCGGGATGAAAACAAGAAGAACGATCCCCACGCAAAGAAACCGACAAATAATATTTCTGCCTGTACGTATAATTCGAATTAAACAACCAGGAAAACATGGCATAACCTTCTCCGCCGCCTCCTACTCTCGACACCTTGGCGGAAGCCGATAAATAAGGAAAGTCATCCGAGAGGAAACGTATTCCTCTGGCCGATATATACTCCTCCTTTACATCTTCCAGTTCAAATCCGGTATAAGAACTCCACTCGTGCCCCTTCCCCAGAACGGGACAATAGTAAAGTATTCCCGTACCCACGATTTTCCGGCGACGGGCATCCCGTTCGTAAAGAGCCCCTCCATCTTTTTGTCCATCTCCGAAATCCTTATCGTAATATTGACGACGACGGGCCATTAAAGCCGACAAAGAAACGGTTCCCCGAAAAGAAAGAGATCGAGACAACAAACAACGTATCCATCCCGAAGCATAAACGACTGTTTGCGGACGGGCATAAATGTTATATTTATTAACGGCTAACGGATTCATATTGCTATTCTGTCCGTACGGAAATTCCAGATTCAAAGATCCATCCTCTAAATAAACCGGAACGACCGGAGCCAAAGAAAGAGCCGTATACTGAGGCATGGCATACCCCATAGCATCCTGTCGCGGCCCTCTCTGATCGGAATGAGAAAGCATAGTCTTTATTCCCCAATGAAACGATTTTCCCGCGGGTTCCGAAGCAAAATTCACCCGTAAAGAATAACGTTTCAACTGACTTCCCCGAATAACTCCCTGTTGATTCAGATACTCCAGCGAAATATAGTAGTTTCCGGCAGGATCTCCTCCATCCATGGAGAAATTAATTTTTTGAAACGGAGCCAAGCGAGTCACTTTCTCATACCAATTGACATCCGGTAACTTTCTTCGATCCACCCCAAACAAATCCTCGTAATACCCCCCGTCTCCTCTTTTTATCTTAAAGACCTCATTAAACCTTTGTTGTGCGATATGATACCAATCATAATAGTTCTTCCCCTCGATCAGATAGTTTTCTTTATCCGCATACAACCGTTTCACCTCTTCAAAAAAATTATTTTTAGAGATCTGTTGGTATACTAAACGGTGCATTTCACCCTCCACCCATAAATCGGTAAACTCGTCTGCATTCACCAGATCGGGCTTTGCTCCGGAGAACAACGAAGACAACCCCAACTGGGCATCCAGGGTATAACGGGTCTTCCCGTTTCCGCTTCCCTGTTTTGTCGTAATAACGATAACACCGTTTGCTCCCCGGGAACCGTAAAGGGAAGCGGAAGCTGCATCTTTCAATACCGTAATATTAACAATATCCTGCGGGTTAATCGTGTTCAAAGGATTGATCGGATATTCATCGTCACCGGAGAGATTCATCAAATCCCAAACCATCCCGTCCACGACATACAGGGGATCCTTGGAAGCATGCATGGAACCTACCCCGCGGATTAAAACGGAATAAGCCACCCCGGGTTGTCCCGATCCGCCGACCAACGTACCGGAAGAGAGTCCCCGGATAACATCTTGCAACGAACTGACGGAACGCCCTCCTATATTTTCCGATCCGATAACCGTAGCCGATCCCGTGTAGCCGGTCCGTGCATACTGACCATACCCGGTAATGATCACTTCCCTCAAATGTTTACAATCCGGCCGCAACACCACGTCAACGGTCGCTCCTGCAGTAATCTCCACTTCACAACTTTCCATCCCGATAAAAGAATAAACCAATATCGATCGTCCCTCTTTCGGTACTCGCAAAGCGTAGCAACCGTTTATATCCGTGGCGACTCCGATAGAACTTCCTTTCAACCGTACGGTAACTCCCGGCAACACGACTCCCTCTTCGTCCCGTACGCATCCCCGTATCGTTCTCATTTTCATCTTTACAGGCTGCTTGTCGCATCGTCGAAGTACAAAAACCTCGTGACGGACATCATAACACAACCCGGTACCCTCGAGGTATTTATCCAGAATCGCCCGAACCCCCTTGTTTCTCTCTTTTACCCGGGACAGTCGTACCGATTCCACATCGGACGTACTATAAATAAAAATCAAATCGGTTTTACGCTGCAACTCCCAGATCAAATCCCGTAACATGACATCCTTCAGATTCAAATTAACCCGTTGCTCCTGAGCCTGAAGAGTTTCCCCCATGCTCAGAGACACCCAAAGCAATAGATATTTAATAAATCTTTTCATAAATGCTTCTGTTCGTCCTCGATCTTACGATTTTATTCTGGTTATCGATTACTGTAATTCTCCGGCATAAACCCGGTAGTATCCCTGACGCAAATAAGATTGTCCGAAACCCGTTTTCGGACAATCTCTCTACAAACAAGCAAATCTATTCACCCAAACTTACTGATAAGGCGCATAGCCCGGGTTCTGTTCTCCCCGGATATTGGGATTCGCATCCATCTCATTCTCCGGTATCGGATATACTACCTGAGGCAAAGTATAATCAATATTTTCGTTTGCAGCCGTCACACATCCTTTCCTTTCCCGTTTAAAAGGAATCGCCCGACGGAAACAATCCCAATAGGTATGTCCCAATAAAACCAATTCTTTGCGACGCTCCAATAATATGGCATCGATCAATTCCTGTTTTGTCAACAATCCTCCTTCAAACGTTTCGTCCGTCCGAGCTTCATGCACCTCATTCATATAATCCAAAGCCGTCTTTAATCCGTTGGGACGGCTACTCTCCGCGTAAGCTTCGGCCAGATTCAGATAGACCTCAGCCAAACAAACCACAGGAATATTATGTTGATAATGGGTAGGATCACCTATATATCTCCGACACCCCTTGCCTTTTCTATTGTCACAAATCAAATAACTCCGCACGTCCTTTGCATCCTTTTTTACGATATTCATCCACAACGAATTGATACTATAAGCAGCATATCCCTGCTTGGCCGAAACTTTTCCGTCCTTCGGATCTTCCGGATTATCAATTGTCGGATAGCGTATAATATAATTCAAGGCTGCCGTACTCAAATTATCCGTTGCCGTATAAGCCAACTCCCATATATTCTCCTTACAGAAAGGTTTATAATAATTCGTTTTGTACTCGCTATAATCCATCATCTTACTTTTTCCCCCTAAAGCCAACTCCCCTTCCGTGATCGCCTCTTCCCATTTCCCCAAATAAAGGTATACCCGGGAAAGCAAAGCACAAACGGCATAATAAGAGATCTCTCCCTGTTTTACCGGCATTCCCTTCAAACAAGTCTTCGCCTGATTCAACTCATGGAGAATTTTCTCATAACAAGTGGCTGCATCCGAACGACCGATAGGTGTAGTAATCACACTATTCAACTCCTCGATCGTCAAAACTACAGGTACTCCCTTCTTATATTTATCTTCGTACTTAGCCCCTCCCGGACAAGAGAAGATCGGAGGATAAGCAAACATCCGCATCAAATCGAAATAGGTCAATCCGCGTAAAGCATGAGCCTCTCCTTTTATCCGTTTTTTCTCTTCCTCATTACCGGGAACATTATCGATACGTCCGATGATATTGGTCGTAGCCTTTACCACGCCATAAAGCTGTTCCCACGTATCGATCGCAAATCCGCCGGAAGAAGAGGACTCCTGGTAACCATTCTCCCGTTCGAAACGGTTTCCCGTCCCGCTGTTTACGTAAAAGTCAGGGCCTTTTGCCGCCTCATAAGCATACACTTGGCGTCCATAATAATTTTCATGAGATATCGCATCATACACTCCATACAAAGCCCCCTGTACATGCTCCAATTTCTCGAATACAATATCTTCATCCATATTATCGTAAGGTGTCCGGTCCAAAAAGTGATCACAACCGGATAACATGACCACCAATATTCCTAATAGATATATCTTTTTCATAACTGTATCATTTTAGAAGTTAATCTGTAAACCTGCCGTAAACGTCATAGCCGAAGGATAATCGTCCGGATTACGATAACCGTTTAAGGTCATTTCGGGATCATATCCTTTCAATTTGGAAAGGGCAAACAGGTTCTCCGCCTGTACAAAAACTTTGGCGCTTCTCAATGTCAATTTATCCATCCAGGGTTTTGGAAAATCGTATTGCAATTTAATATTCTTCAATTTCAAATAATCTCCCTTATACAAGTACCGGGTAGAGGTCCAGCGACTCCATTTCTTGGAATTGATCCGTAGCGGATTTTTCCCGGTAGGATTATCAGGAGTCCAACGATCCAGCTGATCTTTTTCAATCGCCCGAATATCCCGGGCCCCGTCATTTTTCGTGGCCGTACGACCGGTATAATCCAACACCTTATGCCCCATAGCATAGGTAAACAGGAAACTCAACTCCAACCCCCGATACGAAACGGTACTGGAGAACCCTCCGTTTACCTTCGGAAGTGCCGTCCCCCGGATATCCCGGTCTGCTTCATCATAATCCTTGGTGATTACTTTATTCCCCTGATCGTCCTTTTTATACCACTGCTGTTCCCCTGTCTGCGGGTCTATACCGGCCCACTCCCTCAAGTACCAGGAGTAATAACTCTCTCCGTTACGTTTGATTTGAGTACCGATATCATCGTTGGTCAAACCGAAAAATTCATTTCTCAACGTGGCTATGTTGATATTAAAATCCCAATTGATCTGACGCTCCTGAACAATCGACGCATGTAATTCGATTTCCCATCCCCGATTTTTCAGCCCGGCAGAAGAGTTCACCAAACGTTCTTTATGTCCCGTTACGTAAGAGATCGGCAGATCTTGTAATAAATTTTCCGTCCTTCGGTTATAATACTCCACGCTCAAATCGATCCGATTGAAAAAGCCCATCTCCAAACCGATATTAAAGATTTTATTCTCTTCCCATGACAAGTCCTTAGAAGCAATTGCCGTCGGTTTTAAACCCAAATGTCCATTGTAATTATAGCCGAAAGAGTAACGGGAACGCCAGCTATAATAAGAACTCGGCAATGTTCCGTTTATACCGTAACTGGCTTTGACTTTCAGGTTATTCAACCAATCTAAACCTTGCATAAAAGACTCTTCCTTTATACGCCAAGCTCCTGATACGGACCAGAAATTACCTACCCGGTAATCTTTATGGAAGCGGGAAGAACGGTCACTTCGGAAAGAAGCAGAAAAGAAATATTTATTATCATAACTGTAATCTCCTTTCAACAGCCAGGAAAGCATGGAGTAACGATCTCCGTCCCCAGCGACCTCATCGGGTACGGCAGCCGCACTTAGATAAGGAAAATCGTCTGAAAGAAACTTCGTCGCTTCTGCCCTGATATACTCAGATTTCATATCTTCCCACTCGATTCCTCCATAGATTAATACCTCATGTACTTCGTTAAAGGTTTTTTCAAGATAGGCTAAATTAGTATTGGAGATCTTCCGTCGACGGGCATCCCGTTCGTATAAATAACCATCACTCTTTGCTCCGTCACCGAAATCCTTATCATAATACTGACGACGACGAGCGTGCAGATAATCAAGACCAAAAGTACTCTTTATCTTTAACCACTTCGTAAGATTAAACTGTAAAAAACCGGATGTCAATACTTTTGTCTGCGGACGATCGTAGCTATTGTATTTTGCTACAGCCAGGGGGTTCATATTCGAATTGACATTTTTGGGAAAATTGAAATTAAAAGATCCGTCCTCTAAATAGACCGGAACAACCGGAGCAAGAGATAAAGCCGTATAATGCAACATGGCGTACCCCAATGCATCCCGGCGGGGCCCCGATTGGGCGGAGTAAGTTAATTGAGTATTCAGCCCCCAATTAAAGAAATTGTCCGGATCATCGGAAGTCAAATTCATACGCAGAGAGTAACGTTTTAATTCGCTCGATTTCAAAACTCCCTGTTGATTGAAATACTCCAACGAAGCATAAAATTTTCCGACACGCGAACCACCCCGGGCCGAAACATTGATCTTCTGGAAAGGAGCCGTACGGGTCACCTCGTCATACCAATTCACATCAGGCATCCTGTCGGCATCCGCCCCGAACAGATCGGTATAGTACTCGTCACTATCCGCTCCTTTTTTGATTTTAAAGACGTCACAAAACTCGGTTTTGGCATCCGCATACCATTCGTTGTAATTTTTCCCGTCAAACTTATATCCCTCCTTGTCTTTATACAAATCCTTAATGATCGCAAAGAAATCATCTTCCTTGGAACAGGCAGCATATACCATCCGGTGCATCTCCCCTTCCAGCCAAAGCTCCGTAAACTCTTTTCCGTTTACCAACTCCGGTTTGGAGGCTTCAAACATTTTGGAAAAACCGAATTGCATATCAACCGTATATTGCGGTCTTTTCCCTATCTGGCCTTGTTTCGTGGTAATTACAATTACCCCGTTGGCTCCGCGCGAACCGTATAAAGAAGCCGATGCCGCATCTTTCAAAACCGTCATACTGGCAATGTCCGAAGGATTTAAGGTATTCAACGGATTGGTGGGGAACTCTGCGCTACCCGACATGTTGGCGGCATCCCAAACAATCCCGTCCACGACATAAAGCGGAGCATTGGAAGCATTCATAGAACTGATTCCTCTTAAACGGATAGTTCCGGAAACTCCCGGTTGTCCGGTCGAGGTTACTAACGTCCCCGGCGAATTTCCCCGCAATACATCCTGAAAAGAGGCCACCGGCCGCTCTTCGATCTTTCTTGCTGTCATTACGGTAGCCGAACCCGTGTACGCTTCCCGGCGGACGGTCGCATAACCGGTCACCACTACATCTTTTATTCTTGCCACATCTTCTTGCAATAAAATTTTCAACGTTGTTTCCGGTTTAGTGATTTTGATCTCTTTGGTCTTCATGCCGATAAAAGAGACCACGATAATCATCTCCTTAGATTTCGGAATTTTAAGTTCAAATTTACCGTCGGCAGCCGTAGCCGTACCGATTTGCGTTCCTTTTAAACGAACGGAAACTCCCGGCATCGGTTCTTTCGTCACACTATCGATGACCATCCCCTTTATCACCCAGAGTTCCGGCGCATGCTCGTTTGTCGTGTTAGCGGAGGGAAGGTTTCCCGCCGATAGGTCTGACAGACTCCAAATAACCACATAAAAGGCTAATCTCATCAGAAAAAAAACCTTTTTTAATTCTTTCCGTGTGAAAGAAATTCTTTTTTTTTCCATAACTTTGTGTGTTAAGTTTAACATAAGTTCTTGTTTTACAAGAACTGGAGCTACGCGATGTTCCCGCATCACGTAGTTTTTTATTTAGTCTTAGTATTCGCTTTTTCCAATACGACGGTGTTCCCCTCTACCTTCACCGTCACTTTACAGGTTTCCTCGAGCAACTCCAATACCGGAGTAATATCCCGGTAACGATTAAAACAACAACCGAACCGGATATCTTTTAAAGCTTCTTCCCGGAATTCGACCTTCATATCGTACCACCTGGCCAACTGCTCCATGATCTCTTCCAACCGCCAATCTTTAAAACGAAACAATCCCTCTTTCCAGGCAATAAAATCAGCTACATCTACCTCTTCTACTTTTGCTTCTCCGGACAATTTATTAAAGCTGACCTGCTCCGAAGGCTTCAGAAGGAATGATTTTCCCCGAACCTTCGCCGTAAAACGGACGCTCCCGCGTATTAATGTTGTTTTTACCTCTTCATCCTCCGGGTAAGCAGAAACATTAAATTTCGTACCCAATACTTCCGTTGACGTTTCTCCGGTCGTCACTATAAAAAGACGATTATCCTTTTCTACCTCAAAATAAGCCTCCCCGGTTAATTCAACTTCCCGTCTCTCTCGCGTGAATCGAACCGGGAAACGCAAGGAACTCATGGCATTAAGATGTACTCGGCTACCGTCACTCAACACTAAAAAATATTCTCCCCCAAGAGGGGTTTTTATCGTATTATATATAACCTTTTCTCCGCTCGTTTCTCTTTCATCCTTCCCCCGGTAATCCAACACGGAAGAGTCTTTACAAATCACCGTCCCATCGGATTCCTGAAAAGTAAAAGAGGAACGGGTTTCCAATGTAACATGCTGCCCGTCGGCTAAAACCAAGACAGCTTTAGCTTCACCCGGACGAATAAGCCGGGCTTGTCCGACCTTTTCATTCGGTCCTTCAGACAAACGAAAAACAAAATAGGATGCTACAAATAAAACAATCAATAAAGCCGCATAGGTCGTCACTCTCCTTACCGTTACAAACCGCCGATTGTCTATTCGTTTCTCCAGATCTTCCCAACGTTGTAATTTCCGGTAACGTTCGGCATGCTCGTTTCTACGGGCCAAATTTTCGGGAGAAGATAATCTTTCGAATAATCGCCGATGGGCAATATCCTCCTCTTTCCATGCTTCCAATAAAGCATGTTCCTCCTCGTTCATCGTTCCGGCTAACGATTTTGCGATGAAAGAAGCAATATCAAATTCCCGATGTAACATTTTTTCAGTTTTTCTCTATAACAACTGAAAGTCAAAAATGGGGTAGTTAAAAATAATTTTTTTTGCAGTTTTTTTATTGTACGCTGTGCATCAATAAGATAAACAAATAAAAATAATGCTTTAACTCTTCTCGCAAACGTCTATAAGCCGTCTTTTTTAAAGAGTGTACCGTACCGTCCGATATTCCCAATTCTTCGGCAATCTCTTTATTCGCCTTGCCTTCCATGGCCAACATAATCACCCGCCGGCACTGCGCCGGTAATTTTTGAATCGCTTGCATCAGCAACCGATAACTCTCCTCTTCTATTACCTCTTCCCCCCAAAGTCGGAAACCCTCTCCCGCCCAATCCCGATAAGCCTCCTCCACACGTTTATGCTTTATTTCATTGAGGGCCAAATTTCGGACAGATACGTATAAAAAAGATTTCACCTGATGTAAGTAATTAAAATTCTTTCGATTCTGCCATAATTTAACGAAACTTTCCTGGACAATATCGGCCGCCATTTCAGGTTCTTCCACGTATCTCTCCGCAAAAAGACACAAGGTCACGAAAAAATCGTTGAACAGACTTTTAAACACGGCCTTATCTTCTATATTTATCTTATATACAGACGAATACATGAAATTTTCCCTTATCTTTAATAAAACAACATCCTGACAACCAATGTAACATCAGACTCTTAAAAAGAACGATTATAAAGATACAAAACTAAACAAAATTTCTCATTATGCAATATTTACATGCGATGTTTATATGATTAACAATCAAAATATTACATTATTGAATAATAAACCACGGTCTACTTATACTGCCATCTCAAAAAAAGTTCGTTTTTTGAGATTCTAAACCGCCTTGTTCATTCTACATATCTATCATATTTTCAGAAAGTTACATCGCAAACGTATGCATAATTATATGTTGTATAAGATGTTTTTTAATCTAAACAATTGTACTATTTTTGCCCGCGTATCTTAACAACAGGAGTATAATAATTATATCTTAATCAAACGAAAGATGATTTATTCACAAGAGGTGCAACACATGTGTGTTGTAAAAAAAGGACCGGCTCATGGTCCGGCTCCCATTCCGGAAGAAGGAAAATGGGTACGTTCAAAAGAGATCAAAGACATTTCCGGTCTAACACACGGAATCGGTTGGTGTGCTCCGCAGCAAGGAGCTTGTAAGCTGACTCTGAACATAAAGGAAGGAATTATCGAAGAAGCATTGGTAGAGACTATCGGTTGTTCCGGTATGACCCACTCTGCCGCCATGGCTTCGGAGATTCTTCCGGGAAAAACTTTGTTGGAAGCCTTAAACACGGATTTAGTTTGTGATGCAATCAATACGGCCATGCGGGAACTTTTCCTGCAAATCGTCTACGGACGCAGTCAAAGCGCTTTCTCCGAAGGAGGTCTTCCTATCGGAGCCAGCTTGGAAGATTTAGGGAAAGGACTTCGCAGCCAGGTAGGAACCATGTTCGGTACGCGAGCCAAAGGAACCCGTTATTTAGAAATGGCTGAAGGATACGTTACCCGCATGGGATTAGACGAAGAAGGTGAGGTCATCGGCTACGAGTTCATCCATCTCGGAAAATTCACCGATATGTTGAAGAAAGGTATCGAACCCAAAGAGGCACTCGAAAAAGCAAAAGGATCATACGGTCGTTTCGCCGAAGCCGCTAAATACATCGATCCGAGACACGAATAAAAACGATTAATCGATTATGAGATTAAGTAATTGCAAATTACAACAAATCACAGAATCAGGTAATCACAAAATCACAGAATAATAAAAATCAACATGGCTTTATTTGAAAGTTACGACCGCCGGATTAATCAGATTAACGCGGTTTTAAACCATTATAACATAAAAAACATCGAAGAAGCGAAAGCGATATGCGACGCGAGAGGAATCGATCCTTACAAAATGTGTAAAGAAATTCAACCTATTGCTTTCGAAAATGCAGCGTGGGCCTACGTGGTAGGAGCGGCCATTGCCATTAAGAAAGGTTGCACAAAGGCGGCAGAAGCGGCAGAAGCCATCGGAGAAGGCTTGCAGGCATTCTGTATCCCCGGTTCCGTCGCCGCCGACAGAAAAGTAGGATTAGGACACGGAAATCTGGCAGCCATGCTGCTTCGGGAAGAGACAAAATGTTTTGCTTTCTTGGCCGGACACGAATCTTTTGCTGCCGCAGAAGGAGCCATCGGGATCGCAAAATCGGCCAATAAGGTACGCAAGCAACCGTTGAAAGTCATCCTCAATGGCTTGGGAAAAGACGCCGCTATGATCATCTCCCGTATCAATGGATTCACCTATGTTCAAACGGAATTCGATTACTATTCCGGAGCATTGAAAATCGTGAAAGAAAAAGCCTATTCCAAAGGGGAACGAGCCCAGGTAAGATGTTACGGGGCAGACGACGTCCGAGAAGGAGTAGCCATTATGCGTCACGAGGGAGTGGACGTTTCCATTACAGGCAACTCAACCAATCCGACACGATTCCAACACCCGGTAGCCGGAACCTACAAAAAAGAGTGTATGGAAACCGGGAAAAAATATTTTTCAGTAGCCTCCGGAGGCGGTACCGGACGTACCCTCCATCCCGATAATATGGCAGCAGGCCCTGCCAGTTACGGTTTTACCGATACGCTTGGCCGTATGCACGGAGATGCCCAATTTGCGGGATCCTCGTCCGTACCCGCTCACGTGGAGATGATGGGATTCCTCGGCATGGGCAACAACCCCATGGTCGGTGCAACAGTCGCCGTCGCTGTCGCTATCGAAGAAACAAAATAATTTACAATTAAACTATTCAGCCTGCCACAGCAGGTATTTTGTGGCAGGCTGAATCTCAAGTAAAAAACCGGTTTACTTCTTTTTACCGGTCTCTACCCGGAAAACCTTTTTACCTTCTTTGGTTGCCGACATGTTTATGGATTCGATTCGATCGTAAGAGAGTTGTATTTCTTCTTCCTTATTTGTTAACCCTTTCATAATTTTGACTCATTTATCTCAAATACAACTAAAACTTTTAGTTTGCGAACTAATTTATTTAGTAAAAAAACTAAAAAAGATTATTTAACGATAAGATAGACTTTTATATTTTATAATAAAAAAAGATCGTGATTGGTCGAATTACGATCTTTCCTATAAAAGCGAACGCACGTTTTAAATCCTACTTCATTTGCTTTGAGGGACCGTTATTTTCCGCTCCTTGCGTTCCATTCTTAATTCTAATAAAAAAGCGGCCAATAATCCTATACCACCGAACAAAAGGACAGAGGCACTATAAATGACAGTTTCTATTTTCATGTTTAAAAAACTGTCATTACCCGGAGCATACAAGTCAAAACCTAAGGAACAGATCAAAAAAGCAATAAAGATACCCAACCCCAAACCGATCAACAAGCAGCCTCCTTTTAGGGCACTAAACGAGAAACTGGAAAAACCCGGCAATTGAAGTTTTTTGCCTGACCATTCAGCTTCACCAAGCACTTCAACCTTATCAAGCACCAATAAGCGTTCGCGTCTTTTGGCATACAACTCGAACAATTTATAGATCAACAGAAAGAACGAAAGGGCGTAAATAGTGAACGGCGAGTTTCGGAACGCCCACCCGACGGATTGTTTGAGCGTAGCGAGTCCCGGAGGGTAGTGAACGAAACTCGACTACACGATCGGTGAGAACGTCCCCGCCCCGAGAGGTTGTCCCCCGTCGCGATTGTAGATTGACGATTTAAAATTGTAGATTAATCAGTAATCAATTTAAAATTTACAATCTACAATTTAAAATTAGACGGATTAGGAAATTGGGAGTAGACTTACGATTTTATGACTTCATCTCTATGAACTTTGGCTCTACGGACTTTCCAAAATATTTCCATTCTTTTCCGTCATTTTTAATATCTTTGCCGAGTCTGATAACATATACCAAAAGACAATCTGTTGTAAAACAAAGAACATGACAGGAATAAAAAGCTTAGCAAAAGATACGGCGATCTACGGAATGAGCAGTATTATCGGAAGATTTCTGAATTGGTGTCTGGTACCCCTTTACACGTATAAACTGGCAACCGGAGAATTTGGAGATGTAACCAATCTTTACGCGTGGATGGCGTTGCTACTGGTCATTTTGATCTATGGTCTGGAAACCGGTTTTTTTCGTTTTGCCAACGACGGCGCAGAAAGAGATCCCAAAACGGTTTATTCAACTTGCCTTTTCTCTTTAGCCACGACTTCCGCTATTTTTATGGGACTTGTCTTTTTGTTTCAATCCCCTATTAGCAGGCTTCTTAAATTATCGGAACATCCGGAGTACATTTTGATTACGGCTGCTATCATCGCCATGGATGCCTTTTGCGCACTCCCCTTTGCCTATCTACGCTATTTGAAACGCCCGATACGCTTTGCCGCCCTGAAACTTCTGTTTATCGCTTTAAATATCATCCTCAACCTGTTTTTCCTTGTCGTATGTCCTTGGATATGGAAACATGCCCCGGAATGGATCAATTGGTTCTATGACCCGACCTATGGTGTAGGCTATATATTGATATCCAATCTATTAGGAACATTCATTGTCCTTTTAGCTCTCGCTCCCGAGATCGTACGTATCCCCTGGCGTTTCCGCCCGGATCTATTAAAGCGAATTCTACGTTACTCTTTCCCTCTACTTATCTTAGGTGTTGCCGGAATCATGAATCAGACCCTCGATAAAATCCTATATCCCATGTTGATTTCTGATCCCGTTGCAGCCAAAAGCGGATTAGGAATATACGGGGCCAACTACAAAATAGCCATCGTCATGGTGATGTTCACGCAAGCTTTCCGGTACGCTTACGAACCGTTTATTTTTGCCCAAAACAAAGGAGAAGATAAACGGGTAGCTTATGCCGAGGCCATGAAATATTTTATCATTTTCGGGCTTTTCATATTTTTAGGAGTGATGTTCTACCTGGAAATACTCCGTTACTTTATCGATCCGGACTATTTCTCCGGTTTACAGGTTGTCCCTATCGTGATGATCGCGGAACTCTTTTTCGGTATATTCTTCAACCTCTCTCTCTGGTATAAATTGACGGATAAAACCCAATGGGGAGCTTATTTTTCTCTTTTCGGTTTAGCCATAACCCTGACCATCAATATCGCTTTCGTTCCCCGCTACGGCTATATCGCCTGTGCCTGGGCTGCCTTCACCTGCTATTTTGCAATGATGATCGCTTCCTGGTTTATCGGACAACACTATTATCCGATCCGGTACGATTTAAAAGGAATCGGGAAATACCTTCTGTTAGCCTTGGTTCTATACGTTATCGCTCTGTGGATTCCCATTGAAAATCAGATTTTACGCCTTAGTTTCCGGACTATCCTTCTTGTCTTATACATTTTATACGTGATAAAAAAGGATTTACCGCTCAAACAAATCCCTTACCTCAACCGATGGGCTAAAAAATAAAACTTAACGACCCAAAAGGTTTTGCACGAACTGATGCCACAAAGCAGGTTCTACCAGGATCGGAAAGATAAAACCATAAACAGCCCCGTAAAAGTGAGCATTGTGATTTATATTATCACTATCCCGCTTCGCCATATACTGGCAATAAAAAAGATAGAGGAAACCGAATAATATTCCGGGAATAGGTAAAATAGCAAAGAAATAGATCTTATCCCAAGGGTTTAGGAATATAGCCGCAAAAAGAACAGCGGAAACCGCACCCGATGCCCCGATAGAAGAATAATACGGATTTTTATTATACTTGAACAAATCATAAACAGAAGCAGCAATCATTCCCCCGAAATAAAGCAACAGATAGCTTATCGAACCGAAACCGTTTACCGCAAACCATTGTTCCAAATAAGAACCGAAAGAGTAAAAAGTAAACATATTCACGAACAGGTGTACCCAATCGGCATGCACAAAACCGTGCGTGATCAGACGGTACCACTCTTTAGCTCTTATCACCCGGTAGGCAGAAAAAGCCAGTTTATCAAACAGTTGGTGATTATTAAAACAAGCCATCGAAACCACCACCGTGGCAATAATGATCAATAATGTCAACATAATTCTCTTCGTTTAGGTTACGAATGTACAACATTTTACGTTTTCTCCCATTCTTCCGGCTAAAAAAACAGGGAGAACAATATTTCTCCCTGCCGTAAAAAATGATAATGATACAAAATCTTAACCGAATTTACCTTTCGGTCTATTTACGCTCTTCTATATCAATATACATATCGCCTGAAAAATCGTTTAACAGATATTTGGCAAAATATCCCCGCATCTTATGTTCCAACAATCGGTTCTCTCTCCCATCTATTGCATGTCCGCTTCGAGGGAGAATCAGCATGTCAAAGTTTTTTCCGGCATCTATTAATGATTGTACCATCCGCATCGCGTGAGCCGGATGAACATTATCATCCTGCATTCCGTGAACGAGCAAAAGATGTCCCCGGCAATTCTCAACCAATTGCATATTGGTACGAATTTCCCGAACCTTAAAGTTCGTCCTTTTATCATAGGGTTTATTATCTCGGACTACGCTATCGACGATCTCTTGCACTCCATTGTTTAACTCCACCCAATCAAGAGCATAAATCCGGTTATCATGATTCCCCGATACGGAAACGGCTACCGAATAAAAATCCGGATAGGTTAGTAAAGCAGCCGTAGACATAGCACCTCCCCCGGAATGTCCGTAGATTCCAACCCGAGTAGTATCGATAAACGGATATTGCTTCGCTAAATCTATAATTGCTGCCCGATCATCCGCCAACGGGTAATCTCTCATGTTACCATAACCAAAACGCTGATACTCTTTTCCTCGGATTGGCGTTCCTCCCCGATGGCCGACCTGAATAACCACAAAACCCAACTGAGCCAATTTGGTGGCGTAACTTGAGCTTAAACCAAACGATACCGGTACATATTCTCCCTGCGGTCCGGGATATACTTCCGAGATGATCGGATACTTCCGGTTCGGGTCAAAGTTCATCGGCCGCCACATTACCCCGTAAAGATTTGTAATCGAATCGGCCGCCTTCACCTTAAAACGAATCGGCATATTCCATCCTTTTTTAAGGTAAGGATCTATATCGTGTTTAACCAACTCCAACACAATCCTACCTTTAGCATCCCGAAGAACGCTACGGGGAACCGTGTCGACCCGGGAGAAATTATCAATTATATATTTTCCGACCGGAGACAGCTCTATCTTATGCGTGGCATTCTCCGGAGTAAGGATCTGAAATCCGCCTTTATCAATATTTGTCTTACATAAAACTTTATAATAGGGATCTCTGTCCGGAACAACACCATAAGCATAAAAATAAAGATCCCGTGTCTTTGAATCGATTTCCTGAATATGTCCCGTCACATACTCTCCGGAAGTCAGTACTCGTTTCAATTGTCCCGTCTCCCCGTCATACAAATAAAAATGCCCGAATCCCGTACGCTCCGATCGATAAACGATCTCTTTTCCGTCATTCAAGAAAAAAACCTGAGCCAAAACATAATCGAAAAAAGGTTTATCCACCTCATGAATCAATACCCGTACGCTATCCGTATCCATATCATACACGCACAACTCCTTCTCGTCCCACGTGCGTTTGATACGTTGGAAATAGATCTTTTTTCCATTTTGAGAAGCGTATAAAAACTCGACGTATTGATCTTTCCATTTGGAAACATCCAATTCCCGAATAGCGGGAATCGTCACATCGACCAGCTTCAAACCATATTGACAGGCCAAGCTGTCTCCGGCGACGGCATAGCGATAGGTTCGCAAACTCGGGCGTTTCCAATGAAGGTAATCCGTAAGATACATCTCCCCCAAGCAGCGTCGATCTTCAGATTGGATTACAAAATGAGTCGAATTCGGCAACCAACAACCGTTAGGCCTTACCTCCCGTTCTTCCATTCCTTTAAAATACTGACCGTAAGAGTTGAATCTCGAACCATCATCCGAAAGTCGAACAAGCGTAGAATCACCGCTTTTTTCAGGATTATGCGCCAAAAACAGATTATGATCCCTTACAAACAAAATGTATAAGCTATCCGGAGAATACTCCCAGGCAGAAGGCTGGCCGTAATATTCCCACTCTTCCGCTTCCGATTTCATCACTCCGGTTTTCAAATGATAGGAAAATTTTTCATCACCTATATAGAATGAGATCTTTTTCAACGAACGATCAAAAGTTATCCCGTCCAGCCCCAGATTATCGGGATTTACCTTGTTCCCCGTCAATCGATTTACCTTCGTTGCTATATCCCGGTTATCAAACAACAGCTCTTGTTTTCCTCGTTGCGGATAGACAATATAGTATTTCATACTACCGCCATCTTTGTATCGAAACCAAAAATTATCCGTGCCGTTAATAAAATAAGGAACAATAGAAAATCCACCCCCGAATCCCTTAAACTCTTTTTCAAACCGAAAAACCTGTTCGTAGTCTGCTTGCGCGACAGCCGAAGCCATCACCGCCATACAAGCTAACAAAATAAATACCTTCCTCATCTTACCTTCCGTTAAAATAATAGTTTCCGACACCCAATTTCCAAATAACATCGCGTATCTTTCCGAAGCTCCGAGTCGAACCGTAAACTTTATTGCTGAACTTATACAAGCTACTCATATCCTTACCGTCGTACTGCAATTCGTATATATCAAAGAATCCATCTTTAAATGCGACTCCGATATGATGTTCGAAACTCTTTGCCCCATAACCGAACATGGACTGAGTGGCCATAGAAACGATCTCCTTATCGAACGTCCGGACAATACCGAATTCATATTTATGGAAGGTCTCGTCGACTTCAAAATAATAGATATTCTGTTTATCGCAAACATATACCATATTGCAATTCCGAAAAGTACCGAGTTTTACAAAATCGGTAATTCCGTGTTCCCGCGTCAAATTAATCTTCTGCGAGCTGTATATTTTCACGTGCTTCGCGGAAGAAGGCGCTCCTCCGACAAACAGATGTAACATATATTCCCCTTCCGGACTTTTAGAAACAACTGCACTCCCGGAAACTCCCTCTTCCTTTACCCTAAAATAATCCGATTCCATAACCTCATCCGTTAAATCCGTAAAATGCGCGGCAAACTCCTCTTCTTCATAAACCAACTCCATCTCCGTAAGATTCCGTCTATTACTGTAATAATCGGAATAGATCCCCAAGTACCTCTTTTTTCCGGCAGCATCTTCTTCTATGGCATAAATCGTTCCGGACTCCACGTAATCGCTAAATATAATATTCGATATTTTTCGTTTTCCACCTAAATAAACCACATCTTTGGAAAAATATCCCAAATGATAACCCGTGGCGGGATTACACCTTCGAGTATACAATAAACCGTCTTTATCTAATAAAAAACTATCGAAACAGGTATGAAGCAAATCCACGGGATGGAAAGCAACAGGTAATAACCCGTTACTAAACTCCTCTTCTATAAATGTCTCTTTTTTCAACGACTCTCCATTCAACTCCATAAATTGATTTCTTTCGGGTAGGGCCGTTTTAACAGTAACTTCCCCGAATACCCGATTATAATCGTCGAAAGCGTAATGTTCCCTTAATTGTAAAGGTTTTCCATTTATAGGTTCCCCGTACAAATCACTGTAACAATTGATATAATCCGCTATATACACAACCGTATCATTTGTCCCGGTCTGAGAATTACTCGGAATCCTACCCGCCTTCACAAATCCCAAATCACTATTTTCTCCATTTTCCGTCAATAACAAAAATCCCATTTCATAGAGGGGTTTCACCTCGATCGAAAACTCCTTGTAAAATTTCGCTCCGGTTTTCTCATCCTCCACGGTCAGCAATCCTCGTAAAGAACCCAACTCTTTTGCCAAATGCGTATAGACAGAATCATGTGAAACAACCTTACTCTCTATTTGCCATTCGTATCTTACGCCCGCCGGATTTTTCTCGTCAAAGGTGAGTTCCGGTTTAAAAGTACGCGATTCGTTGACGACCATAGTAACACTATTAGGCAACTTTATCCCTATGGTATAAATTTTACCGTAATCATAATTCCCTTTATCCTCAAAACAGCTCATGCAATTCAAAAGGCAAGCAAGGATAAATATGTATTTTATCGTATTCATAATGTTTATGTTTTAAATGACTAACCTATAACCGGTACTGATATAAATCCACCGTTCTCTTCATCCGGGATAGGCTCCCGATCAGCTAACCAATGCTTAAATCTCAAGGCGGCGATACGTCTCTCGCCGTCGCTCATTTCACTCATATCCGTTATTCCAGTTGCTTCCATGAAAAGCTCAAATTTTCTTTTGGAATAGGTTCCCAAGTAAAACCGTTCGACGACCCTTTCATCCCACCAGGAAGGTCTTATAGCAATATCCGTAACAGAGAGAATCGAATGACTCCAAACGCCTCCTGTAGATAAAAAGATCTCTGATTCCTCCAACTTCAACTTTAAAAATAATTTTTCCGTTCGCAATAACGGATGATTTTTTAATTTTATACTGAACGTATCCGATACAACTCCTCGCCTGAAAACAAATCGCTCCGGTAGTACAAACATATCACTCGCGAGCGTCGATGCTGTATCCACCTTCACGATAAATTCTCTATCTTCCTCAAGAAGGTCACCGGTCAAATTAACAACAACAGGATATTCATACTCTTCGTCTAAGGTAAAGAAAAAGGAAAAATAGAGCGTATCCTTTTCATTCGACTCGAAAGAAAGATACCGGGGAGAATTATAAAGCTCTATTTTCCGCTGTTCGCAAGCCCAAAGCATAAGGGGAAAAATCAACATTCCCATTAATTTATATTTCGTTTTCATCATCCAAATTTTTAATTATTCATTTCGTCTATTTCCGGCGAGGGTAATACAAACTCTTTTTCCAACGTCTTCTCGGTCCAAGCATCTATAACGACAGGCATATGATGACGTTTATAAAAAAAGAACAACTGACCTTCTCCGTACACTTCCCGACGCAAATCTTTCAATATAATATTCTTTATAAACTCCTCTTTCGTGTTATACCCTGCCACACCTGCACGGGAACCTCTTTTACGAACAACATAATACACGTAATCTTCAGCTAATTCCGGATCTTCATCAAAAACGGCTTCGGCAGCAATATAGTACATCTCGCTTAAACGAATCATGGGTATCATTTTACTGCAATACTTCCCTTTACCTTGTGTCAGTTCTTTTAATCTTTTGGGAAGCGGTTGATCTGATCCGTATAGCGGGTGGTCTTCCCACGCTTCATAGCGGTAATCGTATTTTTTATCACTATTAGAAAACAAGCCGTCTACATCTTGCATACATATATAATTGTTCTCCTCGAAGTATCCGGTCGAATAATCCGTCAAATTATTATTGTATAAAGCAAAAAACACATCGTCATAATATTTGAGATTACTTTGAGACTCCACATCGTCTCTCGTTGTAAATTCGATCCAATCCTCTTGTTCATGCAGATCGATCAACTCTTTAGCATAAGCGAATGCACTCTTTTCATCTCCCTTGTACATATAGACACGGGCCAATAAACATTTAACAGCCCAATAATTTAACCGGTATCCCCGGAATTCTAAAAAACGATTGCTTTCAAAACTCGTTAATTCCAATCTCGCTTTAAGTTCCTTTACCCTTTCCAATTTACTCCGATCATACTCTTGTACCAATTCATGCGCTTTTTTCAAATCACTAACAACAGAATCCAAAAAGACGGAACTTTTTACCTTATCCGGAAAATAAACAGGGAACTCGGTTACATAAGGTAAAGCCTTAATTTCACCATCTACTTTTATACTGGGAGCAAACAAACGTAATAAATCGAAATGCACGAGAGCCCTGACCGCATAAGCTTCTCCTAAAATAAGATCCCGTTCTCTCTCTTGCAACGAGAATAGATTAGGATCGGCGATTAGAATATTCTTTATTAACACGTTACAATTGGCAATAATATTATATCCTTCTGTCCAAAAAGTCTTGATTATCGTTTTCACCCGGGTATATTCGTAATTATATTTGGACGCCTCTTCATAAGCATGATTCTTCGTGTTCTCCGTATCATAATATTGTGCCAAGATATCCAAGAATCCCCAAGATAATTCCTGCCCGTACATACCTTGTTCAGCCATCGACTTATAAAGTCCATCCAATTGAGTATAAAATCCTTCTACCCGGGAGAATAGATCTTCTTCTGAAATCTGTTCTTTAGGCTCTATGGTTAACCATGAATTACAAGACATAAATGCCAAGCATATTCCTAAAACACACCATCTATTTAGCATAATTTAAAAATTAATCATTAGGTTGAAATTAAAACTCCGGGCAAAAGGGTAATCCAATCCTCTCTCCCGTTTCACGCTACACAGTTGAAACAATTCTCCGCATCCGATTTCCAAACGCACTCTTTCGAGTCCCAATTTTTCCGAGGAAGATTTACCCAATTCGTATTGCAAAGACATCGAGCTTAATGAAAACATATTATAGTCCTGCATAAAACGGGACGTAGGTCGTGTCTGTTTATATCTCTCCTTAATATCTTTTAACGGAGCTTTATCGCCGGGATTTTGCCACCGTTGGCTCAACACCCGCTTATCCACATTTTCAGTTTCTATATTCGCGTTCTCGACATAATATACCAACGTTTCATTGTACCGCTCGCTACCGAACTCATAAGAAAAATTGGCCGTCAAGGTAAAATTCCGATAGGTTGCATGTAATCCTAAAGACCCCGATCCCAAAGGCTCCGTATCTCCGATAACGACATACTCCTTCGGATCATTTTCAAATACCACGGCCCCTTTTTTATCTAAAAACACCTCTTGTCCGGTAGCCGGATCTATTCCCAAAGAACGCATCCCGTATTTAGCCGTTAAAGAACCTCCCTCGTAAAATTTCGTCCAGATTTTCCGTTCATCCGACTGCTCCCCCAAAGCTTTATCCGAGTTGTCATAATACGCTTCTACTTTCCGATTATAATCTTCCAACGATTTACCGATTTCAAGCATCCTGTTCTTATTCCGGGCGATGTTACCGTTCAGAGCTAATGAGAAATCCCGTCCCTGATACACACTCGCGTAGATATCGAACTCCACTCCTTCGTTCCGAACCTTGCCCAAATTATCTTTATACACGCTAAAACCGGAAGTGGAAGGAATAGTGACATCATTTACCATATCGACGGTTGTTTTATTATAATAAGATAACTTCAGATTGATCTTACCCCTCAAAAAAGAGGCATCTACCCCCACATCTACAGTACTTGTTTTTTCCGGCTTTAAAGAGTGATTCCCCAAATAGGTGATTTTAGTCCCGAAACCCGTCACATACCAATCATCGAACATATTTACAAAATAGTTCCGGGCAGCATAAGCCGGAAAATTAATATTTCCGATCATCCCGTAAGAACCTCTCAACCTCAATCGATCCAACCATTCCGTGTTTTCCAAAAAACTGTATTTATGAATATTAATTCCAAGGCCACAAGCCCAATAAGGAGAACCTTTTTTCTCCGTCCCGAAAACCGAAGAACCCTCGTAACGAAAAGAAAAATCCATCAGGTAAATATCGTTCCAACTATAATTCAAAATACCGTTTATTCCGGCAGAACGGGAGGTTGTTTCTCTCTTACTGGGCTTCCCGTTAACCTCCGACGCATAATTCACGGAAGACAAATGCCCCGAAGGAAAACCGACATAGTGTGTATATACCGAATGACTTTTATTCTCTGTCAACTCTCCGTTAATAGCAATATTAATATCGTGTTTCTCTATCGTTTTATTTAAACTTATCCCCAAACGAACATTGACTCTACTGGAACCTCCGACATCGGTATACAAATCTCCGGCAACCAAATTATCTACCGAAATCTTCCGGGAGCTGTACTTCGAAAGCGGATCTATAAAACGACTGTCATCATTCCATCTTCGAGTCACTCCCAATGATCCCTGAATCATCAAATAATTCGTCACGTTACAACGCAACTGCAAATTATCCATCAGTTCATGTTGAGTCGTTTTCGCAAAACTCTCCAATCGAGCTTCATACATCGGGTTAGGAGAATCCCCCCCCGATGCGAATGTCGTGAGTTCTTTCAACAAGTTCCCGTTCGCATCTTTATACTTTACATAAGGCAATTGATGGGAATAATCCCGAAACGCTCCATAAGGAGAATCGGCCGTTGAAGTATAATGGTAAGAAACAGAATTACGTAAGAATAATTTTCCGTATTTCAAATGAATATTAAACTCGCCTCCCCAAGTATTTCGCTCGGAACCTTTCATTACGCCATCGTTTTGCGAATAGTCCACGATAAGGCTATAACGAATAGCCTTCGAACCACTTTCAATCTGCAAACTATGATCGTGTCGAAAAGCCGTACGCAAAGGCAAAGCCATCCAATCCGTATCTACACCCTCCACATAGACGGCATTCCACCTTTTCATATACAACTCCTGCCCATCATACATGGGAGAGTTTGAATTCGGATCATAATCAAAGACACCGGAACGTTTCTCAGCCTCCAACTTTTCCCTCGCGTTCATCAGATTATATCCGGACAAATCAGGAAATTCCACGGATCCCGTCACGTTATAGCTGACCTGTAACCCACCTTCTTTAGGGGTACGGGTCGTGATAACGACTACCCCGTTTGCAGCCCGCGAACCGTACATGGCCGTTGCTGCGGCATCTTTCAGGAGAGTCACCGACTCTATCCGGTTCGGGTCCAAATCGTAAATCTTACGTATATCCACCTCAAACCCATCTATCACAAACGTGGGAGTATTCGGGTTCGCCTCCAATGAAGATTTCGCAAACGGATTCGCTCCCAACTCATCCAACTCCATTTTACCCAAGCTCGAACGCCCCCGAATCGTTACTTCTGGCAATTTATTCGGATCGGAACCGGCTAAATTATCCTCCGTAATCTTAAACGACGGGTCGAATATCTGCAAGGCTTTTATAATATTCGTTCTCGATACTTTTAACAAATCGTCTCCCCGTATCGTTCTCGCGTTTCCGGTAAAACTTTTGGTATTGATATTTCCATAACCCGTAACCACGACCTCCTCCATCTCTTCAACATCATCCTCCATTTTTACAAGAATAGGCTCTCCGGGCACAACCGCATGTTCTACCTTTTTCATTCCGATAAACGAAAATACCAATACCGGATTTTTCGATTTTTTTAGTGCAAACGTAAACTTACCCTTTGCATCGGTTGTAATTCCCAAAGTCGTCCCTTTCAGTACGATGGTGACTCCCGGAAGCGGCCCCCCCTTGGAATCGGTCACTTCTCCCGTCAAAATCATCTTCTCAACAGCAGGCGATACCGTCTTCTTTTTAATAATAATCGACTGCATTTCAAATTTGTAGGTAAAAGAAGTTTTTTCAAACAATCTGGTCAGAACCGAATCCACCGTCACGTTTTTCAAGTTTAAAGTCACCGATCCGATCTCTTTCAATTGTTCCGCATTATACACGAAATTCAACCGGGTCTGTTTGTTGATCTCTTTAAATACATCCTGTACACCTACCTTTGTCAGATGAATCGTTACTTTTTGCTGTTGAGCCGCTACCACTCCCGGTAGTAAGATCACGGACAACAACAAAATCACTTTAAAAACCCTGGTTTTTCCATTTTTTAAGCATAAAAGCCGTCCAAGACAAAACCATCTTCGATTTTTTTCCATAAATTTGTATATTACTATTTAACACTCGGATGTGTAAACATCCATCTTCTACCGAAAGTTGCTGGAACAACTTTCGGTTTTTTATCTTACTACAATTACATGATTTTCAATATCAAATTTTACAGTAGCCGTCTCTTCGATCAAATGAAGGATATCCCGGACATCCGAAAAACGTTCCATAATACCCGTAAAAGTCCGATACCTTATCTCCTGATTCTCATAGACGACCTCAATGTCATACCAACGACTTAAACGTTTCATGATCTCCTCGACAGTCTCATTCTCAAACACGAACTTACCCTCTTTCCAGGCAGTATAAACAAACGGATCGACTTTTTCTTTGGTGACTAACCGCGTACTTCTACAATACGTTGCCATCTCATCCGGACAAAGTAGGGTCTCTCTATCCGAAAAAACATCCTTTATGCAAACACTTCCATCTACCAGCGTCGTCCGTATGGTATCCCGATCATAACTATTCACGTTAAATCTCGTCCCCAACACCTTCACTTCCATCCCTCCGACATTTACAACAAAAGGATACCGATTATCATACGCCACTTCAAAATAAGCCTCTCCCCTCAAATATACCCTTCTCTCCCTTTCCGTGAATCTCACAGGGTAACGGAGACTCGTTTCCGAATTCAGCCAGACTTTCGTTCCATCCGATAATTCTACCGGGTAAAAACCTCCTTTCGGAACATTCAGCGTATTGTAAATCTCCTCACTGCCCGAGTCAACCTTCACCTCCGCGTAACTCAAACCGTGCAAGGAGTCATTACGAATTCCCGTTGCCGACAAATCTTTACATCCACTCCCCGTTCTACTCAATTGAATCGTTTGACCATCCGCTAATATCAATTCAATTACCGCACCTTCCGGGCGAAATGCTTCGGTTCGTATCGTCGATTTTTCCCCATCCGTTATTTGCAACTCCTTTACAGCCCATATCGCAAAAAATCCCAATAACACGATAGAAGCCGCTATGGAACGATACCAAATCAACCGACGCCTCTTTCGTCGGCCAATGGTTTGTCGCAAGTGAAAGTAAACAGCCGACTTATCCTGTTCGAAATCGACAGTCGAACTCTTTTGCCGGATAGCAACCAGCTCTTTCAATAACTCCACATGTTCGGGGACACTCATCCACCGATCGACCTCCCTGTTTTCTAACTCTTTCCTGCAGGAAAGAATCTTGATAGCAAATCTTATATCTTCCTCGTGATAGCTCATCTTCTCTTATTTTTACATCTAATACCCCTACCCCCCAAAAACGGGTGACACGCAAAACCTACTTTTTTCAAAAAAAATTAAACCCATCCGACAAATAATAAGCAAGCATCAATCAAAAAAGATATAACGCCATGAAAATAAGAGTTTTTATCGGGACAATATGCATTACCTGTAATCAAAAGCATCAACAATATACACTTACTATCTTATTAACAGAAAGTTATAAGCCTACAACAAAAATTTCATTACTTTTTCTTACCTTTGTATAACTCCTGATCATATTATCATTAGCAGAACATAATAATAATCGAAATCCACGTGCAATTAAATCAAAAAAGATATGCAGTATCATAAAGATAAAGACATGAATGAACGTACCACTTTTCTTTATAACAAAATATCCTCATTAATTCAAACTACTCGGGAAAAAGTGGCAACAACTATAAATCTTGCAATGGTATATACTTATTACGAGATTGGAAGATATATTATTGAATATGAACAACAAGGAAATGAAAGAGCTCAATATGGCAAGTCTGCGCTAAAAACACTCTCCATACGGTTGACGGAAAACTTTGGAAGTGGGTTTTCGTATCCGAATATAAAAAGGTTCAGACAATTTTATTTAACATATTCGGAAAGGCTCAACAGTGTTGAGCCTATTACGGAGAATAAAATTCCCGAAGAAAGATATAAAGTTACACCCCAAGCCTTAGGTACTAATTTTCCTTAAGTTGGTCTCATTACCTTTATTAATGCGTATTGAAAATTTAGAAGAACGTAACTTCTACGAAATTGAATGTACAAAACAACCAAAACAATTAAAATTCTACATTAAATAAAACAGAATGCGAAGCATAAACCGGATTATTTATACCGGATGAAAAACATAATCACACGGTCTTCTAATTCATTGCGCAAAAATCTTAACGCTCGGGCAAGATGTGTTTTAACGGTATTTAAACTAATTCCGAGTTCTTCCGCGACCTCTTTGTATTTCTTCCCTTCCACCACACATTTGATCAAAACATCATGTTGCATTTCCGATAACAGACACAATTGCTCTTCCAAGCGAACAAGACGTTTCTCGTGTTCATCCAATTCCCCGGCTGCCGAATCAAATAACGTTTCCAATTCGTATTCGCTTGTTTTCACCACGCTTAAATGCCTTAAATAATTCAATGCCTTATGCTGCGCCAAAGCAAACAGGTAAGATTTTACAGGATATACCGGATTCAAACATTTCCGTTTATTCCATAGCAATAAAAAAGCATCGTGTACGATATCTTTCGCTATCTCCTCATCCCTTACATAATTATACGCAAAACCCGTAAGGTTGGAAAAATGCTTACTAAATAGCTTTTCGAAAGTTTGACCGTCAAAAAGTTCTTCCATTATGCCATGCTTATAATAAATTATTATATTATATACATGCAAATGTAAGCTTTTTACCGAGTATTACAATAATATTAACACAAGGAACAGAGACCTGTTATAAAACGACGAGGCCGTTTGAGTTTTTCAAACGGCCTCGTCCATCTATATTATACCGTGATTAGGCGGGAATCAAACCGGAAATAAGAATCAATACCAACAATCCCAAGATCGCGTACAACTCGGGGAACACGGCCAATACCATCGTAGTTCCGAATACATTGTATCCGCTACCGATAGCGATAATACCGTTCGCACAAACCTGTGCCTGACGAATAGCCGAAAAGAAGGCTACCAACCCAAGACCGATACCCGCACCGAATATAGCGGAAGCAACGCCCCAATCCATAGCAGGATTCAAATGACTACTCAACAGGAAGTATCCCACGAATCCGTACAATCCCTGAGAAGAAGGCAAAGCGGACAGACCGATATATTGACCGGAAGCCGTCGGGTTTTTCTTTAAAGCCCCCACGGCAGCATTACCGCAAATTGTAACACCATAAGCACTACCAACACCTGACAATGCTACCATCAATGCAATTCCTAAATAAGCTAATAAAATTGGTTCCATAATTTAAAACGATTAATTTGTTATTTCTAATAATTTCTATTTTCTAATTAAGCTACTTTTTTCCTAAAAGGTTCATATTGTTTACCCCCTCCTTCAAAACTGGCATTCTTGTAAAACTCCACGAAAGTGAGTCGCATCGGATGCACGAAAGCCCCGATCATACACAAACCGAAATTTATCGAGTGTCCGATCAGCAGGATCAAAAAGGCGGCTATAAATTGAACGACAAAAGGTAATGACGAGGTCAATTCGAAAGCAAGCGTATTAAATACACCGCCTAAAATACTACCTGTCAAACCCAAAGCAAAAAGACGGATATAAGACAAGGTATCTCCCAACAAGCCGGTTGCCATATTGTAGGTTCCCCATAAAGCCGAACCGAGATTCGTGAACACTCCTTTGCCCGGAGAATTCATAAAGAGAATAACGATAGCACATATACCGACGATACCGTACAAAACATAGGTCAACACGAGAGGTAATGTCATTCCCAATGCCGGAAGACCGAGCAAAACGATCCCCATAAGGATCACCACGACCCAGGCAATTGTCGACATAGCGTACTTAAAGCCGTACTGCTTCGTCAATTTAGCCGCACTGATGCACATTCCGAAAAGGATCTGTACAATCCCGACTACAACTGCAAGTACCATCATCGGATTATAGCCCCCGAGGTATTTTCCATAATTCGCTTCCGTCAAAAAGTACTCTTTCACGCCTTTCAGCCAAGGCCATTCAACGGAATCAAGGGCGATACCGAAAAACGATCCGGTAAGAATACCCACTACAATGGTGGTAATACCCAAAATTTGTCCTAACACGAGATACCCTTTCAGCTCCGGTTTAGCCTTCCGCCCCAACCAGAAACATACGGCCCAAATCAACAAACCATATCCTCCGTCTCCCATACACAAGCCGAAAAACAGCATGAAGAAAGGAGCTAAAAACGGGGTAGGATCCAATTCGTTATAGTTCGGTAAAGCAAACATCCGGGTGATCGGCTCGAATAAACGGGTATAAGCATTATTACGCAATAAAACAGGCACATCATCCTCTGGTGTCGGCCGGCTAAATTCGAAATAAGTATCCTTGGTCTCTAAAAATTTTTTCATCTCCTCTTCCTTCTCTGCCGGAATCCACCCTTCCAAAGCGATGACTTTCTCTTCAACCAAAGCCCTCGCCGCATCTTCAACCTTCAATTCGTCCACGATCTCACCGACATGCAACCGATAATCCTTTAAACGATGGATCGCATCCTCCGCTTCCCGATCTAATTTCTGATTCAACGTTAAAGCCTCTTTTCGTAAACGCTCCATCTCTCCAGCCAATTTTTCCGCCGATTCCGTCGGAAACACGAAGGGATCTGCCTCCAAATCCACTTTCGTTCCAACAGGTGTCACCGTCACGAAATACTTCTGTCCCATCATCTCGTTTACCACAACGGCATTGTAAAGCCCTTCCCATGCGGTATCGAATTTCTGGTCCTGTACCGTAAAGAAACGAAGCTCCCAGCCTGCCTTTTTCAATCCCTCGATCCGGTCTCTGGAAAAATCTCCCCAAGGACGATATTGCGCGTATTCTTTCTGGACATAGGCCAATTCCTGATCGATTTGCTCTAAACGACGATAGCTGTTATCCAAATACTCCAACAACTGATCGTCGGCAACGTCGACTTTTTCCTTCTGATCGGTCGCGTTCCGATTTTCCAATCGCATAATCATCTCGCCAGCCTGTTTGATCAGCATCAACTTGGTCTGCAAGGCTTTATCCTCGGCCGAACGCTCTACATTTTCATGGATATGAACCACTCCCTTTTCCCGAAGTTCCTCGAGAAATTGCTGATATTCTTTATAAAAAATCAACAGGGATATTTTTTTCATAGGTACTATCATGACTCTGCCTCCATCATTTTACGGTTTTTCACGATCTTTTGCGAAGACTTGGAAAGATTCTCCTCATCCTCCAAGAAACGCTTAATCTTCCGGATTGCCTCCTGGAATCCGGGGATCTGTACTTTCTCGTACAAATTCACCTTCTGAGTGGTCTTCTTCCTCGCCTTATCCAATAACTCCATTTTACGCATGTAAAACTCCCTTTCCAAAGCGATATCGACCACCTCTTTGATGTATTGTACCCCGTCAAGGAACCACCCCGGCCGGTTAAACAAGCTGAAATCCTTTACCTCGTATTCCACCCCGTCCAAGACAGGGGTTTTTACTCCGGCAATTTTCTTTACAGACATATTTACCTCCTTCACCACGAGAATATCTTTCGAATACTCGTCGTAAAGTTGTAACATATCATGTAATTGATTCAAAGTCTCTTCCAACTTCTCGTCAAACTCGTCGGCAACTTGCTTTGCCTTTTTCACTTCCGACCGTAATGCGGACTCCTTATTTTTGATGGTAGGCAACGCCCGCACCCGCATCTTCAGTTGTTTATCCAACCCCTGAAGCGAAGTTTTATTGTATTGAAATTTTATTGCCACCTTTCAAAATATTAAATTCAGATTTCTATTCCATATATCATGATTCTTTGATTGGATGATATAGTGATTCCGTGATTATCTATTCATACCGGCATTTTTGGTTCGAATAGAAATTACCACCATTGATATTATTTCATTAATCTCCGTCTTCAATGCAATTAATTCCTCAACAGGCAATAATTCAGATTCTTCGATTATTTCGAACCAATAGGCAGTTTCATCCGCTTCTTCCTCTACAATCCTCATTTTATTAATGAAATCCTTATCAGATTTAGCCCGACAAACTGCTCGATAATTGGCTCCTACCGACAAAGCAGATCGTAGAATTTGATCTTTTACAATCCATGCCAAACGTGTTTCCGGAAATTTTTCAACCATCCGAATGACATCTAAGCCTAATTGCTTGGTTCTACGTTTAAACTCGATCTGATTCATAATCACCTAATAACATAATCCCCTAATCACATAATCACTTAATCACATAATCTTTATATCCGCCAAATTCTTCTACTATTTCCGCCTTGATTCCCAATTCCGAGCGGTTGAAATACTTCCGGAACAAAGTCCAAGCCGTATCCAACATCTGGTCGGTGGAGATGTTGACGTCGATGGCCAACAAATCGTTCGAATACTCTTTCGCGAAATCGAGAGTCCGGCGGTCATAATCCGTCAAATCGAATCCGTTCTCCATTTTGGTCCGGGCATTGGCAGCATCGGCATACAGACGAATAGCGGCATTCATAACCTGCGGATGGTCCTTACGGGTTTTCTTACCGATCACCAATTGTTTCAAGCGGGACAAGCTTCGGAAAGGATCGACGATAACCTTACCGATTTCCGTATCTTTACGCAAGAACAATTGTCCCTCCGTAATGTATCCGGTATTGTCAGGGATAGCATGTGTAATATCTCCCCCGGAAAGAGTGGTTACCGCGATAATCGTAATAGAACCACCTGCCGGGAATTGTACGGCTTTCTCGTAAATTTTCGCCAAATCGGAATAAAGCGAACCGGGCATAGAGTCTTTAGAAGGGATCTGATCCATACGGTTGGACACGATACTCAAGGCATCCGCGTACAGAGTCATATCCGTCAACAATACCAATACCTTCTCATTTTTATCCACGGCAAAATACTCGGCAGCAGTCAACGCCATATCCGGAACCAACAAACGCTCCACGGGAGGCGCCTCCGTCGTATTCACGAAGCTGACGATACGATCCAAAACCCCGGCGTTGTCAAACAAATTCTTAAAATACAAGTAGTCATCATTCGTCAATCCCATTCCCCCCAAAATAATCCGGTCGGCCTGCGCACGCAAAGCCACGTTGGCCATTACTTGATTATAGGGCTGATCCGGGTCCGCAAAAAACGGAATCTTCTGTCCCGATACCAAAGTATTATTTAAGTCGATACCCGCTATACCCGTGGCTATCAATTCGGAAGGTTGTTTTCGGCGTACCGGATTCACGGAAGGACCGCCGATTTCACGTTCATCGCCGTCGATAGCCGGACCCCCGTCGATCGGATCTCCAAACGCGTTGAAAAAACGACCGCATAAATCTTCTCCGACTTTTAAAGTAGGTGCCTTTCCGAGAAACGTCACTTCTGCATTTGTCGGAATCCCTTCCGTTCCGGAGAACACCTGAAGGGTTATATCATCTCCCCAGATTTTCACGACCTGAGCCAAACGGCCGTTCACGATAGCTAACTCGTCATTTCCGACGCCCTGAGCTTTCAGTGAACACGTGGCTTTCGTGATCTGGGTGATCTTCGTGTAAACTTTTTGAAAAGCAACTGACATAATCAAATTTTAATTTTTATAACCTAACGATTCGGTGATTGCAGATTCTGCGATTCAGTAATTCAATCACAAAATCTTTTAATCATTTTTTTTTCTCTCGTTAATAATTTCCTTCACTTCTGCCTCGTATTTCTTAAAGTGTTCAGACTGGAACTCGGAATAGTTCATCTGTTTAAACCCGTTAATGATACGTTTGAAATAGGGATTTACCTCTTCAAAGGAGTCAAAATCAAAATCGGAACGCACGACATCCAACACGGCATTCAACATATACTTCTGACGCTCCATAGAGGTCGAACCGTCGATATTATCAAATGCATCTTGTTGCAAAATAACAAAGTCTATCAATTCCGATTTCCAGTAAATCAAATGATACTCCAAAGGTACACCGTCATCCCCCAGGATATCGATCTGTTCGGCAGTTTCCCGTCCACGAACCAACATATTCCGCGCTTCGTTTACATCGGCGATCCAATGATCCGAAATATTCTTCTTTGCAAACTCCATGAACTCCGGATACTCTAAGTATTTGGAATAAGACTCCAACGTATCGATGGCCGGATAACGCTTGGCATCCGCACGAGCCTGCGAAAGAGCGTAAAAACAACGGGCTACCTTCTTCGTAGATTCCGTAACCGGCTCTTTCAAGTTACCTCCCGCGGGAGATACCGTACCGATAAAAGTGACAGAACCGGTTTTCCCGTTATTCAGGTAGACCATTCCGGCACGAGCGTAGAAATTTGAAATAATGGCAGACAAGTCCATAGGGAAAGCATCCTGTCCCGGAAGTTCCTCCATACGATTGGACATCTCACGCAAAGCCTGAGCCCAACGAGAGGTAGAGTCCGCCAGCAAAAGGACTTTCATCCCCATGGAACGATAATATTCACCGATGGTCATAGCCGTGTAAACCGAGGCTTCACGGGCAGCCACGGGCATGTTGGAGGTATTGGCAATGATCGTCGTTCTCTCGTATAATTTACGTCCCGAGCGAGGGTCTTCCAACTCGGGGAACTCCGTGAAAATTTCTACAACCTCATTAGCCCGTTCACCGCAAGCAGCCATGATGATAATATCCGCATCGGCAAAACGGGAAAGAGCATGTTGCAATACCGTTTTACCCGTTCCGAACGGACCGGGAATAAATCCGGTACCTCCCTCTAAAATCGGATTCATCGTGTCGATTACCCGTACTCCCGTTTCCATCTGACGGAAAGGACGCGGCTTATCCACGTAATTTCTTACGGCGACCTTCACCGGCCACTTCTGTGTCATCGTCAACGGAAACTCTTTACCGTTTTCGTCTTTTACGATGGCAATCGTATCTTCAATCGTATACTCTCCGGCATCAGCGACGGAAACTACCGTGTATTCGCCTTGCATCTTAAAGGGAACCATAATCTTATGGTCCAACCAATTCTCTTTCACGTTTCCTAACCAGTCTCCGGCTTTTACCCTATCTCCCGGTTTAGCCAAAGGAGTAAAACTCCATTTTTTATCGACTTCCAACGGATTCGTGTATTCTCCTCGTTTTAAGAAAACTCCGGTCATCTTATCCAGGTCATTTTGCAAACCGTCGAAATTCTTCGATAGCAACCCCGGTCCCAAGGTGACTTCCAACATATGGTTTTCAAATTCTACCAACGTACCGGGTTTCAAACCACGCGTACTTTCAAATACCTGCACATAAGCAATATCTCCAACGACCTTGATGACCTCCGCCATCAGCCTCTCGTTACCCATCAGAATGAAACAAATCTCATTCTGGGAAACCGGGCCTTCGGTACGCACAAGCACGAGGTTGGATATAATACTATGAACTTTTCCTTGTGTTTTATCCATTTTTCAATTTTTAATTTTTAATCTCTCCATCTTAAATTTCCGGGAATTCTTCCCTTGTAAAATTTAAAATCATTTGAACTCCTCCGTGAATTCAAAACTATGCCTGAACTTCTCGACCATCTCCATGAATACCTTACGTCCGGACTCCGAACTCATCTTGCTCCATCTTTCAATAATCATCAATTGCAACATAAAGCTCAAAACCTTCTCCACGGAAAAATACTCGAAAACAACGGCTTCCTCTATAAAGTCCCAATGCAACAAATCCAACCCCCGCTCCCTTTCCACCAAATTAGGATTAGCCATTAAAGATATCACCTTATCCACGTAAGGATAATCCATAGCCAAGCCAAAATCTTTCGAATTGGACGTACGCAACGCTTTAGCGAAAGCATTGTTCCCGATCACCTCTTTCTCTATCTCTTTTCCGTATTTCCGACAATTCAACGCGGTGATCAGATTCTTGACATTCATTGAAAATTCCGCGTATCGTCTCACAAAAGAGTTTCCGGATTTCAATAAATAATCGTAATACATCCAACTCAACACATTTTCAGGAGCTACATCGTATTTCAGATGTTCTCCTTTAAAATCAGCTATAAATTGATTCAAATAAGGAAGTAAAGAAGAGGTAGGTTCGGCAATCTCATCTTCGAGTTGCTTTAAAGGATATACCGTCGAAAGAGTAGGGTCAGGCTCCTGCTTCGTCAACAGACGAAGAATCTGTACATGATCTGCCGGAAGAAAGAACAGATTCAAAAGTTCCATATCTTTTTTGCTCAAATCGTTTTGAGCCAACTCCCGCAGATTACTGACAGATATTGCCAATTTCCGATCATCCCAAGCGATCTCCGGCAAACCGGCAATCAAACAGTAGTAACCATTTTTTAATATCATCCCTCTCAGTTTTATTTTACGATTCTGGATTCTGCCATTTTATGATTTCATGATTAAAACGCATAATCTCCAAATCATTCAATCACATAATCACACCATCTCATGATTCATTAATTTTTATAAAGAAGTTCTTTCGTGAAACTCCTCATGTATTGAGAGAAGAATGCCTCAAACAGTTCTTCCGAGAAAGTAATCTGATAACCTCCGTCTTTCGGCTGAATAACAAATTCACCTTCCACATTGCCGGCTTTTACACGTAAGCCCTTATCCAGAAGTTCTTTGTATTTGGTCGCAACAAAAGATTCAAATTGAGTTTTCTCATCATCCGAAAGGATCACTTCCAAATTTAAATTCCCGGATGAGATATCCCATTTTTTTACGATTGTCATCAACAACTCCTGAACAAATGTCTTCTCCTCAAATCCGACTTTTGCCATCTCTCCGGCAACTTTCCCCGAAATCAGCTCCGTAACGGACAATTTTAACGCGGCAATCGCTTGTCTCACGCTTAAATTCATCTCGGATTCTGCCTTTTTCTTCAAATTACTGATATCCGTATTGGCTGTAGCATGCATTTCGTCTGCTTTAGCCTTGGCCTCGGCTATAATCTTCTCGGCCTCTTGTCTTGCTTTCGCGAGGATCTCATCCGCCTCCTGACGTGCTTTATCCACCCCCTCGTCGTAAAGTTTCTTCGTTAAAACATCTAATTTATTCTCCATATATATGTGTATTGAAATAGTATTTTTCCATCCCCATTTTTTAACTTTTCATTGTCTCTTAACTCTCTGAAAAAACGGCCTCAAGGTATTAAAAATTATCGGGAAAAGCAAATGAAAATTAACACGCCGAATCGCTGATTTCTTCTAACCGCCAAGCAGATCGAATCTAATAATTCGGATAATCGTAATCTTCAAATATCATACCAAAAATCAAAATACATGAATATAGATAACGTTTGCGGTGCTTATAAAGTTTATGAAATCTTTTTATTTCTCCATCTATTGCTTTCGTGGTCGATCAAGCAGAAAAGTCGATTCGATAGCACTTTAACCCCGTCCCAAAGTGCTACCAAAGTGCTAACGTGAATAATTTATGGAGAAATACCGATCATAAGATCAGCGGTTATTTTGAAAATAGTATATTTGTTTCGAATAAATAAAACTTGAAATAAGGACTCTGTTAAACAAAACCGGTTAAAAAGTCTTGCGTTGCGTAATTTAATTCGACTCATTATGTTAGATCACAAACTCACGATATTCTATCACACGGCAAAATACCTGAGCACGACAAAGGCTGCCGAAGAGCTGCATCTTTCCCAGCCGGCCATATCCAAAAGCATAAAAGAGTTGGAAAAAGAATTGGAAGTCACTCTTTTCGAACGGGAAAAAGGACGTTTCGTGTTGACTCCGGCAGGAAAGTATTTATTGGAAAAAAGTGAAGATTTATTGGATAAAGAGCGGGAGATCGAATTCGGCATCCATCAAATGAAACATGAATTTTCCGGTACTCTGTCTATCGGTGCCAGCACGACGCTGTCACAATACATCTTACCGGGAATGTTAGCCCCGTTCCGCGAGCGTTTCCCGCATATCAGGATTAACCTGATCAGCGGAAATACCAACCAGATCGAACAGGAAATCCTACACCGCAACATCCAGTTAGCCTTTATCGAAGGATCTCCCTCCGAACCGGATATTCACTACATACCTTTTTTACAGGACGAGATCGTATTGGTTACCTCAACCCGAAACCCGAGCAAGGAGGTCATCACTTTGGAAGAACTAAAACAACTGAAATTCGTGTTCAGGGAAAACGGTTCCGGAACTTATAAAATCATTCAGCAACAGTTAGCCAAATCAAATATCCGCATGGAAGAGTTGAACCAGCAGATTACGATCGGAACAACCGAAGGAATCAAACAATACCTGAAACATTCGGATTGCTATGCTCTCGTTTCAGTGTTCAGCATCCGGGAAGAGTTAGCTTCCGGAAAACTAAAAATCATCGATATACAAGAGTTGGAAATCTCCCGGGAATTGTATGCGATTCATAAACAGGGCTATTTAGATCCGTACGCCAATAAATTATTGCAATATTGTGTAAAAAACAAGAAAAAGAGTTGGTAATACTTTTATAGTCCCTCCCAATCCGCACGTACAATTCCATAAGGGAATTTGTGTTTTCGCAAAAACCACATTATCTTCGCAACACTTTTAAGAAAGATTATCAAAAAATAAGTGCATGAACAATTGGATAATACAAATAGCGGCCCCGGCAGCAAAAGCGGCAGATATGGATATGAGCCTATGGGGGTTGGTTGTCAAAGGGGGATGGTTAATGATCCCTATCTTTATTCTATCGATTATCGCCATTTACATCGCTTGCGAAAGATTTTGGATTCTTCGGAAAACAGGAACGGGAGATGAAGCATTCATGCAACTGATTCAAGAAAAAATACAAAAAAAAGACATAGAAGGAGCTTTAACCGACTGTGATACGGAAAATACCCCTTTGGCCAAAATCATAAGAAAAGGTATTCTATTGAGACGGGAGGCGCCGGGAGAGATTCGCGAGTCCATGGAAAATACGGCAAACTACGAGGTAGCAACCCTGGAAAAAGGATTAGCAACCCTGGCAACTTGCGCAGGTACAGCTCCCATGATCGGATTTTTAGGAACAGTAGTCGGAATGGTTCAGGCATTCTACGACATGGCCATGGCCGGCAACAATATCGACATCAGTCTGTTGTCGAGGGGTATATATACGGCCATGATCACGACCGTGGCCGGATTGATCGTCGGGATCATCGGATACTTGGCTTATAACTACTTAGTTTCCCGGATTGATAAAATCGTCCTGCACATGGAACGGTATAACTCCGAACTCATCGACCTGCTGATCCGGTTAAAAAAACAGGAATCACCCCATCACTAAACCTTTTAATCACACAATCATTAAATCACTAAATCACAGAATCACAGAATCACTAAATCACTAAATCAATTATGTCCATCAAACGCAGTAGCAAAATAAATCCGAACTTCAACATGTCGTCCATGACCGACATCGTGTTTTTGCTATTGATCTTTTTTATGGTCTCCTCGACACTGATTAACCCCAATGCTTTACGCCTGGAACTGCCCGAAAGTACAAATCAGACTTCTGAAAAACCGGTTACGGTTGTTTCTATCGATAAAAACCATACTTTCTACCTAAACGAAAAGGTAATTCCTTTTTCCAAGCTTGAAAGTAAGTTAGTCGAAGAGCTGAAAGATCAGGACAAACCCTGTATTTCCTTGCAGGCGGACAAGTCTGTTCCATTAGAACAGATCGTCAAAGTAATGAATATCGCCAAAGATCACAACTACCGCCTGATTATAGCAACTACCCCGGAATAAGGCAGATCGCTCCTATCCTATTTCAAAAAAAAATTCTGCTTTCTGAAACCAATCGTTAAGGCAAGCGTATACAACCAAACAAGTGCTAATGGTAACACTTGTTATAACACATTGGAATTATAGAATAGCAACAATTGTTAAACTAAAACTAACTAAGTATGAAACGTTTATTATTATTATCTTTCATTGGATTGTTTGCACAGCTGATGATTTCATGTTATCCGGGAGGTGCGGATGACGTGGATGAGATGGATGTTGCCATAACGAATTATGACAAGAGTGCAGATTTTACGAAGTACACCACCTTTTCACTCCCGGATACGATTGTTTATTTCGTGGCTAAGGGAGAAACTCCCAATCACAAGTTCGATGCCCAAATTTTAGATTTGGTAAAGAAAAATTTTGAAGATAAGGGATATACCTACATGGAGCAAACCGAGATAAATCAACCGAGTTTTATCGTGACGGTTTCTGCCTTCTCAAATGTAAATTACTATTACGGAGCCAACTATTGGTATGATTACTGGGGATGGTATCCAGGATGGAATTGGATTTGGGGTTCAGGTTGGGGTCCGGGTTGGGGTCCTTCTTACCCGTGGTATCCTGTTGCTGTCTATTCCTATAGAAGCGGATCTATCGTGATTGATATGATCGCCACCGATGCTACGACGACCAGTACTAAAAAAGTTCCCGTTCTATGGAGCGGCGTAGCCGACGGAATTTTACAAGGTTCTGAGCAATCTATTCTGAACCGGATGACCTCCACTATTAATCAATGCTTCACTCAATCGCCTTACCTGAAAAGTGGTAACGCCCAGTAAAAGAACATCCTTATTGTCAATTTTTAAAGCAAAAGATTATGAGAAAACTATTATTTATATCATTGATATTATTCGGTCTTAGTCCCCTTGTAAAAGGACAGATGCTGAATTTAAACTACCAGATGTCAGTTCCAATCGGAAAAATCAACGACTTCACGGGTAAAATGAGCTTCAGAGGTATTGATTTGGAATACCACTATTTCTTAAGTGAACAATTCTCTATCGGAGGTATGGTGGGTTGGAACACGTTTTACAAAAACAAAGGTGTACAAACAGCAGATTTCTACTTTAAAGGAAATAGCGATATACACACCATTACCGGTCATCAATACCGTTATGTAAATACGGTACCCATTATGGCAATCGGCCGCTATTGGTTCACGGAAAGCAACACCCTTTTCAGACCCTATTTCGGTATAGGAATCGGTACGAGCTGGACGGAATTGAAATTAGACGTGGGACAGTTCTCTTCGACGGAGTCCAGATGGCAATTCGCCTTTGCCCCGGAAATCGGAACTTTGATAGAATTAAACGATCAATTCGCCTTTAACTTGGGATTCAGATATTCTTACGGCACCAAAGCCGGAAACGGCAGAATTCCCGCGACACAAAGTTTTGCCATCAGCGTAGGTATTGTTCTGCAAGGTGTTAATTAAAACGCAAAACTCTATACAAAAACAACTAAGCAAACAAGAGCTGCCGAAAATTCGGCAGCTCTTTTCATAATCTACAAATGCAACATACCGGAATTTTTTAATACCAATCGTGATTACTGGTATGCCAACCGATCTGTTTTACCACGGAAATCTTCCCGTTTAATTTCTTTTGGAACAACAGTCTCGGATTTTCGATATTATTGATATCGTAACAATAGATACTTCCGTCCTCACATCCCACGAAAATCTGATCCGTTTGGTAAAAAGCATACGCCAAAGCCGTAATCTTGGAAGGGAAGGTGGCGTTAAAGGTCATAAATTTTCTTTGATCCGCACTCTCGATATAGGAGGTCGAACGTTGCAGGTAATAGAGTTTGTCGCCTACCGTGTAGAAATCGCGGTACATGGCCTTTTCATTATAGTTAAGTGAAGGACGGTTATTGGCACTTACCAAAAACACCGACGAGGCATCCAGTCTTACCGGAAGATAGAACCAACGCTCGAAGGTCGTACGGAATATTGTTTCAGACTGCGTGCTGAAAGAAAAATCTCCGACCAACGTTCGATTATCCATCGTGGGATCGTTATAATAAACGGTAAATAACAGTTTCGGTCCGCCATATCCCCAACTGATATGGTTTTTTTCCGTCAAATACAACACCTCCGTACCTTCGGGGAATCCGGACACGGGGGCTCCATAATGTGTTTTCGCGGGAACCATCCGCGTCCGCCAAATGGGAGGATTGTCGCCTTGGAAAGACCCTCCATCCCGCCAGGTCGTCGCCATCACCACTCTCCGGTTTTTTTCATCGTAGCAGGGAATAACGCCCCCGTACTTAGAATGCCCGAACTTGGTGATTTTATACCCTCTATCGTCTATCACGTACGGTTCCGACAGGTATTGTCCTCCCAAATAATTGGGAGACTTTACCCGGTAAAACACCCTTCCGTCTACCGTGGCCACAAAGGTACAGGCACTCTCCTGTCCTGAAGTTTGGGGTGCTTTTTCCCGTAAATCGGAAACCATGAAGTTCGGGGGTGTACCGTCTAAAAACTGATCCTTTATCTCTCCCACCTTCTCCATGTTCTGGATATTCACCTCGTAAGCCACCTGGTCCGTAATCACCACGCAGGCTCCCGAGGGACTGATATCCCGGGCGGTCTCCATTCCCAACTGAACCGGTTTACCGGGGAGCTTTCCGCCATTAATCTCCTCGTAAGCGTTGTCCTTTAACACATACACCACTTTTTGTTTGCCTTGTTCCGTCACGATCCGTCGGCAGATGGCCGAAAACTTCGTGTTATTTCCGTCTTCCGACAAGATAAACCAGTCATTCGGGGCAAAAGCAGAATAAATCGATACAAACAACCGGGCCGGGAAGGAGACGCCTGTCTCTTTCTCGATCACCGTAAAAGTTCCCCAGATAGCGTCCGAATTGGTATAAGCATCCAAACCCAACTTTTGAAATACCGAATCCGTGGGAAGCTCCATATCCAACTGATCGCCGATCACGACTCCGTTTAGTTTCCATTCATACCGAACCTCTTTCGCTCGAGCGGCGGAATCCGATCCCCAGGTAAACATATGACTCCCATGGAACACCATGGTTTCTCCTTTACCGGCCCAACCGGATATATACTCCGGTGTCTTACTAAAATCCTGTATCCATTGAGGAGGGTTTAACTCCGTATAGGTATAATTGCCCTCGTCATTAAAACATCCCGACAAAAAGCCAAGAAAAAACAACAGACCGCATAGTTTTATATAATTCATACCATCTTATTTAACACGTTAAACATTAACAGACATCCATTCATTATTCTCTTCATCCCATATCGGATGGTCGGCCAACCATTCTTTAAAAGCGATAACCAATTTCCGGACCTTATCCGGACGATCCCTGACCATCTCCGCGTTCAAATCGTACGCCCCCTCGATGTTCTCCAAGAAAGTCCTGTATTTTAAGGACGAATAGGAGCCCAGAGAGTAAAATTCCACCTCCCGGTCCCACCATTCCGGTTTCACGGCGTCTTTCGTGAAATGGATCACCGCCCGGGAACGCTCGAACTGGCCCACGGCCAACCCGTCGCCCGGTACTAACTCCACGACTAAACGTACCCCATTCTCCATACTGCCCAAACGATCGCTTTTATTCATCCGGATTCGAATCGTGTCTTGAAACATATCCAAATCTTCCGCGAGCGGTCCGGCATGAAACGTGTAGGAATCCGCCAGTTCGTATTCGTCCTGATTAGCCGTTGTCATCTCTTTTACTACCCTCAACCCGAAATTCAAGTCTTTGGTCAGGGGTCTTCCGGCAAGCACCACTACCAGCTCCGCCATCACGTACGTATCCGTAGGCTTGGCAAAAAAGAAAGTCACGTTCGTGGAATCGGCCTTTGCCGTTCCCGGAGCCTCTTCATCTTTAAAAAATCGCTTAAAATACACCTCGTGCCGATCTCCGAAAGGCTCGATATATTGTTCCTCACAAGCCGTAAAGAAAGCGATCCAAATCATCATACTGTATAACAAATATTTTTTCATATCTCGTGTCGTTTTAGATTACATACTTTGATTATCCGGTAGCGGAAACATGTACTCGGATTTACTCAATTCCCGTTCTTCTCCCTCTTGCATAAATAGCTTGGCTCCTAAGCGCTTGTAGAGATAGAACAACTGTCCCTCGGATATCCATTCCCGTTGCGCGTCGCGAACCAAATCCCGCTGAAAAGCGGCGTAGTCGGTAGCTACCGGAAGATCATTCATCGTGGCCCAGACACCACCTCCGACATCGGCAAAGGTACTTCTGTTGCGGCGAACGGTATTCAAGATATCGTATGCCTGGGTAAATTGCCCCTTACGCGCATAACACTCGGCCATAATGTAGCGCATCTCCGTGGCCCGGATAACGGGAAGGACCTGAACATTCTTCCGGCGTATTTTCGTGTCATCGCTACAATACCATTTGGCTGATATTTTATATCCCCATAAACCTCCCGGTTGAAACAGAAGATAGCGGGAACGAATATCCATCTGAGATTCGTCATAGGAATCACTCGGGTTCAGAAATATCTTTTGCTTTCTCTCATCCAGAGCGAGCCAATTGCCTTGTGTCATTCCACTGGCCTCTTTCCGGAAAAAATCTCCAAGGTTATAGTCGTTGTAAGCCTCCTCGTTATAGAGAGCAAAGATCAGATTGGAGGTGAGTTTCAAATCCTCCTTTCGTTCGTTATCGTCATTCTGAATCGCCCAAAACTGTTCGGTAGAGAACATGTCATAAGAAGCCCCATTTACCCCTTTCGCTTTAAATTTCAACACGGTATCCGCCATCTGGAAAGCCTCCTCGTACATCCCGGCGTATTGGTACACCCTTGCCAACAAAGCGGTAATCGCGTAATAGCTCAACCGGTATCCCCGCCCGGTATAAAAACCGTCTATCGTGTTCTCTTTATTAAACCCCTCCATTCCGGATTCCACGATGCCCTCGAAACGGGTTTTTCCGGTAGCGCTCATGCTCATGCCCAAAGCCGAAGTATCGAATTGAACGGTCAACGCACGGGCGGTTTTCAAATCCCGGATCACCTTATCCAGAAAAGGTTTTAACGCGATTCCATCGGGCTGGATATTGGGAGTCTCTTCCACGTAAGGCACCCGCTTTTCGCCGTCGTCATGGATCAATGCCGGGGCAAAAAGCCGTACGATATCGAAATGCATCAAAGCCCGGCAGGCATAGGCCTCACCCATGATCAATCTACGCTCCGTCTCTCCCCCGGCAAACAGGTCCGGGGAGGCCTTCTCCACGTTTTGTAACAAATTGTTCGCGTTGGCCACCACGTTAAAGCCGTCTTTCCAAATCGCATCGATAGTCGGCCTTAACGAAACATTGTAATAGTCGAAACTCCTGGCGTTCCGATACATGCTTTTCCCGTCGTCCGAGTATTGCCAATCCCAGGTATATTGCCGGGAGATACAATCCACGATACCGAATTGTAGTTCCACCCCGTACAAATTTTTGGACGTCATCGCCTGATAGATCCCGGCCAAAACGGAACGGTAACCGTCGCCGGTAGCAAACAACTCGTCACTGGTTGCCTCTCCTTCCGGTTGCAGATCGAGCCAATCCCTACAAGAACCGAAAAACAGCCCGGAGATCAAAAGAATGATTTGTATCTTTATTTTCATGATTCTTTCATTTTAAAATTAGAAACCTAACGTCAAGGTAAAACTGTAATTCTTGGCATAGGGATAACTGGTTCCCCGTTCCTGCCGTATCGTCGACCACCGGCAAATATCGTTCGCGTTAAAGCGCAGTCCCAAAGAGGTCAAACGGAATTTGCGAATCAGCTCCTGATTGAAATCGTAACCACAGGAAAGACCGCTAAAGGCAACGTAATCATTGTCCTGAACAAAACGGGAAGTCGGCTGTGTCTGCTTTTTCGCTTTCAAATCAAAGAAAGGAGCGATATCGCCCGGCCGTTTCCAACGCTCCGTCAATACCCGTCGATCCACGTTTCCCCCGTCGATATCCGCCTCTTCCACTTTTTTGATCAACGTCTCGTTATAATCCTGTGCTCCCCACTGGTAAAGGAAAGTGGTATTCACGTAGAAACCTTTCCAACCGATGTTGATCCCGAAAGATCCTTGCGCATCGGGGCTTTTATCTCCCACGACCACCTCATCCGCCGCATTCCAGACATAGGTACTCCTCCCGTTTCTTTTCCGGAACAACTCCTGCCCGTTCGACGGATCGATACCGTAGGAAGGCACCGCATAAATAGCCGTGGTGGAAGCTCCCACGTAATACTGGGTTAAAGGGATATAAAGCAACTCTTTATATTCTCCCTCTCCTCCCATCTCATTTTTACTATTATGAAAATCCTGGATATTTTTGTTGTATCGCTCGGCTTCCTGTCCTAATTTCGTGATTCTATTCGTGTTGGAAGCTAAAGTTCCGGTTAAAGCCACCGTCCAATCCCTGGTTTGTAAAACCGTAGCATTCACTCTTATCTCGAATCCCTTGTTCCGGACAGAACCGGCATTCGTGTAAAAACCGGAGAAGCCGGAAGAGGTACGTATCGAGAGTTGTTCCAACTGATTTTTAGTATCTTTCCGGTAATAGCTGAATTCAAGATAATACCGCTCGTTAAACAACCCTAAGTTCATTCCGAAATCCACGGTATAGGTCTTCTCCCAGGTTAACTTCGGGTTGCCCAAGGCGATCAGGGTATTGGAAGGGGTGGCATAATACCACTTGTCCGAGGTCTTATAGGTCGAGATGGCCGCGTAAGGAGGGAAATTCACGTTGCCGGTAACCCCGTAAGTTCCCCGCACCCGCAAGGTACTGATCAGCCAATGATCTTTCAACCACTCGGTATTATGCACGTTCATACCCGCCCCGACAGACCAGAAGGGAGCAAAACGCTTGTCCTTACCGAACTTGGACGACCCGTCCAAACGGAAAGAGCCGTCGAACAGGTAGATATTATTGTAGGAATAGTTGACGGAAGCTAAAATTCCCAACAAACGACTCTTATCGGAAGAGACACTTGCCTTACCGTCCTGCATGGCCGCATAGGTCGGAGAGTGCAAATTACTCAACTGAAATCCCTTGTACCGCATAGAGGTACTTTTCCCGTGAGTCTCCCGTACGTTTAAACCGGCCGTCGCGTTGATAAAGTGTTTCCCGATAGAACGGTTGTAATACAGCATGGCATTTACATTCCAGTTAAAACTTTTATCGTCGGAAACAGACAAAACACCCCGTTCCCGGGTCGGAGCCGTGCTGAAAAAGGGGTCCTTCGGATCCCGGAAAGATTCCGTTTCCGAATCGGTCTTTGTCAACGAAAGTTGACCTTTAAACGTGAATCCCTGTAAAATCGTAAGATTAATACTGAAATTATTGGTCAAATCGTTCAAACGCGACCTACCCGTGTAGCTTCCCAATCGCTTGGCCTTGTAAAGCGGGTTAACCTCATCGTTCTTTAGCCTGACTAACAACTCCCCGTCGTTCGAATAAGGAGCGTAATAGGGTTGTAATTTGGCATAAGTATCGAACGATCCGTAAGGAGAGTCCTGTGAGCGTGTCACGTTAAATGAAACGGAGTTCATGATCTGCAACCACCCTTTATTCCGGTAATCCAACGTCAAATCGGCCCCGGCATTGTCCCGGTAAGAACCGATCATCGCCCCGTTATGCGTCCCGTAATTCAGGTCCAAACCGTAACGGATACTTTCCACTCCCCCGGAAACATTCAAACTATGCGAGTGATTGAACACGTTTTGCAGGGGTTGGGCCAACCAATCGGTCTTTACCCCGCGACGTACCTCGTTTACCAAATCGTTGTAAAGAAGATCTTTTAATAATTGCATCCCGGCGTCGCCATCCTCCTGAATGTATTTTCCGGATAATTTTTCCACCACTAACTTCTCCTCGGCATTACATAAATTGTAATCCGAAAGATCCGGGAACTCCGCTCCCCCGGTAAAATTGTAAGATACCCGCAACTCTCCGGGTACAGGAGGTACGGTGGTAACCACGACGACCCCGTTGGCCGCCCGGGAACCGTACATGGCCGTGGCTGCCGCATCTTTCAAAATGGTCATGCTCTCGATCCGGTTCATGTCCATATCGTATATTTTCTGAACGGCAACCTCGAACCCGTCTAAGATAAAGATGGGCAGATTCGGGTTATCCTTCAACGCGGTACGTTGTGTTCGACGATTTTTTTCCACATCCAATCCCCGCTCGATTCCGAGACTTCCCTCACCCCGGATCGTGAACTCGGGTAGGGCATTCGGGTCCGATCCGAACAGTTTATTCTCCTTGATCCGGAAAGAGGGATCGAACGCCTGAAGTGCCGCAATCACGTTCTTGTTATTGGTCTTCAGCAATTGATCCCTCGTTACGGTCGTCGCATTCCCGGTAAAACTCTCTTTTTTCAATTTCAAATAACCGGTTACCACCACATCCTCCAACTTCTGTAAATCCTCTTTCATGACCACGTTAATCGTATCCTGTCCCGTGTACTTGATCTCCTGGGTTTTCATGCTTAAAAAGGAAAATACCAACGTGATATTCTTCACGTCCGGTAACGACAAGGAGTATTTTCCATCCACACCTGTGGCCGTTCCCAAAGTCGTTCCCTTTATCAATACCGTGACTCCCGGCAAGGGTACTTTTTTCTCGTCAGTCACCTTTCCAGCAACTTTGATTTTCTTGGTTTTTTTGTCTTCTATCACGGGTTTCAACACGATCACGGCGTCCTGAATCACGTAAGTCAATCCCGTACCCTTCAGGCAAACGTTTAGAATCTCCTCGATATCGGAAGCCCGTACCTCGACATTCACTTTACCGACCTTATCCAGATCCTCTTCGTTATACATGAAAATGAATTTCGTCTGGTGTTCTATCGCCCACATGACATCTTTCAAAAAAACATTTTTCATGGACAATTTCACCTCTCGATCGAGTTTGAGACTCTCCGCACCGCGAACATTCAATACACCCGACAAAACGAATAGTAATGCCCAACCGAAGATGACTCCCCCTTTTTTTAATCTCCCGGGATTCCTCCGGTACAATGTCAGAATTTTCTTCATAAATTGTTTGTTTTAGTTATGCAACTTGTTTATAAAAAACATCAAATAATGGCCATAAACCATCGTTTATTGACACAGTAAAACAACAAGTATAGAATTTGCGTGAATATATATTAATTAGCTGGTAATTAGGTAAATGGTATTTTTTTTGGAAAGTATCGGGGAATTGTATATCAAAAAAAGCGTAGCATCAATAAACGATCCTTTTAAGAATAACTCATCGTTCGCTACTTATATAACACAAAAAACCGTTTTTATGGGGAATGAAAAACTCTTTTTTTTATAAAAAATATATTATATCTCTAATAATAAACATATTACACATAACAGAAATGAAGAATCAATACTCTCAAACAGATGAAACCTTTACCATATGATCTTGTTTTACTCTTTCTCCATAAATAAAAGTTATACCGAATAACAATTTATATCTTATGTTTCGTAAAAAAATTTAGTTTCTTCGCACCGGATTTAAAAAGAGATTAAACCAACAATATTAATAAGTTCAATACAATGAAATTAAGTGAAAAAAGAGGCAATATGCTCCACGGCGTTTTATTGATCGCCTTATTCTCCTGTGCAGCATTTTACATTAGTGAATTTCCCTTCGTAAAAAAACTGTCTTTTAGCCCCCTTATCGTGGGTATTATTTTAGGTATGCTATATGCCAATAGTTTACGAAACAGATTACCGGCGACGTGGGTCCCGGGAATCTTATTTTGTTCTAAAAAAATCTTGCGCTTAGGAATTATTCTATACGGATTCAGGCTGACGTTTCAAAACGTTGTAGCCGTAGGCTTACCGGCCATTTTGATTGATGCCGTCGTCGTAACGATTACGATATACGGAGGCGTACTTATCGGCAAACTGCTCAAAATGGATAAAGGCATAGCTTTGCTGACCTCTATCGGAAGCGGAATATGCGGAGCGGCCGCCATTCTGGGAGCCGAATCGACCATAAAAGCCAAACCTTACAAAACGGCCGTGGCCATATCTACTGTCGTTATCTTCGGAACCATCTCCATGTTCATCTACCCCATGCTCTATAAAAGCGGTATCGTGGATTTAAATCCCGAACAAATGGGAATATATACCGGTTCAACGCTGCATGAAGTAGCTCATGTCGTGGGAGCAGGAAATGCCATGGGAGAAGAGATCGCGGCAGTTTCCATTATCGTCAAAATGATCCGGGTCATCATGCTTGTTCCCGTTTTACTGATCGTAAGTTATTTGGTAGCCCGGGCCAGAAAAAATAAAAACAAACAACAAACCGGAGGACAAAAGATCACAGTGCCCTGGTTCGCTTTCGGTTTTCTGATCGTGATCGGATTCAATTCTTTTAATCTCTTGCCTCAACCGGTCATCGGTTTTATCAATGACTTCGATACCTTTTTATTAACCATGGCCATGACGGCTCTCGGGGCAGAAACGAGTATTGAAAAATTTAAAAAAGCAGGAGCAAAACCGTTTATTCTGGCATTAGTCCTCTATGTCTGGCTTTTAGGCGGCGGTTATTTATTAGTAAAATATTTAAGTCCATACCTTATTTAATGGACGATTCAGTGATTAGGGGATTTAGTGATTAACAGTCAATCCCCTAATCACTAAATTCTTTTATCTGTTTAACCATTGCTTAAACTCTTGTATTCGATCCGTACTGACAATCGATTCTATACCGTCGGGAGGGAGCGGCGACAAAATAACTTTGATCCGGCTATTGGAATAGCGAACCATCTCTTTAATTGCCGCAAAATTGATAATAAATTTCCGGTTTATTTTGAAGAAATGAAGGGGATTCAACTTGGTTTCTATGCCGCTTATGGTCTGATCCAGAATATAGTTCTGTCCATCCCGGGTAAAAAGGATAAGGTACTTCCCGTCTGCCATAAAATAAGCGACCTCCTGTACCGCAACAGATCTCATCTTGGCACCGACGGTTACCAGAAAACGCTCCTGAAAAACAGACAAGGAGGCTGTCGGGAAAGGGGCGGAATCGGAACGAAGTGTGCCTAATTTCGACAAGGCCCGTTGCAGTTCCTCTTTGTCGAACGGTTTTAAGATATAATCAATTCCCTGATATTTAAAAGCTTTCAAGGCATATTCATCGTAAGCCGTAATAAAAATGACCGGAACATGGATCTCTACCTGCTCGAAAATATCGAAACTTTGTCCATCACCCAAATGAATATCCATAAAAATCAAATCCGTCCGGTTCTTTTTCAACCATTTCACACTATCCGCCACCGAATCTAATTTCACCTCTATTTTAATGTCCGGAGCAACCTCTTTTAAAAGCGTTTCCAATTCAGTTGCAGCCAAACACTCATCTTCAATGATAACAGCATTCATATCTATCGATTTTAATTCAGAGCCTTTACCCTCCCTATTCACAAAAATAGATAAAATAATAACGATTGACAATCGCAAATTAAAAAAGCAGTGAACTTTCGTTCACTGCTTTTCCCTCTTGGTTTTTAATTACTACTTATCTTCCACCCAAATTTGGATTATTCTGGATAGCCTCCTCCGGGTACGGAATAATATATTTAGGATCATCCTGTTGCAACGTAGCCGTATGCATATCAAAATTGGCATCAAAATAAACTTTCACGATCTCGGGGCGAGTCGTACGCCGCAAATCGAACCAACGATGTCCCTCGAATATCAATTCCCGGGCACGCTCGTTCATGATCTCGTCGATCAATTGCTGTTGATTCATAGCTTCAATTTCAGTAGCCTTTTCATTGTAATAACTATTTTGCAACCGATTTTTCAGCAAAGTCAACAAATAACTTTTTGCTATCGACAATTTACCGTCTTGGCGAGCTGCAGCCTCTGCGGCAATCAAATAGATTTCCGAACTGCGAAAACTTACCTTTTCTCCCTGTGTCCCTCCTTTTCCGGCATAAGCGGCTACATAACCGGGTCGTAGATAGAGTCCTATACGCGCATCTTTATATACCTCACCCTCTTTATCCATATTGTATTTACTCAAAACGTTATCCAAAACATACATATCCTCCCGAATCACCGTACTGGAAACTTGTTCCATAGAAAGGATAGCCTCCTTAGACTCGCTTGTCCAAGGTTTTACCGTCCCTGTTACAATATCTTCCAAAGGACATTGAGGTAAAATATCTTCGGCAGCTTTTTGTGCCAACTCCCATTCGCCCCGATATAAACGTACCCTTGCTTCAAAAGCCTTTAAGGATTTCTTGGAAAAACGATAACGAGTAGCCGCAGGCTGTTCCTCTACCTGCATATATTTCCCGGCCTCCTCGATATCGGATACGATCTGCTTGTATACATTCTCTACGCTTGAAGGCACGAATTCCTGTCCGATATCTATCGTCAAATAAAGCGGAATGCCTCTGTCCGAAGTTGCAGTTTCCGGGGTATACCATTTCGCGTAAAGATTCAACAGGTCGAAATGCACGTAAGCTCTCAGGCAATAGGCTTCTGCCAATAATTGTTCTCTCGTATCCGTTTTCACATCCTCTTTGGCATCCATCACGCCTTCGATAACACTATTGGCATAAAATATCGTCTTATAAGCATCCGTCCAAGGATAAGTCGGGGTAATCGGATCCGGATTTTCGTCATTCCAAGTCGCCAGGTCAATATGGTCTTCGTAGGATAACCCGTACGCATCCGGAAAAACTTCATCCGAACGAACCGTCAACAAACGTTTATATTGGGGATAAGTACCGTAAGCCGTGGTCAATAATGCACGAAACTCGGAAATCTCATCAGGAATCACTTTCCCTACCGGTTCCACATCCAAATAATTACATGATGTAAACAGAACCAGTGAAACTACGATATATTGTATATATTTCATCATATATTCTTCCTAATTAAAATGTTAAATCAAGGCCACAAGAGAAGGTTTTTGCCAACGGTTGAGCATACATACTTCCATAGGTCTCCGGATCGAAATACCCTTTATAACTTCCGCCGAAAACAAATGGATTACGAGCCTCGAAGCTTACCCGTGCGGAAGCAAAACCGATCCTTTTCATGGCATTCTCGGGTATTGTATATCCCAGGCGGATACTGTTGATTCTCATATAACTCATCTGCTTAAACCAGATATCATAATTTTTAAAAGAAGAACCCTGGTCCATTCCTCCGATCCATTGGTAAGCCCAATTATCCGCTCCCTCCGTGTTTGTTCCTAAAATCCGGGGGTATTTCCCGTTCGGATTACTCGGAGACCACACATCCAGCATTTTCTTGGAATAGTTTTGTCCCGGAGAGGTCGAAGTCGGATTGTAGAACGGGGTTTCCTGAACGGTCTGGTCCAAAATAAAGGAAGCGGATACCGTCAAGTCAAAATTCTTATAATAGAACCGGTTGATCCATCCCCCGGTAAATTTCGGTTCCGTTGTTCCTTCATAGGTAAACAGATTCCGGTATTCTTCCGCCGTCAAATTACTCTTCAGGAAAGGAATAAAACCTCCCATCATATATCCGTACTCCAATCCATAAAAATCGTAGAATGAAACTTTTTCTCCTTGCTTATTCAAAAATACGGGTAAACCGTTCTCGTCCAATCCGGCTGTTTTCAAGGAGAATACAGCTCCCACGGAATAACCCTCTCTTGAAGGTTCGTACGAATTTTCCCTCACGTTGATTTTATTGATTTTACTTTTGTTATGAGCGATATTGAAATCCATCGCCCATCTGAAATCTTTGGTCTTCACGTTAACCGTAGACAATGAAAACTCATATCCCTTGTTGGTCAGCTTCGCCCAGTTCATCGTCGAGTAGTTAAAACCGTTTTCTCCGGGTAAAGCCCGTATACCGATCAAATCATCACTCACCCGATGGTATACATCCACGCTGAGAGCGATCCGATTATTCAAGACGGCTACATCCAATCCTCCGTTCCAGTTCTTTGTTTTTTCCCAACGCAAATATTGATTAGGCGGAGAACTCACGGTAATATTGGACTCGTTATTCCCGGGAAGAATCGTTATGTTACCCCATTCTCCTACAATCTCAGGTGAAGTATTTTTATCCACGTTCCCCTGAATTCCGTAAGAGGCTCTTAATTTCAAATCGGATATCCACTCCACGTTGCTTAAGAAACTTTCCTGATTGATGTTCCAGGCAGCAGAAACAGACCACAACGGTAAATATTTATATTTCCGGTCGACACCGAACATATTGGATCCGTCATAACGCAAGCTGCCGAAGAATGTATAACGATAATCATACGTGTAGGATGCCGTCATATAATAAGAGAGGAATCGATCTTCATTGAACGTCTTCTTATATTGACGGAAAGAGGCATCGTTTATCATCGTATTTCCCTCTGGAAATACCAGCGGTTTGGTCGTCAAAGAGTTCGGATCGTAACCGAAGCCTTTCGTTTGAATATCGGTTGTTTTACTTCCCCGCATTTCCAATCCCATCATCACATCGACAGCATGTTTATCGGCAAAAACCTTATCGAACTCTCCCTGAATTTTCCACTGATACTGGTTCATATCCGTCGTCGCATTCTGGATAATACCTCCATCCGGCAAGAAAGAGACTCCCTCGCCATTTCTGGCCTTCTCCCTGTATTTTCTAACATAATAGGTATTTTGATCGGCAATTTTTTCCGAAGCGGTATGTTCCAACTGCATAGAGAATTGAGTTTGCAGTTTTAACCAGGAAGCCACCTTGTAATCGATAGAGATCATCGGCTTTATGGAACGGTTTTTTAAGGTATAATCGGTATTGTTCATCTCCTCGACAAAATTAAAATCCAAGTGCCGTCCGCTATATCCCTCTATATCCTTATCATACACGTAGTCTCCATTTTCATCTCTTACCCTCAGATACGGATTGGCCGTACGAGAGTAATAAGCAGGATTAATAAAAGCGTCTGCATCGGTCAAATAACTTTTCCTTTTACTGTCTGTAATGAACAAAGAGACTCCCACATTGAAATTTTTAAACAAATCGAAATCGGTCTTCATCGTTAAATTATAACGTTCGAAATCGGTACCGCGAGTTGTTCCTTCCTCGTTATAATATCCTCCTGAAAAATAGTATCTGGCTAAATCAGAACCTCCGGATACGCTTAAATTGTATTGTTGGTTCACGGCATTCCGGTATATCACATCTCCCCAGTCCGTATTGATATTACGTAACGCATTTATCTCCGATTGAGCATCAGAGGATATACCGCTGAAACCATTCTGACGAAGAGCATCCAATTGACCGTACCGGGACAAGATACGGGAAACTTCCCCGTATTCGCTCCTATAATCCAAATCACTCCGGGAAGCGATATCCAGTTCAAAATCCACTTTCTCGGAAGCATTCATCAACCTCAACTTACCCAAATCCGGCTTCAAGGTATAAAAAACACCTCCTGAAAAGTTTACCCTCGGTTTACCTTTAGCACCTTTTTTAGTGGTAATAACGATCACTCCATTAGCGGCACGAGCGCCATAAATAGCCGTAGCCGCGGCATCTTTCAATACCGTGATATCCTGGATATCCGCCGGGTTCACTCCCGCGATGGAAGTATTATACAGTTCGTCAATATTATCTTTATCACTAAAATTGGCCGGAATATCGTTCCCCTCCAGAATCATTCCGTCCATCACCCATAATGGATCGGTACTTCCGGTCAAGGAAACCGTACTGCGGATACGCATTTTATTAGGAGCACCCGGAGCGCCATTCGTAGGAATTGACGTCATTCCGGCAACTTGTCCCTCCAACAACTGATCGACACTGGCAACCCCGACTCTTTTAATATCGTCCATATCCACTTTTACCATCGAAGAAGTAACCTTTCTCTTATCCAACTGTTGATAACCGGTCGAATAAACGACCACTTCATCCAACTGCTTCTGATCCAACTTCAGAAGAATCTTAAAATCCTCTCCTTTGCTGACATCCACCTTCTGGGTAAGGTATCCTATATAACTAACCATCACGTATTTCACCGCTTTCGGTAACTTCATCTCAAAACGACCTTCCAAATCCGTAGCCGTCCCCTGCGGGGTGAAATTTTTCGCCTCGACCGCTTCAGGGTCAATAAATACTGTCGCTCCAATCAAAGGTTCTTTGGTGATCGAATCCAACACCTCGCCTTTAATTATTCTGATATCCTTGTCCTTTTGGGCAAATATCATAAGCGGACAGAACAGAGCAATTAACAATAAAATTTTTCTCATTTTCGTTTGTTTTAAATTGTAGTTTTCTGAACGCAAGTACACATCTTGGTTATTCTTTTCTATTATCGCATATTCAACGCCTCTTTTACGCGTATAATCAAGTCCTCATAATGGTGTCGTGTCGCCACATCACCCGTAGCACGACGGTTCTCCGCCAATTTCAATACCTTCAGCAACTCTCCCCGTTTCACAGATACGGCCTCGGAAACTCTTCCCATGGAATAGAAATGCAACACCCGAATCCGTACATCTTCCTGCAGATCTAACGTGAAAGCGGGCCTCCGGGATGCAAAACAACACCCTGTTTCATCCCCGCGAAGAGCCTTTTTCGTAGTTTTCTCTACTGCTTTGTTTGAACTCACGATGATGGCATCGATATAATTTTTTTGAGCCATACGTTCATAAACGGACAAACTACGTCCGGCTAAAGTTCCTTTGAAAACAGCTTTGTGCAAATCGGCAAACAACTCTTCCGGTGTATAACATTTCTCTCTACCTAAAGTCGCTTCCGCATCATACATTCTCATCAAACGATCGTCTTTCAACAAATTATAAAAAGTAGCGTACTGCAACTCCCTGACAACCGTGTACGGAGAGTATTCGACTCCCGATTGTATCGGGTAGCTTTTTTTCCATACTTCCGCTCCGAACAACCATTCGGGAACCGTAAAGACCTCTTCGATAAGATATTTTACGCTCTCTTTCTGGATGCCTTTGGGCACGGGAATATAACGGTCTTCCGAACTTCCTTTTACGGGATTGTTAATGTAAATCCCCCCTACATTTGCCGTTACATGATCCCCGTACATTTTCCATTGATTAATCACGGCCATCAACAATTTACCTGCCTCGAAATAACCTTGTCCCTCTTCCTCCGTCCACTCCTGAATATGGGGAACGATCCGTTTCAGATTCTTTATTCCGTAACGGTTGGCTTTCACGATATCGTCTCCCAAATCTTCATCCTGAGAACGGGGATCGATCGGATCCCGGGGATCTTGTTGTTCTCCGTACCAATACATCGGATCGCCCTCATGCTCCCGTATCCAATCGTTCAAAACAGGTAATTCCTCTTGAGGAGTCGCAACATCCAACCAACGATAAGCCCACCGAATGGCAAACTTATCATACATGCCGATCTTCGGGGTAATCTCCGTTACGCCATCCTCCGGTTGCGCCACATAATTAAAACGAGCGTAATCCATAATGGAACTTGCCGTACCTCCCATCTTAGACGTAAATTCGGGCGATCTTAACGAATCTACCGGGAAAGAAGAGGAGGCTCCCATATTATGTTTCAATCCGAAGGTATGTCCTACCTCATGGGAAGAAACAAAGCGAATAGCACTTGCCATGTGTTCATCGCTCAATTTATTTCCGCGGACGCTCGGATCGATTGCTGCTGTCTGAACTCTCATCCAGGTATGTAACAGACTCATTACATTATGCCACCATACCACATCCGCTTCAATAATCTCTCCGGAACGAGGATCGACAACCGAAGGTCCCATCGCATTTGCCTGTTCCGAAGCGGCATAAGTGATTACAGAATAACGTACATCCTCGATATCAAAATCCGTCGCATCGGCAGGCACTTCTTTGGCAACAACGGCGTTTTTAAATCCGGCCGCTTCAAAAGCCGCCTGCCAGTCATAAACACCGGCTATTATCTCTTCACGCCATTGCTTCGGCGTGGCCGGATCGATGTAAAATACAATTTGTTTCACCGGCTCAACCAACTCTCCCCGTTTGTATTTTTCAACGTCTTCCGGTTTCGGTTCCAATCTCCAACGATGTACAAGCTCCCGTCGTTCCACCGCTTGTTGTTTGTCATTAAAATAAATACGTTCCGTACTGAAAAAACCAACTCTCGGATCCGCAAAACGGGGCTTCATCGGCTCTTTATCCAAAAGCACAAGATTTGTTGTCGTTTCAACGGTTAATGGGACCGAAACGGCCCCATCTGTCACCTGCGTCGTCATTAACGCCTTTACCACCACATTTTTCGGAAAAACTTTCACGCTCAATATCTTCGATAGATCTCTTTTTACAGACGTTCCCAAAGAGATACTATTATACAAATCATTTATACTTTTCTCGCTACCGTCAAAAATCTTGTTCACTTTAAATACGACCGTCGTCGAATCTTTTCCATAAGCTTCGATCGGAAAGTATTCGATCACAGACTCCCGGTAATTATCTTTGACCGACTGACTGATTGCATCCCCCTCCGGAACGCTTACCCTCGGGTCGTAGGTCGTTACCCAAACCTTATTTAAAGCCTCGTCCTTATAAAAACGAACAATCTTGTCATCGTACTCCATTCCCTTATTCAGTCCGGCGTCATTCAAAGCTCCAGGAACTCCGGATACTTTGTTTACAATCAGAATATCCCGTCCCAATAAAGAATCGGCTATCTCAAAATAATAGTCATTACCGACTGTATGAATTTTTATCATACCTTCCGCCGTCTTGGCTTTATTCAATAATTCATCGTATTTGTTTTTGGTAACCGCAGTATCCGTTTTAACCTCCTTTTTCTTATGCCTGTTTCTAACCGCTCCTTCGGCAGGAAGAAAGAAAAACGACGTCAATACCGTCATACATACAATAAAGGTTTTCGTTGTAATCATAGTTTTTGTCTTTATAATAGTTATCATGAGCCTATTCATCTTTTACAATAATACCCTATTATTGAAAAAAACGAAATAAAAAAGGAGTGAATGCCTAAAACGAAGGAGTGAATAACAGAAAAAATACCACGAAACGAAAATTCATTGTTTCTCCTTATGAATCAACGCTTAACAATGGCAATTTGCATATAAAATAAGCACCTGTACTACTGAATTCAAAGCCGGAACGCCCGTAAAATTCATACATTTTTCGAATACGTTCCAAGCCTACACCTATCGATTCAACCGTAGATTCGGTACGAGGCTGGTAATTATTTTCAACGACGACACAATCGTCGAACACGTATATTTTTATCCAGAGAGGTTTTTGTACGGTTACCTGGTTATGTTTTATCGCATTCTCGACCAACGTTTGCAGACTCATGGTCGGGATCTTCAGGTCGAATACATCGGAATCGATATCGAATATCAACTCCAAAGACTCGCCAAACCGTATTTTCTGTAAAAAGTAGTATTGACGGGTAAATTCCAATTCGTCTCTGACGGTGGCCAAACTGACATTTCTTTTTTCCAAAAGATAACGGTATACTTTTGATAACTTCAAAACAAATTCTTTGGCCAATACCGTATCGGTTCCAATCAAAGCACTCAACGAATTTAAAGAATTAAAAAGAAAATGAGGATTGATCTGATTTTTCAACTGTTGCAAGTTCAACTCGACAGACTCCCGCTCCACCTTACGCCTCAATCGATACTCCTTTCGCCATTTATGTTGCGCGAGGAAGAGTAACACCGTAAATATCAAAATAGTAATCAACGCGATAATAATAGCATAACGATGGAATTCTTCGGTTTGTTCGCTATAAACAAATTGAGGAACATTCACTCCTATGATCCAGCGTTCATTTCCTACTTCCAACGGAAAATAGACCCTTACTACAGGAACCTTCAAATAAGCAGAGTTCGCCAAAATACGCAACTCCTTCTTTTCTTTCAATACCTGCTTTATCGAATCCAACTCTTCTTTCTCCATCAGCTTTTGCCCCAATAAACGTTCATCCGGATGAGAGAGAATAGTACCCTTTTCATTGACGATAAAAACATAACTCCGGAATATGGCCGTTATCTCCGAAAAATAGGTATGCAAATCCGGTAAAGAGATATCAAAGCCTAAAAGCACATCTCCCCATTTTTTATTCCTAATAACATCTACCGTGGTCCAATAAATTTTTCCAGCATCATTATAGGTCCCGCTATAACGATCATTCTGGAGCGTATCTATCATCTCTCTAAATTCCGACTGCTTCCTTTCCGACAATTTATATTTATAAAAAGAGGTCGTATCTTTATCCAATACATTCAATATATTCTCTCCATCCACAAAATACCATATCCGGCTCAGTTTCGTGTCCAATTGAGGTATAATCATCAAAGAAGAAAACAACTCCTCCTCCTCCTGCCACTTTTTGGAAGTAAAAAATTCCCGGACTACCCGTTGCAATTGCTCCGTCTTCTTAAATTCATAAGCAATAGTTTGCGATCGATAACGACATTGATCCATAACAAAATCATTACTCAACCGATTCCATACGGAACCTATCTTGTCTCCGATCAAATAAATGGCCACAAGGAAAAGGGCTAATAAAACAAAGCCCATCAAAATAATATTGTTGGTCCTAAACTTCATTTGAAATCAAAGATAAAAGAAAAAAATGACAAATGACAAATGTTGGTTAATGATTAAAAGATTAAGGAATTTTTGGGATTGAATGATATAATGATCGGAGGATTAAAAAGATGGACAAATCATGCCACGACGCTTTGTTGCACAGACGATGTTTCTCAAAAGTCGGGCGGCCAGACAATGGCCGCCCGAATGATAAATCATAACGCTAAATCCGCTTTATGCAGCGTGAGTTTAAAGAACTCATCCTCTTCGGCCGCGTAATCATTGAAATACACCGAGCGGGCATCATTCGATATCGAAAAGTACCCCTTGGGACCTAAATCGGGCAAATCGAAACGCTTGATCGGATTCAGGTTCCAGTCGAACACGAAAATGGCCTCTTTATACACTTCATACTCTTTATCTTCTGCATTAAAATAACCACCCACCTTGCACACGATGTACGAGTCGTTCGCTTCCATGGCTAAAATACTCTGCCGCATGTCGTTGGTTGATAAGAAACAGAACTCTTCATTAGCGTATTGAACCAGCGTGTATCTCTTCTCGTTCACCACCTTACCCGTGGTCACGTCGAACGTGTATAACATGAACTGGTCGCTGGAGGCGATCACGGCCAAGTCGTTACCTCGTGTCTCGATAAAGCCTTGCGCGTAAGTCCACTTGATGAGGTCGTTCGCCGGGATCTCGGTGCGCTTCCTTTTCTTGACATCGAAACTGGCGTAGTCGATGGTCTGGTACCCCTTCATTGCTTGATGGTCCCAAACCACCACCGAGTTTTTATTGATCCCGTTCACGTTGTTCTTTTCAAATTCAAAAGGCGGGCGAATGGTAGCTATCACCGTGCCGTTCGGCAATTTCGTCATTCGGGATACCCAAACCGAATCCGGGAAAGTCGTTACGCTGAACTTCCTCTCCTCCATGGGAACATCCCGAATAATCTCTTGCTTGTTAAAGGTCTTGACCGTGTTCCGGCCTTCATAAAAGTAGACGGAATCCCCCGCAATCTTGAACCCCGTTAATCCTTCCATCTGGTAGGGTGCTCTCCCCGGTGACGCACTCGACGCCAACGATTCCCCCGTGTTCAGGTTATAACAGATACAAGCATCGTAATCATCATGGTCAAGGGGCTCGACGAACCACAACACCGAGTCTTCTATCACGTTAATATTGCTTGTCGTTATCACGTCATCCATAAAGTTGTCGTGCTTGACTGTCAAATTTTTATAGCGTTGAAAATCCAGCTTCCCGACAACAACAAAATCCGTGTCTATGCTCGACAGCGGGAACTTTTCAGCGTTGTCGCAACTGAACATGAAGAGGCCGATTAAAGGAACTAAAAGTGATTGTATTATCTTTTTTCTCATGATTACTTGATGTTAAATTCAACGAACCTTGAATCTTGATGAATCTATTAAATTTTTATAAAACTGGTAGACACTGTTGACCTTTTGCTCATACCGGCCGCATTGGAGGCGGTCCCGCGATATTCAGACAAAGCTCCTTTCCTTATCGCTGTCACCTCGTATTCGGACGTCGAGGTCATCCCCCTGAACTTCCATGCCAGATTCCAAGGGCCCCGGGATTCGACATACCGGTGGGAGACGGGTTCCTCGCCGTCTCCCTGGAGAGGTTTGAACGTGATATTGATACTCGTTTCTGTCCGTCTATATTCCGGAACACCGGATCCCCGGGGAGCTCTAAGCACTCCACTTACCCCGGCTATTGTCACGATCGTGAAAACCATGCCTAAGCAAGTAAGTAACCATGATTTCATGTTGTTTCTCTTCATAACGTTATTTTTTATCTATTCATTTTCTTTATCATCACTCTTGCTTCACCCATTTGACAGCGTCAGCCACCACCAGCTGAACATACGTTGCTCCGTTCTTGGCCGTGATGGGAGGAGCTCCCCGGTCGTCCAATACCACGCGGGAGACCCCGGCCGGCAAGCTGAATACACCGAGCGATACCCAGGCGGGATCTCCCTCTTCAACCTCCAGGACAACCTCCTTTTCTCCCTCGGGAGTGTGTACCGTGTAGTAATTTCTCATCCCCGGGTAGTCGGCAAGAAATGTCTCGTTCTCGCGGGTATGGCTCAGCAAATGAGGTCGATGAATAAAGATCTGGTACCTGCCCGCTTCCGGGAGGTTCGCTACCCATTCGGCCTTGAACTTCCCGGTACCCGCTTTTTTGATATAGAGACTACGTATACATTTCCCGTAACAGTTATTTACCAACATGGGAATAGTAGGAGAACCCCACGTGTTTATTTTAGTATTCCAAGAGCTCAAATTATATTCTCCCTCGCCTCTCTTTCGGTTCATAAGATCCGCCAATTGCATCCGCTTCTCCGGGGAGTCGATCAGATGGAAATTTTCATCTTCATTATCCACGATAATCTCTCCCGGGGGATAGAATTCGTCCCGCTTCAGCGGGGTAACCCCCTCTTCGGGTATCGTGCCGGATTTAATCGTTTGCCCGTTTTGAAATGAAAAAGTTCCCGGCAGGTTCCCCGAGAAATTTGTCGTGAGCATTAATTCATACCTTCGATCTTCATGAACGACGATTCGCTTGTATTCCCCGGGGTTGACCGGGTAACTCCGCCAACGATATATCCGGTTTCTTCCAAGGTCATCAGTCGCGTACGAGATGACGGAGACGATACCACCCGTCTCGCTGATATTACCCACCTTGAAATCCATAATTTTTAATCGATCCGTGACTTTATTGTATTGATCCTTAACGTGCAACCGGGGAATCTCACGACTCGTGTACCACTCGTCCAAATAATCCCGGATATTTTCCCCGAAACGTTGTTCGAACTCGTCGATAAACGAATCGAAATTCACTTCCTGGAAGCAGGTACGCGTGTTAAACTCTTCCATGAACCGGCTCAAGGAGTCCCAAGAGGTTATCGTCGTCAAGTAACTCAACAAGTGGGAAACCTTTAAAGAAATAGCAACCTCCTGTTCCTGGCTGTACTCTCCCGTGATACATCCTTCCAGGCCGTTTTTCTCGATATACTTGAGCATGGATGGTTTTACCGTAAGCCTCAGCGATAGCGGGTTCATCATTTGCCGGTACAGGAGATCCATCCCCCGGAACTTGTCGGATGTCACGCTACGGGTGTGTCCCGAGAAAACCTTGTCGATACCCGTGTGTTTCAAGGCGTAGGGTAACTTGTCTAACAACAACTCTTCCCAATCGCCACCGGGTTTTTCTACCTCTTGAGGCCATCGTTCATTAAAGAAAACGATTTCCGGCTGGGCGTTATCACGATACAGAGAATGCCCGTTGTAATGCAGGAAAGAGGCGGGTGCCTCGATTAATTTCAAATACTTGTAGGGATAGGGGTAATCCTGGCTTTTCTCGATGATATCTTTACAGGAACGGAATATGCTCTCTATCCTTTGCTCCCGTCCCGGCGCCCCTTTTCGCAGGGGTTTATACGCGTCAACGGTTTTCATGTAGAAGTCGTTTCCCGGGTAGGTGTAAAGCTCCACTGTCAGGGAATCCACGGTGACCGTTCTTTTCTCGAATTTACCGATACACAAGCTTATCCCGGTCAGGTTTTGCAGGTTCTCGAACGTGACATACTCCCCCTCCCGGGAGGTTTTTCCCTGGGATAAAACGACCTTGTTCCCCGCATCCTTCACCCGTAGCCTGTAACGCGTGAAATTCATCTCCCTGGAGGCCATCAACCCCACGGGGGGCACGGCCATGGGGTACCACATCACTTCCGGTACCAGCAACGTGAAATCTCCCGACACGAAAGCCAACCGCCTCCCCAAATTCTCGATGTGCATGGTGTAACTAACGGGAGAGAAGAACTCCTCGTCGGGGAGGTTCACCTGGTATACCTCCTCGTCGATGCCTCCCGCGTATTCCATCGTCACCTCGACACGCTCGCCGGGCTCCAGGGGGCGTTCGATGACCACGACTTGATGTTCCCGGTGCCAGGGGATGTTGAGCCCGTCGACTTCCACCTTGTTGATCCGAAGACCCGGGTTCAGGAAGAGTAAAAATCGCTCCATTTTCACTTTCCGTTGATTTTGTATCTCCATCCGGCTTGTTGCCGAGAGGCGGTCTCCCCCGGGCTGACACGCGATGTCATGGGTGAGTACGCGGACGGTGGGGTACTTGTTATACCCGGCGAAAGTTTCCCGGTACGCGTTCCTGTTCTCCTTCCGGTTTTGGAACTTGTTCAAGTAGATGCCCCCCAGTCCCACGGAAAGCACGAGGAGGAGGGAAGCGGCCGCAGCAAAATAAATTTTTCGACGGGGTTTTCCGGGTAATCTTTTAGCAAGAGGGGCGGCAAAGCAAAGTAAGGAAATTCCCAGTAGCAAGAAGGCACCCCGGTGTAGCAACGTTTCGTCGAGGTCTATGAACCCCACGAGGGTGGAAAAAGAGTCCGTGAGCGAACTTCCCCGGAAATCCAGCATCCCGTGCAGGGGTTTTGTCAGGTAAGCACACGAGAAGTAGAGCGCCCCAACCAGGATCATCCAGCTGACAAGGGGGTGTTTGGTCAACCGGTTCACGAGCGACGCTAACCCGGTGATAAAAACGAGCGCGGGAATCACGCGCACCAGCAGGTAAAACAGGTACACCCCGGGATTCACGGGTGAATCGGGAATGATGACATGGATAATCCCGCAGGAAATCATGAAGATAACATCGACCGCGAGAAACGGGATCATTATGCCTAATACCTCCCCGAGGAATACCTTCTCGTTATCAACGGGTCTGGTGAAAAGAACTTCTCGCGTTTCGGCTTTTTTCCGCTTGCGCTGGATGTCACAAACTAAAAAAGTGATCACTATGGATTGAAAGAGGTTCAAGAAATAAAACCCGTACGCGGGGAGGGACGAGGCGAGGACCACCTGCCACCACTGGAGGCTTCGGGCATTCCAGGGGATCAAGAACCCGACCATGAATCCGAACACCCCGAGAATAAACAGGTAGAATAACCAGTTTCTTCTCACCAGTTTGCTCTCGTGAGTGACAATTGTTTTTAATGCGGTTTTCAAAAGTTTATGATTTTTGACTATATGTCGTTATATTTTCAAATCGGCTTTATACAACAGCGTGTTTTTGTCGTTTTCCTTGTCGACTTGTTTGAAGTAAACCGCGCTTCCATCCATGGGAATCGTGTAGTACCCCTTGGTTAGCTTTGGCAATTCAAACTTCTTAATAGGTTTCAGGTTCCAGTCAAACACGAATACGGCACTTCTGTCGGTCTTCGATTGTTTATCCGCCTCGCTAAAATAACCGCTTACCAGGCAGAAAATATGGTTATCGGTCACTTCCAGGCACACGACACGCAATCCCATGTCGTTACCTACCTCATTTCCACCATTCAAAGGTAAAATATCCGTGTACCTTTTCACGTTTTTGACCTTCCCGCTGTTGAAATCGAACGTGTATAACATGAATTGACCATCCACGGCGAAAACAGCCATATCGTTGCCTCTCGTTCTAAAAAGACCTCTCGCGTTAGAACGTTTCATCGTGACGTACGGTGTAAACTTCGAACCAAGTGAAGGATTATATTCCGGGAAACCGTCACCCGGGAGTGTTTCGTGATAGGTTACCCCTTTCTGACCGAGAACCATCAGGGTTTTCTTCTCCATACCCGTTCGGGCATCTTTTTCCAGTTTTTGCAAGTCCGGAGCAGGAGGAGGCATTATCGCCACGATAGCCCCGTTCGGGAGGATCGTCGCCTGCTCTACCCAAACGCTGTCCGGAAACGCGGGAATGATCACTTTCCTGTCTTTCACGGGAACATTGTTGATCATATCTTTTTTGGCGAAAACCTTTATCGCGTTTTCTCGAACAGGAATATATTTATTAGAGACTGTCTTTGCAATCGTTTTAGCAGGCACAAACACGATAAAATCTTTTGTCACGTGAATGGTCTTGTAGGATATCTTATCGGATAATTCGTATGGAGCTTTCCCGTGTTTTGCAAGCACGGATAATTTTTTTCCCGTGTCGAAATCATAACAAGTTCCCAAATCATTCCATGGATCATGGTCTATGACATACAGCAGGGAGCCGTCGATGATCCAGGTATGCCACGCTTTTAATCCGTCGTATGTTTTGAAAGGCTTCAGTTCCACTTTTTCAACCACCGTGAAATCCCTTTTCATATCCAAACGCGTAGGGGGAGAAGAACAAACGGCAAGGTGACTATCGAAAATAAAAATGCCGAACAAAAGCCATAAAAACCGGTACCTCTTCTTCATGATTATAAATTTAGTTTACTTTTGGAAATCGTATCACTATTTTATCTGACGGATCGCTTAGTCCAGCCGCATTTTTAGCTTTAACTCGAATTTTCATAAGAGAACCCGACTCTCTATCCCTAATTGCACATTCAGTCGTGGTAACTGAATCATAGCTTTCCCAAGATAAATCCAAACGCGCATCCTTAACTTCAATAATATAATCTGTTACAGGTAATCCGCCATCATCTGCAGGCGGTGAGAAACTTAGTTTACAGCTGGTTGGCGTTATATCATCAATCCGAAGCGCTCGAGGAGGCGAAGGAGGAGAAAGTACATACACGGCGGCAGCAGCAACGATCGTAAGGGTTAGACCGATACATACGGTCAAGATTAATTTTAACTTTTTTGATTTCATAATCGTAAAGTGTATAAGTTTATAATAAACATATCACTTGTAAAGTTAAAAAAAATATGTTATTCGCAAATAAATTCCATTGAATTTTATTCCAAATAATAACAAGTATAGATTGAAAAAATCTGATATTAGAAATATTGATGATGGTAGATTAAAGGATTTAGGGATTGGGAGATATAATGATTAGGAGATTTGAATCACTGAATCACTCGATCACCAAATCATTTAATCACTTAATCATTTTAATCTACAATAAAAAAAGCCACGATCTCTCGTGGCTTCTCCCTAAATTCGGCATCGACCTACTCTCCCACCTCGCGGCAGT